>NZ_JBLLNL010000002.1:0-319230 GCF_048158365.1 Denitraticella aggregata | reverse complement strand
CGCGGAATTGCAATCGATCAGCATCAACGCATTCACATTGCCGGATGCACACGACATGAATACAGCACGACCGGATCACGCGGAGATCGACCCGCCGGTGTCGGTGGATCACGAGACACGCGCCACTGCGGATGATCACGAAGCCCTGAGGCTGTGGTTGCGCATTCTCGCCTGCACCAACATGATCGAATCCGACTTGCGCACACGCCTGAGGCAGGGTTATGAGTGCACACTGCCGCGCTTCGATCTGATGGCTCAGCTGGATCGCCATCCCAAAGGCCTGAAGATGCGCGAGTTGTCCCGGCGTCTGATGGTCACCGGCGGAAACGTCACCGGTCTCACCGACAAGCTGGTCGAAGAAGGTCTGGTCGAGCGTCGTGAAGATCCGCGCGACCGCAGGGTCTATACGGTTCTGCTGACGACGGCCGGCAAGCGCCAGTTCAGGAAGATGGCGCAGGCACACGAACTCTGGGTCATCGAACTTTTCTCCGGTCTGGATAAGGACGAGAAAGGCCGCCTGTTCGATCTGCTGGGTAAGCTCAAGGCCCACCTCGTCCGTCCGTCCTGACCTGCGCTCGGGCGTCGACCGGGTTTGGCGAGAATCGATTCGCGCCGTTGGTTTCGCTCAGGGTCCCCGTGCGCCCTTCTTAGCAGCTCCGGTGCATACGCAGAGTTCGCCGCGTTGGTGCAAAAGCGCTGTTGCGTGCCCCCGGGCAGCACGGACGTTCCCCCGCCCGAGGCGCACCAGCGCTTCGGTCAGACCACACCCTGGGCCAGCATCGCGTCGGCGACCTTGACGAACCCGGCGACGTTCGCACCATCCGAATAGCTGACGCTGCCGTCCGGCCGCGTCCCGTACTCCAGACACATACTGTGGATGCCCTGCATGATCTCCAGCAGACGGTCATCGACCTCCTCGCGCGTCCACGACATGCGCATCGCGTTCTGGCTCATCTCGAGGCCCGACGTGGCGACCCCACCCGCGTTGCTCGCCTTGCCCGGTGCGTAGAGCACGCCCTTGTGTTCGAACACCTTGACCGCCTCGGCGTTGCACGGCATGTTCGCGCCTTCGGCCACGCACACGACGCCGTTCTCCACCAGCATACGGGCGTCCTTGCCGTCCAGCTCGTTCTGGGTGGCGCACGGCAGCGCGATGTCGACCGGCACATGCCACGGACGCATGCCGGGTTCGAATTTCAAACCGAGCCGTTCGGCGTATTCGCCTACACGTCCGTAATGGACGTTCTTGACATCCATCAGCACCGCGAGCTTCTCGGCGGTGAAACCCTCCTCGTCGATGACGGTACCGCTCGAGTCCGAGCAGGTCACGATCTTCGCACCCAGTTCCATTGCCTTCTCGATGGAATACTGCGAGACGTTGCCCGATCCCGACACCGCGACCCTCATGCCCTTCATCGAGCGTCCGGCGTGGCGTAGCATTTCCTCGGCAAAATACACGGTGCCGTATCCTGTCGCCTCCGGGCGGATCAGCGAACCGCCGAAGCTCAGGCCTTTGCCGGTGAACACGCAACTCGACTTGTTGGACAGTTTCTTCATCATGCCGGCCATGAAACCCACCTCACGGCCACCGACGCCGATATCGCCTGCAGGTACGTCGGTGTCCGATCCGATATGACGATACAGTTCGGTGATGAAGGACTGACAGAAACGCATCACTTCACGCGGGCTCTTGCCCTTCGGATCGAAATCCGAGCCGCCCTTGCCACCGCCCATCGGCAGCGTCGTCAGGGCGTTCTTGAAGGTCTGTTCGAACGCGAGAAATTTCAGCACCGACTGATTCACCGACGGATGAAATCTCAGTCCGCCCTTGTAGGGACCGATGGCCGAACTATGCTGGATCCGGTAGCCCCGATTCACGTGCACTTCACCACCATCGTCCATCCAGGACACGCGGAACTGGATGATCCTTTCCGGTTCGACCAGACGATCCAGCAGCCCATGTTCGGCATAACGCGGGTGCTCGGCGATGAAGGGCCAGAGGCTCTCCATGACCTCGGCGACAGCCTGAATGAACTCGGGCTGACCCGGGTTACGCTCTTCTACATAGGCAAGGAATTCTGCTAGATTCTGGTAGCGCATGGTGTTGGACATCCTTCGGAAAATCGATCGACAAGGTCACCGCACGAAACGGTGGGCCTGCAATTTTCCAGGATTTTCACAGGACTTGCACTACTTCAGTGCACATTGCGTCCGGTTCTGGTGCAATCAAGCATGCCCACAGCTGCGATCAGGGCCTGCGCGCGTCGAACTCGATCGCCAAGGACTCGCCGAGGCCGGTGAAGGTCTGCATGCTGAAACGCAGCACGTCCCCGTGAAGCTGCGCCGCGTACTGATGGACTCTTTCCTGCTGCTGATTGCCGATCCGCTCGCGACTGCGCACCAGAAAGCTTATCCGATCGTCCTCGAGGTGCGCCTGCTCGATGACACGACGCACGCCACGCAGGCTCGCGGTTCCCGACGCTTCGGTGCCGGTCAACCTGAACTCGAATCGTTCCGCGTGCCGCGTGCCGCGCTCGTATTCGACATCGGCCACCCATGTGCCAATGATGGCTGCGGCCTCGGGCTCCCAGGAACGGCTGACCAGAAGAAACAGACCAAGCACCACGAGCAGCGCCGTGGTCGCCGCACTGACCAGGTAAGGGGTCGGCCACTTGCGCTTCACTTCGGAAACGGCCACAGGCAGCGCGCGCTCATCGTCCGCCATCTATCGGTTCTCCTCATCTTCATTCAAAAGTGGTCGAGATGCGACTCGCCGCAGTCCTGCCCAATGATACGTCGGGTCTGGTCCCGCAGTGTGACCATGTCATGCCAGGTGTCGCCGGGCGGGAGAATGGGCTCGCCGATGGTCACGCGGATGGGACCGCGCCGCGGCCACCATGTGCCATCCCGCAGCACCTTGCGGGTGCCGGCCAGCGCAAGCGGCACGACCGGGAGCCCTCCACTCGCGGCGATGCGGAAGGCCCCGAGCCGGAAAGGACGCAGACCGGACTGCGCACTGAAGGTCCCCTCGCCGAAGAACAGCAGCGGCGGCCCGTCCTGCGCGACTGCGACCAGCGTTTCGACGTCCCGGAGACCCTTGCTGGACTCGAAGCGTTCCACGAACTGTGCGCCCAGGCGTCTGAAAAGCAGATGCAGGAAGCGGTTGCGCATGAATTCGGCCTTGGCGATGAAGCGGACCGGACGCGGCAGTACCGCCGCGACCACGAAGCCGTCGATGTAACTCGCGTGGTTCGACACCAACACGCAGCCGCCTGACGGCATTCGTTCCAATCCCTGGAGTTCGAGTCGGCAACCGGCCAGTCGCGCGAAGGTTCGCGCGAGCCGATGGCAGAGGCGCCAGCGGTTGTCGATGCCCGGCAGCGCAAGCATGCCGACCACGGCCGGCATCAACAGCAGCATGAACCAGCCCCATGTCCACACGCCGTAGATCCGGGAACCCAGCAGCGACAGCCCCTTTCCGAGCCGCCCGGCCAGACTGCTCAGGTACAGCCGCAGCGCCTGACGCCACGGCGGGGCCGTCGCCGCGCCAAGTCGGCCCTCCAAGTACGCGTCGCGCACCGCAGACCGGCGGATCTTGCCGCTGGACGTCTTCAACACCGCATGCGGCGGGACCAGCACGATGTCGTCCGGCGGTAACCCGAGCGTGTCTGCTGCAACCGACATGATCTGCCCTTCGATCCTGCCACGCTCGCGCGCGTGCTGCACCGCGGCCTCCGCGACGACCACTAGACGCTCGCCGCCATGTACGGCGTCGACCACCCCGAACACGGCGACACAGCCCTTGCGCACCCCGTCGAGCTCGCCGACCGCGAGTTCCAGATCGTAGGGATAGAAGTTGCGCCCGCCGCGGATGATCAAGTCCTTGGCCCGGCCGGTGATGTAGATCTCGCCTTCGGCAAGGTAGGCGTAATCGCCCGAATTCAGCCAGCCACGATCGAACAGCGACGCGTTCGCTTCCGGATTTCGGTGATAGCCACGCGTCGCGGACGGGCCCCGGAACTCGAGCAACCCCACGTGTCGTTCGGGCAGGTTCTCGCCCTTGTCGCCGACGACCCGCACCTCGTGTCCCGGCAGCGGCGGTCCACATGATACGAAGCGCAGCACCTCGTCCCCTTCTGCGGGCGCACGCGCGATCTGCTCGCGCGTGAATGCATCGCGCGCGACGAGATCGACCCGCATGCCACGGCCGGGCGGCGGAACCGCCAGGCCCACCGAACACTCCGCGAGGCCGTACACCGGCATCAGAATCTCGCGACGCAAGCCGTATTGTGCGAAAGTCCGCGCAAAACGGTCGAGCGTGTCCGGGCTCACCGGCTCCGCACCATTGGCCGCGAGCCGCCATGACGACAGATCCAACCCATCGAGATCACGCTCGGCCAGGCGCTTCACGCACAGTTCGTATGCAAAGTTGGGTGCGGCGGCGACGGTACCCCGATGGCGATGAATCGCCCACAGCCAGCGTTCGGGATGGGCCAGGAAGTCGAGCGGCGACATCAGCACCAGCGGCAACGCATGGTAGAGGCTTCCCATCCACGTTCCGATCAGCCCCATGTCGTGATAGAGCGGCAGCCAGCTGACGCACACGTCGGACGACGACAGTTCGGCCGCCTGGCCCCACGCAACGATGTTGGACAACAGATTGCGATGACTGAGGGCCACGCCTTTCGGCGCGCCGGTAGAGCCGGAAGTGTATTGAATCAAGGCCAGATCGTCCGCCGCTGGGCGCATCGGAATCCCCGGCTTCGCGGCGAGCAGTGCAGCCGGGGTGGTCAGCGTGCGCAGTGCGGGCGACAGACCGGTGAGCGCCTGCGCCAGCGAATGCACGCGTTCGAAGGTGATCAGGACCGGAGCTTCGCAGTTGGCGAGAATGCCGGCCTGTCGCCGCAGGTGCGCCTCGACCTGACTCGGACGCGCCGGAGGGTAGATCGGCACCGGAACGGCGCCGGCATACAGGATGCCGAAGAAGCAGCGGAAGAAATCCAGCCCGGAAGGAAGCATCATCGCAACACATTGGCCCGGTTCCACGCCGAGCGCGGCCAGTCCGGTCGCGACCCGCGCGGCAGCCGTGTGCAACGCCTCGTAGGTCAGCGTTTCGGTTTCGCCATCGCTGTCACCGGCATAGAAAACGACATGCTCGCGCCCGGCGTGGCGAGACACATGCCACTCCAGCACCTCCACCAGCGTCGCGGCCTGGAGCGGTTGTCCAGCGTCGACTGCTCCCGGCAGGCGGGATGAGGCGTGTGCGAGATCGACGGGCCCGGCGTGAGCGGCAGGCGCGGCGTGCTGCAGCGCCTGAAGCAGGTCGCGCGGGGTCTGCGCGGTATCGATCAGTTCCGCGGAGAGACCGACGCCGAAACGTTGCTCGACCCTGGCCAGCAGTTCGACCCGTGCGAGGCTGTCCAGGCCCAGATCCTTCTCGAGCGAGCTGTCCAGTGCAGGGCGAAGATGGCCGCCCTGGCGGACTTCGCGCACCAGTGAATCGACGACATCGAGCAATGTTTCCGGCAGTTGCTGCGGGGAATCGCCATTGGACTTGGACATGGCTTCACTTTGAACAGCGATCGCGTGATTTGCAAGCGGCGGCCGTCACCGCATCGGTCTGACCCGTTACCACGGGCCGGCTCGCGCGCAGCTCAGTCGAAGACCTCCGCGTCGCTCAGCCGCGCGCCCAGACGGTCCTTGCCGGACAGCGCCGGTTCGCCGTCGATCGGCCATTCGATACCCAGTTCGGCATCGTTCCAGGCGATGCAGCGCTCATGTTCGGGTGCGTAGTAGTCGGTGGTCTTGTACAGAAAATCCGCCGTTTCGCTCAGCACCACGAACCCATGCGCGAATCCGGGCGGAACCCACAGTTCCAGCTTGTTGTGCTCCGACAGTTCCTGGCCGACCCAGCGTCCGAACGTGGTCGAGCTGCGTCGCAGATCCACCGCGACGTCGAACACCCGGCCCTGCACGCAGCGCACCAGCTTGCCCTGCGCCTGCCGGACCTGATAGTGCAGGCCGCGCAGCACATTGCGCGCCGAGCGGGAATGGTTGTCCTGCACGAACTCCAGATCGAGCCCGGTCGCTTCGCGAAAGGCTCGTGCGTTGAAGCTCTCGAGAAAGAAGCCGCGCTCGTCACCGAACACCCTGGGCTCGAGCACGAGGACGTCGGGTATCGCGGTCATGTGGATCTTCATCAGAAGACCCGTTCGTCCAGCAGCCGCAGCAGATAGCGGCCATAGCCGTTCTTCATCAGAGGCTCGGCCAGAGCCTGCACCTGCCCGGCGTCTATCCATCCCGTCCGCCACGCGATCTCCTCCGGACAGGCGATCTTCAGCCCCTGACGTTTCTCGATCGTCTGGATGAACAGGCTCGCCTCCAGCAGACTCTCGTGCGTGCCGGTATCGAGCCACGCGTGCCCGCGGCCCATGACCTGCACGTCGAGCTCGCCCCATTCGAGGTACTGACGATTGACGTCGGTGATCTCGAGCTCTCCGCGCGGGCTCGGCCTGAGCCCCTTCGCGATGTCGACGACCCGATGATCATAGAAATAGAGGCCGGTCACCGCATAGCGGCTCTTGGGTTGCATGGGCTTCTCCTCCAGACTGACCGCCCTGCCCTGCGCGTCGAACTCGACCACGCCGTAGCGCTCCGGATCATGGACCGGGTACGCGAACACCGTCGCACCGTCGGCACGCATGCCGGCAGCCTTCAGATCACCGGCGAATTCGTGGCCGTAGAACAGGTTGTCCCCCAGGATCAGGGCCGAGGGCGCGTCCCCGACGAACGACTCGCCGATGAGGAAGGCCTGCGCGAGACCGTCCGGACTGGGCTGGACCGCATAACTCAGCGACAAACCCCAGCGCCCACCATCGCCGAGTAATTGGCGAAAACGCGGCGTGTCGTCCGGCGTCGAGATGATCAGAATCTCGCGGATGCCGGCCAGCATCAGCGTAGACAGCGGATAGTAGATCATCGGTTTGTCGTAGACCGGCAGCAGTTGCTTGGAGACGGCGAGGGTCGCCGGATGCAGCCGTGTGCCGGAACCGCCGGCGAGGATGATGCCCTTGCGCACTGTCATGATCGTGAAATCTCAGGTTCGTTGGTCGCCCGCATCGGACGTGATGATCTCGTCGAGCATGCGCTCGACGCCGACCCGCCAGTCCGGCAGGGTCAGGCCGAACGTGTCGCGCAATCGTCGCGTGTCCAGCCGGGAATTCAGCGGCCGGGGGGCCGGCGTCGGCCACGCGCTGGTCGCCACGGGTACGACTTCCTGTACCGCAAGACGCAGGCCCTTTCGTGCCGCGATGTCGAACACCAGCAGCGCATAATCGTGCCAGCTCGTCTCGCCCGCCGCCGCCAGATGGTAGGTACCGCCCACTGCGTGACCGAGCGCCAGCGTGCGCAGCGCATGCGCGGTGACGTCCGCGATCAGTTCCGCCCCGGAGGGCGCGCCAATCTGGTCCGACACCACCTGAAGGCGCGCGCGATCGGCTGCCAGACGCAGCATCGTGCGCGCAAAGTTGCCGCCGCGCGCCGAGTACACCCAGGACGTACGAAACAGCAGATGACGACATCCGGACGCACGGATCCCCTGCTCGCCGGCAAGCTTGGTTCTCCCGTAGACCGACAGCGGCACCGTCGGGTCTTCCTCCTGCCACGCACGCACTCCGCTGCCGTCGAACACGTAGTCGGTCGAGTAATGCACCAGCACCGCATCGCGGTAGGCGCACCACCCGGCGATCATACCCGGCGCATCGCCGTTGATCGTTTGAGCGAGATCGGACTCGGCCTCGGCGCGATCCACCGCGGTGTGGGCGGCAGCATTCACGACGACATCGGGCCGCACGGCATCGAGGGTCGCTCGGAGAGCGCCCGGTCGCGACAGGTCACCGCACAGGCCGGATGCAGGCTCACGGCCGAGCGCGACCAGTTCTCCCAGCGGAGCCAGCGCGCGCTGCAGTTCCCAGCCGACCTGTCCGTTCGCACCCAGCAGCAGTATCTTCACGGACTCACTCCGCCTGCGTCGCCGTAGTGCTTGGCGACCCAGTCGCGGTACGCGCCACTTTGCACGTTGGCGACCCATTCGGAGTGGCCCAGATACCACTCGACGGTCTTGCGGATGCCGCTCGCGAAGGTCTCGGCGGGTCGCCAGCCGAGTTCCCGTTCGATCTTGCGCGCGTCGATCGCATAGCGGCGATCATGACCGGGACGGTCGGTCACATGCGTGACGAGCCGGGCACGGCTACCCGCCGGATCCGGCCTCAGATCGTCGAGCATCGCGCACAAGGTGTGGACGATTTCGAGATTGGTCATCTCGTTCCAGCCACCCACGTTGTAGGTCTCGCCGACCCGACCGCGTGCAAGCACTTCCCTGATCGCCGCGCAATGGTCGCCGACATAGAGCCAGTCTCGCACGTTTCGGCCGTCACCGTAGATCGGCAGGGGCCGGCCGGCAAGGGCATTGACGATCATCAGTGGAATCAGCTTCTCCGGAAACTGGTAGGGACCGTAGTTATTGGAGCAGTTGGTCGTGACCACAGGCAGGCCGTAGGTGTGATGCCAGGCCCGCACCAGGTGATCGCTGGCCGCCTTGCTTGCCGAGTAGGGACTGTTGGGTTCGTAGGCCCGGGTTTCCACGAACGGCGGATCCTCGGGCGCAAGGGAGCCATAGACCTCGTCCGTGCTGACATGCAGGAAGCGAAAGGATTGCCGCTCCTCGTTCGACAGCCGGGACCAGTAGGCACGCGTGGCCTCCAGCAGTGTGAAGGTGCCCTCGACGTTCGTGCGCACGAACGCCCCCGGGCCGTGAATCGAACGATCGACGTGACTCTCGGCCGCGAAATGCACGATGGCACGCGGCCTGTGCTGCGCGAGCAACGCGTCGACACCAGTCCGATCACAGATGTCGCCACGCACAAAAATATGACGTGGGTCGCCCCCCAGGGAAGCCAGGCTCTCGAGGTTGCCCGCGTACGTCAGCACATCCAGATTGACCACCGGTTCATCGTCGCGCGCGAGCCAGTCCAAAACGAAATTCGCGCCGATGAACCCGGCGCCCCCGGTGACGAAAATCATGGATCAACTCCAGGCAAGGATCTGGCAGCCGCAACCTCGAACGGCTTCGATCACGCCAGACGCAGCGCATTGTCCTATCAACATGCGCGCGGTGGCAAGTTGAAGTGATGGGCCAGACATGTTAAGGTAAAAAGCTATTCAATTTGTACAAAACTAGTTTGGCGCATAATTTTACGGATCGATCCCAGAGAGTTCCAGGAAGCACGACGGACCGCCGGACCGTTTTGTCTCCAGGAGCCCGATGAACAAGCCCGATCAAATCAGCTTCAGAGCGGCAAACCGCGAGGACGGCGCAAATCTGTGGCGTCTGGTGCAGTCGGCCGGTACCCTCGAACTGAATTCCGCCTATTTCTATCTGCTGTTGGCGAACGATTTCGGTGATTCGTGCCTGGTTGCCGAGCGAGGTGACCGGATCGTCGGCACGGTCATCGGATATCGTCCGCCGCGCGACCCCGAGACCGCCTTCGTGTGGCAAATCGGCCTCGCCCCGAACATGCAGGGTCAGGGCCTCGGAACGCGGATGCTGTCCGAGTGGCTGAACCTCGCGGGCAACCGCGACGCCCGCTGGTTGACTGCGACCGTCGCCGAAGACAATGAGCCATCCCGACGCCTGTTCACTGGTTTTGCCCGGCACCTTGGCGTCGACTGCGATATATCCGAGCATTTCACGACGGCGATGTTCCCGGATCCCCATCCGGCGGAACAGCTGTTTCGCATCGGCCCGCTTCCACCCCCGACGCGCACGGGCGATGCCTGAACTTCGATAGACCATTGATCCACTGAGGGAGACCACGACATGAACATCTTCGAACAGTACGAATCCGAAGTCCGCGGTTACTGCCGAAACTTTCCGGCCCTTTTCGACACCGCGAAGGGCGCCTGGATGACGACCACCGAAGGCCGGAAATACCTCGACTTTTTCGCCGGCGCGGGTGTGCTCAACTACGGGCACAATCCGGACCGGTTGAAGGAGGCCTTGATCGACTACATCGCGCGCGACGGCATCACGCACACGCTCGACATGTACAGTGTCGCCAAAGAGCGCTTCATCGAGGAATTCCAGCGCACCATCCTGGCGCCTCGGGGACTGAACTACAAGTTCCAGTTTCCCGGGCCGACCGGCACGAATGCGGTCGAGGCCGCGCTGAAACTGGCACGCAAGGTGACCGGCCGCGAGCGCGTGGTGAGTTTCACCAATGCATTCCACGGCATGACCCTCGGCTCGCTGTCGGTGACGGGCAACGGCTTCAAGCGGGCCGGTGCGGGCGTTCCGCTCAATCACACGATGTCGGTCCCGTTCGACGGTTACATGGGCCGGGACACGGACACGCTCGACTATCTCGAGGCGATGCTGATCGATGACGGCAGTGGACTGGATACGCCGGCGGCGGTCATTGTCGAGACGGTCCAGGCCGAAGGCGGGGTCAATGTCGCCTCCATGCAATGGTTGCAGCGGCTGCGCGAGATCACGCGCAAGCACGAGATTCTGCTGATCGTCGACGACATCCAGGTCGGTTGCGGGCGCACCGGCGCCTTCTTCAGTTTCGAGGCGGCCGGCATCGAACCGGATATCGTGACGTTGTCGAAATCCCTGTCGGGCTACGGGCTTCCGTTCGCACTCGTGCTGTTCAAGCCCGAACACGACCAGTGGGCGCCTGGCGAGCACAACGGCACGTTTCGCGGTCATTGCCCCGCTTTCGTCACGGCGACGGCAGCGCTGGGTTTCTGGAAGGATGGCTGGCTGGAGAAATCGGTGCAGTCCAAGGGAAGGCTCGCGATCGATCGCCTGAAACGGATCGTCAAGAACCTTGGCGTCAAGGCCGAAGTGCGCGGTCGCGGTCTGATCCTCGGCGTCGCGTTCGAGGACCAGGCGCTGGCCGCTCGGGTCTCGGCGGCCTGCTTCGAGCGCGGGCTCATCATCGAGACGGCCGGCATCAACGATGAAGTGCTTAAACTGCTTCCCAGCCTGACCATCAGCGAGGAGGAATTGCTTAAGGGGCTGGACACGATCGAAGCCGGCCTGAAGGCCGTGATGAAGGGTGACGCGCTGAGCGCGGCTTGACGTCAACCCAAAGGAGAAAGACAGCAATGATCGTAAAACACCTGAACGACCTGCTCGGCACTTCGGCCGAGGTCGACACCCCCGGCTGGACCAGCCGCCGTTTCATTCTCAAGGGCGATGGCATGGGCTATTCGGTGCATGACACGCTGATCAAGGCCGGCGCCGCACTCGAGATGGAATACAGAAACCATCTGGAGACGGTGTACTGCATCGACGGCGAGGGTGAAATCGAGGATCTCGGAACGGGTCTGACTCATTCGATTCGCGCCGGGACCCTGTATGCGCTCGATCGCCACGACCGGCATGTCCTGCGTGCCAACAAAGGGTCGCCCATGCGGATGGTCTGCGTCTTCAATCCGCCGTTGAGCGGACTGGAGGTACATGACGAAACCGGCGCCTATCCCCTGGACGCATGTGAGGCCCTATCCCCGTCCGCCTGAATGGAGGACTGGATCCACTTCAGCATTGCCATGGTTTGAAAATGAATATCGCAGCCTACGAGGACTTTTCTGCTCAGGATCCCTATCCAACCCGTCTCGATGAAAAGGGTTTCCTTACACCCCGGCGAGATCCGGTCGTCTATGGCCATCCGCCGGACGGCCCGTTGAGTGCAGTACAACTCGCCGCCTATGATCAGAACGGCTATCTCAGCCTGGAGCAACTGTTCGACGAAAAGGAACTGTCATCCCATATCGCGGAACTGGATCGCTTGCGAAGCAGTTCCGAGGTCAGACGGGAGGTCGAATCGGTTCTGGAGCCCGGCAGCAACGCACTCCGCTCCTTATTTGCCATCCACAAACGAAACGGCCCGCTGGCGAAACTGTGCCGGCACCCGAAGATCGTTGCGATCGCAACGCAGATACTGGGTGGCCAGGTCTATATTCATCAGTCGAGGGTGAACTACAAACCCGGTTTCACGGGCAAGGAGTTCTACTGGCACTCGGATTTCGAAACCTGGCACGCGGAGGACGGCGTCCCGGCAATGCGCATGCTGAGTTGCTCGATCAGCCTGACTCCCAACACTCCGCACAATGGTCCACTGATGATCGTGCCCGGATCGCACAAACAGTTCTTGGCCTGTCAGGGCAAGACCCCCGAGAACAACTTCGTCACCTCGCTGAGGCGTCAGAAAATCGGTGTTCCCGATGAACTGCATCTGGCCCGGATGGTGGAGCAGAACGGAATCATCAGCCCGCTCGGCGGAATCGGATCGGTCACCTTTTTTGACTGTAACGTCATGCACGGATCCAATTCGAACATCACGCCGCAGCCCAGGAGCAATGTATTCGTGGTGTTCAACAGCATCGAGAACACACCGGTCGCCCCTTACTGTGGCCAAGCGCCACGACCGCCGCATGTGGCCGAACGGCACGATTTCACACCGCTCCGTATCAAATGAGACTTTACTGGATTTCGATGCGAGAGATGATGGTCGGTCGGAAGGGGCTACCCGACCCTATTTGGCCATCTGGCGCTCGCGGATCTCCTCCAGCGTCTTGCAGTCGATGCAAAGGGTGGCGGTGGGACGCGCCTCGAGCCGCTTGAGCCCGATCTCCACGCCGCAGCTGTCGCAGTACCCATACTCGCCAGCTTTGATCCGCTCCAGCGTCTCGTTGATCTTCTTGATCAGTTTTCTCTCACGGTCACGATTGCGAAGCTCGAGGGCGATGTCCGACTCCTGGCTGGCGCGATCGTTCGGGTCGGCGAACACGGTCGCCTCGTCCTGCATCGCATGCACCGTGCGTTCGATGTCTGCCATCATCTCCCGGCGTGCGGCCTCCAGAATCTCCCGGAAGTGGTTCAACTGCTTTTCATTCATGTATTCCTCGCCGTCCGCGGGAACATACGGTGAAAAGGTCTTGTTCTGCAGCGTGTCTTCGGACATGCTCGGGTTCCGGTTATCGATCGCGAAGCGAACTTTTAACAGAATCCGTTGGGGTCAGCAAGACTTTCGAATCCCCCGTCGGGCCGAGCGCGGGGGCAAGGCCAGTCGTCTGAAAAATTCCAAATCATGTTTGACGCAGCCCCGACTGCTGTGTAATATTCGCGGCTCTCGGGGTGTAGCGCAGTCCGGTAGCGCGCTTGCTTTGGGAGCAAGATGTCGGGGGTTCGAATCCCTCCACCCCGACCAGCTCGCCCCGTTTGCCCACGGTTTTCTGCCCGTAGCTCAACTGGATAGAGCACCGGCCTTCTAAGCCGGGGGTTACAGGTTCGATTCCTGTCGGGCAGGCCAAAAAAGGCTCGAGAAAAGGTTTTTGGCTCGCAGTGAGCAGTCACTGCGGTCCTGAAAGTGGCGGCATTAGCTCAGTTGGTAGAGCACTGGATTGTGGCTCCAGTTGTCACCGGTTCGATCCCGGTATGTCGCCCCACTCATTCGATGCATGAGCGTACAACAACAGCAACAATCAAGAATAATACAAAAGCATTAGCGTGAAACCCGCCCTGATCCGGCGGGTTTTTTTTCGGGCATCGCAACGACGAACAGCCCTGACGAAAACGCCCCGCAGTGCGGGGCGTCGCTGATCATGAAACTGGCCTCGGAACGCGACTGTGGGCGTTGCAGCCCAAGCGGCGTCCCGTGCCGGCGCTTTACTCGGCAGCCTGTTGCTCGAGCAAGGCCTTCATGCTGAGCTTGATCTTGCCACGGTCGTCGGTCTCGAGAACCTTCACCCTCACGGCCTGACCCTCTTTCAGATAATCGCTTACGGCGTTGACCCGCTCGTTCGCAATCTGGGAGATGTGCAGCAGACCGTCCTTGCCGGGGAGAATATTCACGATCGCGCCGAAGTCGAGCAGACGCACGACCGTGCCCTCATAGACCTTGCCAACCTCGGCTTCCGCCGTGATGCCCTCGATGCGCGTCTTGGCCAGCTGGGCGCCTTCCGAACTGACGCAGGAGATCGTGATGTTGCCGTCGTCGTTGATCTCTATGATCGCGCCGGTTTCATCCTGCAGACCCCGGATCACCGCGCCACCCTTGCCGATCACGTCGCGGATCTTCTCCGGGTTGATCTTCATCGTGATCATGCGCGGCGCGAACTCGGAAACCTCGCCGCGATGAGATGCCAGCGCCTGCTTCATCTGCTGAAGGATGTGCAGTCGACCTTCACCGGCCTGCGCTAGCGCGACCTGCATGATCTCCTTCGTGATACCCTGGATCTTGATGTCCATCTGCAGAGCGGTCACACCGTTCTCGGTCCCTGCAACCTTGAAGTCCATGTCGCCGAGATGATCCTCGTCACCCAGGATATCGGTCAGCACCGCAAAGCGATTGCCGTCAAGGATCAGGCCCATCGCAATACCGGCTACATGCGCTTTCAGCGGCACGCCGGCATCCATCATCGCGAGCGACCCGCCGCACACTGAGGCCATGGAACTGGAGCCGTTCGATTCGGTGATCTCGGATACGACCCGAATGGTGTAGCTGAAATCCTCGCCATCGGGCAGCGCGGCGGCCAGTGCACGCTTGGCCAGGCGTCCGTGGCCGACTTCGCGGCGTTTGGTCACGCCCATCCGGCCGGTCTCGCCGGTGCAGAACGGCGGGAAGTTGTAATGTAGCAGGAAGTTTTCGCGATACTCACCACCGATCGCATCCACGATCTGTTCGTCGCGACCCGTTCCGAGCGTCGCGATGACCAGTGCCTGGGTTTCGCCGCGTGTGAACAGGGCCGATCCATGGGTACGAGGCAGCAGGCCGACGCGGATGTCGATCGGTCGGACCGTGCGGGTATCGCGCCCGTCGATACGCGGTTCGCCGTTCAGGATGCGGCTGCGAACGATACCGGCCTCGAGCTCGTGAAAGATATCCTTGAGTTCGTTGGAGGACGGGGGTTCTTCACTCGCGTCGGTGATCGCGGCGATGGTTCTGCTGCGGATTTCGCTGATCCGCTGGCTGCGTTCCTGCTTGCTCGTGATGCTGAACGCGGCCTCGAGATCGGAACCGGCAAGTTCCTGAATGCGCGCGATCACAGCCTCGTTCCGGGCCGGCGGCTGCCAGTCCCATTCTGGCTTTCCGGCTGCAACAACCAGTTCGTTGATCGCATTGATCGCGGCTTGCAGGTGCTGGTGGCCGAACACGACCGACCCGAGCATGACTTCTTCCGACAACTCCTTGGCTTCGGATTCGACCATCAAGACCGCGGAGGCCGTTCCGGCCACCACGAGGTTGAGTTCGCTGGTCAGCAGTTGGCTGGCAGTCGGATTCAGTATGTACTCGCCGTTCTGATAGCCGACCCGGCATGCGCCGATCGGGCCATCGAAGGGCACGCCGGAGATGGCCAGCGCAGCCGACGCACCGATCATCGCCGGGATGTCGGAATCGATCTCCGGGTTCAGCGACAGCACCGTGACGACGACCTGCACCTCGTTGTAGAAACCGTCCGGAAAGAGCGGACGGATCGGACGGTCGATCAGACGGCAGGTCAGCGTCTCCTTCTCGGTCGGCCTGCCCTCGCGCTTGAAGAAGCCTCCCGGGATACGACCAGCGGCATAGAACTTCTCTACGTAATCGACCGTCAGCGGGAGGAAGTCCTGCCCGGGCTTCGCGCTCTTTGCGGCAACCACGGTGGCCAGCACGACGGTGTCGTCCATGTTCACGATGACGGCACCGCCGGCCTGCCGGGCGATCTCGCCGGTTTCCAGGGTCACGGTATGGGCGCCGTATGCAAACGTTTTCTTGATTGAATGAGGCAAGATGAATTCCTTTAGGTTTAGGCAGCGAAATACAACTGCACGATGGTACGGAGCCGTCAGCGCAAAGAATAAAGCCGGCGGGACCCATGGACGGGCCCTACCGGCTTGTAGTCGCTCAGGGAGCCTTGCTTGGCGCTGCGGGGTTCGACATCAGTGTCGATGAAACCGACAGCTTACTTGCGCAGGCCCAGGCGCTCGATCAGGTTTCGGTAGCTATCGGCGTTCTTTCCCTTCAGATAGTCGAGCAACTTGCGACGCTGGCTGACCATCTTCAACAGCCCGCGACGCGAATGGTGATCCTTCGCATTGGCCTTGAAATGGCCTGTCAGGCCGTTGATGCGGGCGGTGAGCAGCGCGACCTGAACTTCCGGAGATCCGGTGTCACCCTGGGAGCGCTGAAAGTCCTGAACGATCTGCGACTTTTGTGCGGTATCGAGAGCCATGTGGTTATTTACTCGTGTGAATCTTCTGATTTGAAGCGCGTAATTATATCCAACGCACAGCATAAAACTCAATCACTTCGGCCCAATTAGCTGCAGGCCGCAGAAGCGACGAGACGTTTTGGCGACAACTCCCCATCCGGACGAAACTCCCCTAGCCCGAGAAAGCGCGTGTCACCGTAAAGACGGACCAGTCCGGCCGAACCGCTGACGTTCTTCAGCGACTGGCCGTACAGGATGGCCCGGGTCTGCTCCGCATCGAGCGCGAACTGCGGCAGATGCCGCACCAGCGCATCCACAGGTGCGAGCATCGCATCGCGCTCATCCAGCGACGCCGCATCGAGATCGGTCATCGACACCGCCTGCCCGATCCGGAACGGCCCGATGCGCGTACGGCGCAAGGCCGACAGATGCGCGCCACAGCCCAGCGCCGCGCCGATGTCCATGGCCAGGGTCCGGATATATGTTCCCTTGCTGCAGGCGACCCGGATCACGCAGGTCGCCCCACCGAACTGGAGGAGTTCGAGGCTGTGAATGCGCACGCGTCTCGGGGTTCGTTCGACCTCGATCCCGGCCCTGGCGTATTCGTACAGCGGCTTGCCATCGCGCTTGAGCGCCGAGTACATCGGTGGAATCTGCTCGATCTCGCCGACGAACCCCGTCAATACCCGCCCGAGCGAATCGCCTTCGACAACCCCCTCGGCGACGGCGATGCTCTTACCGTCGGCATCGCCGGTATCGGTTTCCACGCCGAACACCAGCGTCGCCTCGTAGGTCTTGTCGGCATCGAGCAGCATCTGCGAGAACTTGGTGGCCTCGCCAAAGGTCAATGGCAAAAGCCCGGTCGCCATCGGATCGAGCGTTCCGGTGTGCCCCGCCTTGGCGGCATTGAGCATTCGTCGGCACCTTTGCAGCGCAGTGTTCGACGTCATGCCCGCGGGCTTGTCGAGCAACAGGACTCCATCGACCTGGCGACGCTGAATCCTCCGCTGCATGTCAGTTGTCGTCGCGCTCGTGCGCCCGTGACTCGTCCTCGCGAACGACCTCGTCGATCAGCCGCGACAGCCGACTGCCTTCCTCGACCGACTTGTCGTAATGGAAATGCAGTTCGGGCGTGGTGTGAATCCGGACGCGCCGACCGAGTTCGCGACGCAGAAAACCGCTCGCGCGACGCAGCCCGACCAGAATCTCGTCCACGCCATCCGACCCCTGCATGGACGTGAAATAGACCTTCGCATGCGCATAATCCGGCGTGATCTCGACATCGGTCAGAGTGATGAATCCCACCCGGGGATCCTTCACCTCTGTCCGGATCAGTTCCGCCAACTCGCGGCGAATCTGTTCAACGACACGCTGACTGCGGGAATATTCCTTTGGCATCAGAGCGTCCGCGCGATTTCCTGAATCTCGTAGACTTCGAGCTGGTCACCCTCGACGATGTCGTTGTAATTGCGAATCGAAAGACCGCACTCGAATCCTGCCCGAACCTCCTTCACATCGTCCTTGAAGCGCTTGAGCGAATCCAGCACGCCACCATGGATGACCAGGTTGTTCCGCAGCACGCGCACCAGCGATCCGCGTTTGATCAGGCCTTCCTTCACGTAGCAACCCGCGACCGCGCCGATTTTCGGCACGCGGAACACCTGGCGAACCTCCACGAGGCCGATGATGTTCTCGCGCTTCTCCGGCGACAGCATGCCGGACAACGCGGCCTTAACCTCGTCCACCGCATCGTAGATGATGTTGTAGTAACGGATATCGACACCGAAAGTCTCGGCGAGCTTGCGCGCGCCGGCATCGGCCCGGGTGTTGAAGCCGATGATGACCGCGCCCGAAGCCTGGGCGAGGTTGACGTCGGACTCGGTGATGCCGCCGACTGCACCGTGAATGACGTTGACGCGCACCTCGTCGGTGGACAACTTGTTCAGCGACTGGACCAAGGCTTCCTGCGATCCCTGCACGTCCGCCTTGACGATCAATGGCAGTGCCTTGATCTCGGCTTCGCCCATCTGATCGAAGATGTTCTCGAGTTTGGCGGCCTGCTGCTTGGCAAGTTTCACGTCGCGGTACTTGCCCTGGCGGAACAATGCGATCTCGCGTGCCTTCTTCTCATCGGCAAGCGCGATTGCCTCGTCTCCGGCAGCGGGCACATCGGACAGCCCGAGGATCTCGACCGGGATCGATGGACCCGCCTCGTCGATCGTCTTGCCGTTCTCGTCCAGCATCGCGCGGACACGGCCGAACGTGGCACCGACCAGCACATTGTCGCCCTTGCGCAAGGTGCCGGACTGCACCAGCAGTGACGCGACCGGACCCCGGCCCTTGTCGAGTCGGGCCTCGATGATCAGACCCTTGGCGGGTGTATCCACCGGAGCGGTCAGTTCGAGCACTTCGGCCTGCAACAGGATCGCCTCGAGCAGGTCATCGATGCCCTGACCAGTCTTGGCGGACACATGGGTGAACATCACTTCGCCGCCATACTCTTCCGGCAGCACGCCTTCGGAAACGAGTTCCTGCTTGACGCGTTCGGGGTTGGCCTCGGGCTTGTCGATCTTGTTCACCGCGACCACCAGCGGCACGTTCGCCGCTTTGGCATGGTGAATCGCCTCGCGCGTCTGCGGCATGACCCCGTCGTCCGCAGCGACCACGAGGATCACGATGTCGGTGGCCTTGGCGCCACGGGCACGCATTGCCGTGAAGGCTGCGTGACCCGGCGTATCCAGGAAGGTCACCATGCCGCGGGGCGTCTCGACATGATAAGCGCCGATGTGCTGCGTGATTCCGCCTGCTTCACCGGCTGCAACCTTGGCGGTCCGGATGTAGTCCAGCAACGAGGTCTTGCCGTGATCGACGTGACCCATCACCGTGACGACCGGAGGACGCGGCACGAGGGTCGCATCGTGATGCGCTTCCGGGCTGTCGAGGAAGGCGTCCGGATCGTCCAGCTTGGCCGCAAAGGCCTTGTGGCCCATCTCCTCGACCACGATCATCGCGGTTTCCTGGTCCAGCACCTGGTTGATCGTGACCATCGATCCCATCTTCATCAGGACCTTGATGACCTCGGCAGCCTTGACCGACATCTTGTGCGCGAGATCGGCCACCGTGACCGTCTCGGGCACGTGTACGTCGCGCGTGATCGGCTCGACCGGTGTCTGGAAGCTCTTCTGGTCGCGCTGACTGCCGCGACCGCCGCGGCCGCCTCCTCGCGCACCGCGCCACGATGCCGCCGCACCCCCGACCTCTCCGCGCGTCTTGAGTCCGCGCCGCTTGGAGACATCCTCGGTCACGACTGCGCGTGCGCCACGTTTGGCGTCCTTTGCGGGCCCCTTGTCGTCGGTGCGAGCCGGTCGATGCAGCGTCCCCGTCGGCCCCTTGACCGCCGGCTTGACCGCTTCGACTTCGGTTGGCTGGCTCGCACGCGCCGCTTCCTCGACTTTACGCTGCTCGGCGGCCGCGCGTGCGGCAATTGCCGCTGCCTCGCGTTCCTGCCGGGCCTTCAGATCGGCCTCCTGACGCGCCCGCAATTCCCGATGCCGCATATCCTCGCGGTTGCGGGCTGCGATTTCCTCATCGGAGAGAATCGATGGTGCCACGCCACGCACACGCCGTTTGGTGGTCACAGCCGGCGCAACATCGGTCGCTTGTGCCTGTTCGGCTTCCGGCTTGGCCCCTTCCACGGTGATCGGTTCGGGCTGTTCGGCTTCCGGCTTGGCCGCTTCCGCGGCGATCGGTTCGGGCTGTTCGGCTTCCGGCTTGGCCGCTTCCGTGGCGATCGGTTCGGGCTGTTCGGGTTCGGACTTGGACGGTTCGACCGCTTCGACCACCGGCTCCCGAGCGACCACCGGTTCGGATGCAGGGGGCGTCGCCTCGGGCACCGGCGCAAGCGCCTCCGCCGTGACCGGCTCTATATGCGCCGACTCCATCACCGCAGACTCGGGTGCCTCCACGACCGGCGCAGGCGCTTCATCCACGTCGGACGGCACTTCTGCCGCGCTTGCCTCGGCGATCAGTTCGTCGCGCTTGACGAAGACCCGCTTCTTGCGCACCTCGACCTGCACCGTACGGGCGCGTCCAGTCGAATCGGTCGCACGGATCTCCGATGTCTCACGCCTTGTAAGCGTGATCTTGCCCTTGGGCCGGGTCTCTCCATGAGAGCGACGCAGGTACTCGAGCAGTCTCGCCTTGTCCTGTTCTGTCAGCAAGTCCTCGGCACCGGTCTTGAGCACACCCGCGCGTTGGAGCTGCTCGAGCAGCACCGTTGCCGGCATCTTCAATTCGCCGGCGAACTGAGTAACGCTCATCTCATCCATTGATTCCCTCCCTTCATTCTTCGAACCAGTGCGCACGCGCAACCGATATCAGCGCAGCCGCACGCTCGGCATCGATTCCGGTGATCTCGACCAGTTCGTCAACCGCCAGGTCAGCCAGATCATCGCGCGTGCGAATGGCGTTCTGTGCCAGCGTGGCGGCCAGTGTCTTGTCCATACCTTCGAGGTTCAGAAGCTCGTCGGTGACCTTCTCGAGCTGTTCCTCGGTGACGATGGCCTCGGTCAGCAAGACGTTGCGCGACCGGTCCCTGAGCTCGTTGACCGTCTCTTCGTCGAAGGCTTCGATCTCCAGCATCTCGGCGAGCGGGACATAGGCAATCTCCTCGAGCGACGTGAAACCCTCGTCGATCAGGATATCCGCCAATTCCTCGTCCACGTCGAGCTTGGTCATGAAGAGCTCGCGCAACTCATGACGCTCGGCGTCCGTCTTCTGGGCAGACTCTTCCTCGCTCATCAGATTGATAGTCCAGCCGGTGAGTTCGGACGCCAGCTTGACGTTCTGCCCGCTCCGACCGATCGCGATCGCCAGATTGTTCTCGTCGACCACGACATCCATGCTGTGGTTTTCTTCATCGACGACGATGGACACCACTTCGGCCGGCTGCAGGGCCGCGATCACGAACTGTGCCGGATCGGCCGACCAGACGATGATGTCGATCTGCTCGCCGGCAATCTCGTTGCGCACCGCCGTCACCCTGGAGCCACGCAGGCCGACGCACGTGCCGATCGGATCGATGCGCTGATCGTGAGACTGCACCGCGATCTTGGCGCGCAGGCCCGGATCCCTGGCGCAGGCCTTGACCTCGAGCAGACCCTCCTCGATCTCGGGTACTTCCAGTTCGAACAACTTGCCGAGAAAGTCCGCAGACGTGCGCGACAGGATCAACTGAGGACCACGCGCACTGCGGTCGATACGAAGCAGAAAAGCCCTGACCCGGTCACCGACCCGAAGGTTCTCCCGTGGGATCATCTGATCGCGCGGGATGACCGCCTCCAGTCGGCCGACCTCGATGATCGCATTGCCGCGCTCCATCCGCTTGATCGAACCTGACACGAGGTGCTCGTTGCGTTCCAGGAAATCGTTGAGGACCTGCTCCCGCTCCGCGTCGCGAATGCGCTGCAGAATCACCTGCTTGGCCGCCTGTGCACCCACCCGGCCGAAGTCGATCGGCTCGAGGGGCTCCTCGATGTATTCACCGATCTGGATGTCGGGCACCACGTCGCGCGCATCGATGATGCCCATCTCGGCTTCATCGTTCACGACGTCCTCGTCCGACATCACCAGCCAGCGTCGCGCCGACTCGTAATCGCCGGTCTCTCGATCGATCGTGACCCGCACGTCCGCGTCGTCGTGAATGCGCTTCTTGGTTGCGGACGCCAGTGCTGATTCGAGCGCGGCAAAAACGACGTCCTTATCGACGTTCTTCTCGCGCGCCAGCGCATCCACAAGCAGCAGTATTTCGCGGCTCATCTATCAAAACCTCCACATCCAAGTGCTCAAAACCTGGGAACCAGGCGTGCTTTTTCGATTTCTTCGAATGCGAACGACAGTTCGCCCTTATCTGTACGCAACAAAACCTTGCCATCGACCAATCCACTCAGCACCCCGACGAAGTTACGTTGGTTGCCCATGGGCATGCTGAGTCGCAACTGAATTTCGGACCCTGCGAAGCGTTCGAAATCGGCGGCTTTCTTCAGGGGCCGATCCAGCCCCGGCGACGATACCTCGAGACGGTCGTAATCCACGTTCTCGACCTCGAAGACCCGCGACAACTGATTGCTCACCGCGGCACAATCGTCCACGTTGATCCCCCGCTCGATATCGATGAATACGCGGATCAAGCGCCCCTTCGGCGACAGCTCGATATCGACCAGTTCGTACCCGAGGCCGGCGGCAACCTGTTCGATCAGTCGTTCGACGTCCATTCCAGACCCACAAATAAAAAAAGGGCGAAACGCCCATCCCTGTTGATCCCAACCGGAAAAAATGATGCGAGCACCTAAGTGCCCCATCAAAGCTTTTCGATTATAACCCTGAAGTGCGCCGCAGGCAATTTTGCGTCTGAACGCAAACGACCCGCCGTAAAGCGGGCGCACCCACCGGGGCGGGCCGGCCTACCGGACTGGGAACGCACCCACCGGGACCGACGCGATGCTCCCGACCCGTCAACGCTCCTTTCCAGCCGGAACCGTCCGTGGAACCGTCCGGTGAACGCGCGTCTGACGCTTCCTGGCATCGCCCGTGCCTGCCTGCTGTCGGGGCCGAGGCAATCCGGCGATCGCACACACCTCCTCCTCAGGCAGTTCCATCCACATCCCGCGCTTGAGCCGGGACGGCAGGGTAACCGGCCCGTAACGCACACGCATCAGGCGGCTCACCGTCAATCCCACGGCCTCGAACATCCGCCGGACCTCCCGATTTCGGCCCTCCATCAGGCTCACGCGATACCAATGATTGATGCCCTCGCCGCCGGCATCGCTGAGACTGATGAATCGTGCGGGTCCGTCCTCGAGTTCGATGCCGCTGGTCAGTGACTCGATCTGCTCATCGGTCAATTGACCCAGCAGCCTTACCGCGTATTCACGCTCGAGTTCGTAACGCGGATGCATCAACTGGTTGGCCAGTGTCCCGTCGTTGGTGAACAGCAACAGACCGGAAGTGTTGAAATCGAGTCGACCGACCGCGATCCAGCGTCCCTTGCGCACGATCGGCAGGCGTTCGAACACCGTCGGTCGCCCGTCGGGATCCTCGCGTGACACGATCTCTCCCTCCGGCTTGTGATAGATCAGCAGGCGGGGCGTGCGGGTCTGGAACTTCAGCGGAATCAGCTTTCCGTTGTACTTGACCCGATCACCCGGCCCGATCTTCTGCCCGAGCGTTGCAGTCTGATCATTGACCAGGACCTTGCCAGCGGTGATCCATTCCTCCACCTCGCGACGCGATCCGATGCCCATTTGCGCCAGTACCTTCTGCAGTCGTTCCGGCTCGACCGCCGGTTCATGGCGTGAGGACCGACCACCACGTGGGACCGGCCGGCGGGCTTGACCCGCATCATCCGCAGAACGCGCCGCAATCCGCGCATCGGTCTCCGCCGGCGGTCGGCGATGCCGTCCCGATTCCGACGGCTCAGTCGCTTTGCGCGTCGGGGGACGCAAGGGGCTGCGAGATTTCTTTGCTTTCGACAAGATCCATGATCCTTTCAATTTCGGTCAAAGCCGGCAATTCTGTCAGCGTGCGCAGACCGAGGTCATCGAGGAACTGACGGGTCGTCGCAAACAGCGCCGGCCTTCCGGGCGTGTCGCGATGACCCACGACATCGATCCAGCCACGCGATTCGAGTGCCTTGATCACGTTGGGCGACACTGCCACGCCGCGAATGTCCTCGATGTCTCCACGCGTCACCGGCTGACGGTAGGCGATGATCGCCAGGGTTTCAAGCACCGCACGGGAATAGCGTGGCGCCCGTTCTTCCTTCAATCGGTCCAGGTACGGCTGGCACTCCGGCCGGGTCTGAAACCGCCAGCCCGAAGCGAGCTGCACCAGTTCCACCCCGCGGCTCTCCCAGTCCTGCCTGAGTTCGTCAAGCAACCGGCGCACCAGATCCCCACCCGGATCCGGGTCGAACAATCTGCGCAACTGCGTCACCGACAGCGGCGCACCGGCGGCCAGCAGCGCCGCCTCGATGATGCGCTTGCAGCCTTCAGGCGTGTCCGGGCGCATCCGCTAGTCTGACGTAAATCGGCGAGAACGGCTCGTTCTGCGACAAATCGACGAGCCGTTCCTTGACCAGTTCGAGCACGGCCAGGAAACACACCACCAGGCTAGGCGCACCGAGTCGGGGCTCGAACAGGCTGTCGAACACGATGAAAGCACCACCGGACAGCCGCCGGAGAATGGTGCTCATGTGCTCCCGCACCGACAGTTCATCACGTTTGACGGTGTGATGCCGGGTCAGGCGCACCTTCCTGATCACATTCAGCCACGCCAGCTGAAGGTCGTGAAGACTGACCTCGGGGTGTCGCTCGACCAGCTTTTCAGCGACGAACACACCCACCCGTTCGAAGTCGCGCCCGACTCTGGACACCATGTCCAGCCGAATCGACGCCATCTTCATCTGCTCGTATTCCAGCAGCCGTCGCACCAGTTCTGCGCGCGGATCATTCTCGTCGTCCGCGGTGTCGCGAGACGGTCGCGGCAGCAGCATCCGCGACTTGATCTCGAGCAGCATCGCGGCCATCAACAGATAGTCAGCGGCGAGTTCCAGATTGTGTCTGCGCATCGCCTCGACATAGACAAGATACTGTGCCGTCAGCGGCGCCATCGGAATGTCGAGGATGTCCAGGTTCGATTTCCGGATCAGATACAGCAACAGATCCAGCGGCCCCTCGAACGCGTCGAGAATGACCTCCAGCGCATCCGGCGGAATGTAAAGATCCTTGGGAAGCTCGAGCAGCGGCTCGCCGTACAGGCGCACCACCGCCGCAATCTGTTCGACGCTCTCGATCGGAACGAGGTCCAGCGGTCGATTCATGGCGAACTCAGCACGGGCAGACGAGGCTCGACCAGCATGAGCCGCCGTCCATCAGGAGTACGACAGCCCCATGGATTCACGCACATCACGCATGGTCTCCTGCGCCAGTTTTCGCGCCCGCTCACATCCGTCCGCGATGATGTTGCGCACCAGCGACGGATCGTCGACATAGGGTTGCGCACGCTCGCGCATCGCCGCCTGCTCCGTCAGCACCGCGTCGATGACCGGTTGCTTGCAATCCAGGCAGCCGATCGCGGCACTCCGACAACCCTGCTGAACCCAGTCGCGGGTGCCGTCGTCCGAGTAGATCTCGTGAAACTGCCATACCGGACACTTGCCAGGATCACCGGGATCGGTTCTGCGCACGCGCGCCGGATCGGTCTGCATGGTCCTGATCTTCTTCGTGACCGAATCGGGCTCCTCGCGCAGGAAGATCGTGTTCCCGTAGCTCTTCGACATCTTCTGACCGTCCAGACCCGGCATACGTGCCGCCTCGGTGAGCAGCGCATCCGGTTCGACCAGGATCATCTTGCTGCTGCCCTCGAGATAGCCGTACAGCCGTTCCCGATCACCCATGCTCAGATTCTGGGCCTCCTCTAGCAGCGCATGCGCCTGCTCCAGCGCCTGATCCTCACCCTCCTGCTGGAAGCGCGTGCGCAAGTGGTAGTAAAGCCGCGCCCGCTTCGAGCCGAGCTTCTTGACCGCCTCCTTGGCCTTGTCCTCGAAACCCGGTTCGCGGCCATAGAGGTGATTGAAGCGACGCGCAACCTCGCGGGTGATCTCCACGTGCGGCACCTGATCCTCGCCCACCGGCACCTTGTCGGCACGGTAGATCAGGATGTCGGCCGACTGCAGCAGCGGATAGCCCAGGAAGCCGTAAGTGGATAAGTCCTTGCTCGACAGTTTCTCCTGCTGGTCCTTGTAGGTCGGCACCCGCTCGAGCCAGCCCAGCGGACACATCATCGACAACAGCAGATGCAGTTCGGCATGTTCCGGAACACGCGATTGAATGAACAGCGTGGCCTGACTGGGGTCGACGCCGGCGGCCAGCCAGTCGATCAGCATGTCCCACACACTCTCCTCGATGATCTGGGGTGCATCGTAATTGGTCGTCAGCGCATGCCAGTCTGCGACAAAGAACAGGCAGGGGTATTCCTCCTGCAGTTTGACCCAGTTCTTGAGCACGCCGTGATAGTGGCCGAGATGGAGACGCCCGGTCGGGCGCATGCCGGAGAGAACGCGTTCTGCGTACATAGTCTTGAATCTAGATCACGAAAAGGGTTGTCAGGACGGCGCGAAAACCACTGATCAGCGGCCAGAGGATTGATCCCAGTACGCCGGTAAATAGCAGAATCAGGAGAATGGGGAAGCCGTAGGGCTCAATACGTGCGAATTGCCAGGCCAACCGTCCCGGCAGCAGACTCACTGCGATCCGTCCACCGTCGAGCGGCGGAATCGGCAGCAGGTTGAGGAACATCAGCACAGCATTGATCGTAATGCCCGCGATCGCCATGTGAGACAAGGCATCGGAATAACTAGCGCCGGGGGTCGCGACCGCGAATTTGAGTAGCAAGGCCCAGCCGATCGCCATCACCAGATTCATGAACGGGCCAGCCGCGGCCACCCACAGCATGTCCCCCTTGGGATTGCGCAGACGTCCGAAATTGACCGGAACCGGCTTGGCCCAGCCAAACAGGATCCCACCGCCGCCCATCATCGTGCTCGCCGCAAGTATCCCGATGGGCACCAGAATCGTACCGACCGGGTCGATGTGCTTGAACGGATTCAGTGTGATCCGGCCGGCCAGATCGGCAGTTGGATCCCCAAAGTGGCGCGCGACGTAGCCGTGAGCAGCCTCGTGCAGCGTAATCGCGAGCAGGACCGGTAGTGCCCAGATGGCAATCGTCGGGATCAGTGTTTCCATTTGCCTGACGCGGAAGACCGCGTGAAACGCGCGATTCTAGCAGAGGCGGGCGACTCGTTCCTTCCCAGACCGACAATATTGTGCAATGTCCCGACGCTCAATCCAGGCCGAAGACCTTGAGATCGCCCCGCCCAGCCCTGACCAGCACCGGCGTGCCCGAAGTCAAATCGATCACGGTCGTGGCCTCGGGACCGCAGAATCCGGCCTCGATGATCAGATCGATCTGTTTTCCGATGCGCTCCCCAATTTCGTCCGGGTCGGTCAGCGGAAGGTCATCGCCGGGCAACAACAGCGTGGAGGTCAGGATGGGCTCCCCCAGTTCGGCCAGCAGCGCCGACACGACCGGGTGGTCCGGCACGCGCAGGCCGATGGTCTTGCGCTTGGGGTGCATGACCCGACGCGGCAGTTCCTTGGTACCTTCAAGGATGAAGGTGTAGGTCCCCGGCGTGGTCGCCTTGAGCAGACGGTACTGGCTGTTATCGACCCGGGCATAGGTGCCGATCTCGGACAGGTCGCGACACATCAGCGTGAAATGGTGCCGGTCATCGACGTCGCGAATGCGCCGGATGCGTTGCAGCAGTGCGGCATCGCCCATATGGCCGCCGAGCGCGTAGGCCGAGTCGGTCGGAAAGACCACCAGCCCGCCCGATCGCATGATCTGTGCGGCCTGGCGAATCAGACGTGGCTGTGGTTGCTCGGGGTGCAGCGAGAAAAACTGTGACATTGCTCTCTTGCCGTAATCTTGGTCAGTAGGAAGGACGTGGGCGTCGATTCAACACAGGCGCGTCCACACCGGCACCAGGTCCGGCGGAAGCGGCGAGCATCGTCCGAGATCGACCGGGCTCTCGTCCGCGCCATGGAAATCCGACGCTCGGGACGCGAGCAACCCCCGCCTGCGCGCGACCGACGCGAACTTCAGCATCTCGTCATGCGTATGGGCGCCCGAGACGACTTCGATCCCCTCCCCGCCACCGGCGACGAAGCGGTCGAGCATCGTACCCATTTGTTGCTCGGACAGGCGATAACGCGCCGGATGGGCGAGCACCGCAATCCCGCCTGCCCCGCGAATCCAGCGCAGTGCGTCATCCATGGATGCCCATTCGTGCTCGATGTACCCGGGTTTGCCCTTGGCGAGATAGTAGCGAAAAACCGTGTTCACATCCGGCATCAGACCGATGTGCACCAGATGACGGGCGAAGTGCGCGCGACCGACCAGATCCGGATTGCCGGCAAAGCCGCGCGCCCCCTCCAGCGCGTCGCGGATACCAACCGCAGCGAGGGCCTCACCGATACGTCGTGCGCGCGCGGCGCGGCCTCGCCGGATGCCGGCCAGTCCTTCGACCAGTTCGCTGTCGTGGTGATCGACGCCCAGTCCGACCACATGGATCGTCTCGCCGAAGCAGGACACCGAGATCTCGACGCCCGCCACGAACCTCAGTCGCAGCCTCTTGGCAGCAGCGATGGCCTCGTCCACGCCCCCCAGTTCGTCATGATCGGTCAGCGCGAGCAAGGTCACGCCGTTGGCCGCGGCGCGCGCGACCACTTCGCCCGGCGAAAGCCAGCCGTCGGACACGGTAGAGTGACAATGCAGGTCTGCGTTCATTTGATTCGGTACGACGGATGCGGGCGGTCTGCGTGCCGAACATCAGTGGCTTGCAAAATTCTCGATCTCGGCCGCGACGAACGCCGGTTGATCGTGATGCATATTATGACCGCTATCCGGGACTGTCACTTCACTGAAACGCCGGAAACAGGCCGCGCCTGCCCGATAAACGTCATCGCCGATGCCCGTGGACCGGCGCCAGGCAGGATCGGCCTGCACCAGCCACAACACCGGCGCGCTGACCCGACGCCAGCAACTTTCGGCCTCGGCCCGCCGATACAGAACCGGATTGACGTTGCGGTGCGCCGCATCGATTGCCACCCGCAGCCCACCCTCGCCATCGGCTTCGGTCATGTGCGCCGCGAGGAAGCGCGCGCGCGCTGCATCGAGTCGCGGGTTGTCCCGCATCATCCTGCGCGCGAACGCCTCCTCGTCCGGGTAGGATCGAAACCCATGTGGCGCACAGAGCTGCCCCAGCCATTTCTCCAGACGGCCCGGCGCCTGCTCGCTGGATCGATCGGGCAGCCCGAAAGCATCCATGCCCACCACCTTTGATACACGCGCCGGCCGGGTGCCCGCGTAAAGGCAGGCGACGTTTCCACCCATGCTGTGCCCTATCAGAGTTGCGGGTTCGTGCGGCGAGTATTCGTTCAACAGCGCATCCAGATCACCGACGTAATCGGGAAACCAGTACGCATCGCCCCTGCGTTCGGACAGACCGAAACCGCGCCAGTCCGGCGCGATCACGTGCCAGTCGCGCTGCAGCGCATCGACCACGAACTGAAAACTGATCGACATGTCACCCCAGCCATGCAGCAAGAACAGTCGTGGCGAACCCGGCGAGCCCCACTCGCGCACATGATGACGCAGGCCGCGCATGAGCTTGAAGACACTCCTGGATGCTTTCATGGAAGCGATCATAGCAAACGCACACGACACACCGCATCGACGATTGCCTCCGTGGACGGCCGATGTTATCGTGCGCTCCAGGCGCGGGAGAGCACTCCCAGCGAGTCGCCGAAGGCGCAACCTCCCCGGAACCGCTCAGGCAAACGGACCGCGCCCGGAACAAGATTCTGGAGAGAGATGCCGGCCCCGCTTGGGCCGGGCATCCACCGAAGGGGCACCCGGGTCCGATCGCCACTGGCGTCGCCGGAATCTCTCAGGTACAAGGGACAGATGGGGATACGACCTGTCGATGCCGGCAGGGAGGGTCCACAGCCATCACCTTTTCGCCGGAGAGCGTCCATGAACACCCCGCCATCCAAGCACACCCCTCTCCACGACTGTCATGTCGCCGCTGGCGCCCGCATGGTCGATTTCGCCGGATGGGACATGCCGGTCAACTACGGGTCGCAGATCGAGGAACATCATGCGGTGCGGACGGACGCAGGCATGTTCGACGTCTCTCACATGCTCGCGCTCGACCTGTCGGGCGCGGATGCCAGGGACTACCTGCGTCGATTGCTTGCCAATGATGTCGCGCGCCTGCAGTCGCCCGGCAAGGCGCTGTACTCGTGCATGCTCAACGAAAACGGCGGCGTCATCGACGACCTTATCGTCTACCGCATCTCCGACGGCGAGTACCGGATCGTCGTCAATGCCGGCACCGCCGACAAGGACGTCGCGTGGATGCGCAGACAGATCGCGTCGCTGGGCGCGAACGTGACGCTGGAGAGCCGTCGTGATCTGGCGATGATCGCGATACAGGGACCGAAGGCCATCGAGCGCGCCGCGCGGGTCATCCTCGAGATCAACACGGCGCGTGGACTGCCCGCGCCGTTCAGCGCCGCCCGCCTGGGCGACCTGATGATCGCGCGCACCGGCTATACCGGCGAGGACGGTCTGGAGATCACCGTGCCAGCGAGCCGCGCCGCAGATATGTGGAATGCGCTGGTCGGCGCCGGCGTGAGGCCTTGCGGACTGGGCGCGCGTGACACGTTGCGGCTCGAGGCCGGCATGAACCTGTACGGTCAGGACATGGACGAGAACGTGTCGCCGCTCGATGCCGGCCTGGGCTGGACCGTCGACCTGCGCGACGACGAACGCGACTTCATCGGGCGCGACGCATTGACCGCCCATCCGCGTAGCAAGAGCCTGATCGGTCTGATTCTCGAGGACAAGGGCGTGCTGCGCGCCCACATGACCGTCTTCACCCCGAACGGCGACGGCGAAACCACCAGCGGCAGCTTCTCGCCCACGTTGCAGAAATCGATCGCGTTCGCGCGCGTGCCGATGAGCGTGCAGGCGGGCACCAAGGTCGAAGTGGACGTACGCGGCCGGCGCCTGGCGGCGCGCACGATCAAGCTGCCCTTCGTGCGCAACGGACGGTCGCTGATCGACTGAGCTTCGCGCCGCCTGACCTACGGACATTCACCACACGCTTCAACCTCAGCCCGCGACAGTATCGCTGCCGCCCCTTTAGGAGATCGACAATGAGCAACATCCCGGCCGCACTGCATTACACCCGATCGCACGAATGGATCCGCGTCGAAGACGACGGCACGCTGACCGTCGGCATCACCGACCATGCGCAGGAAGCCCTGGGCGACATCGTGTTCCTCGAGCTCCCGGATACCGGCCGCAGCGTCGAGGCCGGCGAAGCCTGCGCGGTGGTCGAGTCCGTAAAGGCCGCATCGGACATCTACGCGCCGGTCGCCGGCGAGATCGTCGCATCCAATCAGGGCGCGGCCGACGCACCCGAATCGGTCAATGCCGACGCGTACGGCAACTGGCTGTTCCGCATCCGAGCGGACGCGGCAGACCTGCCCTCGTTTCTCGACGCAGCCGCTTATCAGGCCGAGATTGCCAACAACTGAGCGCCTGCCGCGCCCATCCACCCAAGCCAAACCCGGATCGCCCCATGTCAGCCCATCCGCTCAACGCCCCCCTGAACACGCTTGAACAACGCGACGCCTTCATCGGTCGCCATATCGGACCGAATGCGACCGAGGTCGCGGCCATGCTCGAGACCATCGGTGCAGGCTCGGTCGATGAGCTCATCGCGCAGACCGTACCCGCCGACATCCGGTTGAGCGTGCCGCTCGCACTGGCGGCGGCCCGGCCGGAACATGAGGCATTGGCAGACCTGCGGTCGATTGCCGGGCGCAATCGCGTCAAGCGGTCGCTGATCGGCATGGGTTATTACGGCACCCACACCCCCGCAGTGATCCTGCGCAACGTGATGGAGAACCCGGGCTGGTACACCGCCTACACGCCCTACCAGGCCGAAATTGCTCAGGGCCGGCTGGAGGCGCTGCTGAACTTCCAGCAGATGGTGATCGATCTGACCGGGCTGGAACTCGCCAATGCATCGCTGCTGGACGAGGCCACCGCGGCGGCCGAGGCGATGGCGATGGCACGCCGGGTCAGCAAGTCGAAGTCCAATGCGTTCTTCGTCGATGAGGCCTGCTTCCCGCAGACGCTGGACGTAGTGCGCACGCGAGCCGGCTATTTCGGCTTCGAACTGGTATCCGGACCGGCCTGCGAGGCGGCGTGCCACGACGTGTTCGGCGCGCTGCTGCAGTATCCGAACGATCGCGGCGAAGTGCTCGACCTCGCACCGGTGATCACCGCGCTGAAGGCTGCAGGGGCGGTCACCGCAGTCGCTTCCGACCTGATGGCGCTGGTCTTGCTGAAATCGCCCGGCGACATGGGTGCCGACATCGCGTTCGGCTCGTCGCAGCGATTCGGCGTGCCGATGGGCTTCGGCGGACCGCACGCGGCCTTCTTCGCGACCCGCGAGGCGAACGTGCGCGCGATGCCGGGTCGCATCATCGGCGTCTCGAGGGATGTGCGCGGCAAGACCGCGCTGCGCATGACGCTGCAGACCCGCGAACAGCACATCCGGCGCGAGAAGGCCAATTCCAATATCTGCACATCGCAGGTGCTCCTGGCCAACATGGCCGGCTTCTACGCCGTGTATCACGGCCCTGACGGCCTGCGCACGATCGCAGCGCGCATCCATCGCTTCACCGCGATGCTGGCCGAAGGCATCAAGCGCGCCGGTTTCGATATCGTCGCCGAACAGTTCTTCGACACGATTCAGATCGATACCGGGGCACGTTCCGATGCGATCGTGTCCGCGGCGGTCGACGCCGGCTACAACCTGCGCCGGGTCAACGAGACCCGCGTGGGCCTGTCGCTGGACGAAACCACCACCCGCGCCGACCTGAGCGCACTGCTGGGGCTTTTCGGTGCCGACGCCGATCTCGCGATGCTCGACGCGGTCGTGTATGCACACGGCGGAAATCTGCCCGCGGGTTTCCTGCGCGAGGATGCGATCCTCACCCATCCGGTGTTCAACGCGCACCACACCGAACACGAGATGCTGCGCTATCTTAAGAGGTTGCAGAACCGCGACCTCGCGCTCGATCACTCGATGATCTCGCTCGGCTCCTGCACGATGAAGCTCAATGCGACCAGCGAGATGATTCCGGTCACCTGGGCCGAATTCGGGCAGATGCATCCCTTCGCGCCGCTCGACCAGGCGCAAGGTTACCTGGCCCTGATCAACGGACTGGCGGACCAATTGCGCGCGATCACCGGTTTCCCGGCGATCTCGATGCAGCCGAATTCGGGTGCGCAGGGCGAGTACGCGGGTCTGGTCGCGATCGCGCGCTATCACGCCAGTCGCGGCGAGTCGCAGCGCAAGGTCTGCCTGATCCCCAAGTCGGCGCACGGCACCAACCCCGCGACCGCACAGATGTGCGGCATGCGCGTGGTGGTGGTCGCGTGCGACGACAGCGGCAACATCGATGTCGCCGACCTCAAGGCCAAGGCCGCACAGTACGCGAACGAGCTCGCCGCGCTGATGATCACCTATCCGTCGACCCATGGCGTGTTCGAAGAGGCGGTGCGCGAGATCTGCGCGACCGTGCATGCGCACGGCGGACAGGTCTACATGGATGGCGCCAACCTGAACGCGCAGGTCGGCCTGACCTCGCCGGCCGCCATCGGCGCCGACGTGTCGCACATGAATCTGCACAAGACATTCTGTATCCCGCACGGCGGCGGCGGACCGGGCATGGGCCCGATCGGCCTCGCCGCGCACCTGGCCCCCTTCATGGCCGATCACGTGGTGTCACCGACAGGTGATGACGATCGGCCCAACAAGGGCCAGGGTGCAGTGTCGGCCGCCCCGTTCGGTTCGGCCAGCATCCTGCCCATCTCGTGGATGTACATCACGATGATGGGTGGCGAGGGACTCAGGAAGGCCACCGAGATCGCGATCCTCAATGCCAACTACATCGCCAACCGGCTCGCCGATCACTACCCGGTGCTGTACACCGGCAGCCGGGGCCGGGTCGCGCACGAGTGCATTCTCGACATCCGGCCGATCAAGGCGGCCACCGGCGTGTCGGAAGTCGACATCGCCAAGCGTCTGATGGATTACGGTTTTCACGCGCCGACCATGTCATTCCCGGTCGCCGGCACCATCATGGTGGAACCGACCGAATCCGAGGACCTGGGCGAACTCGACCGATTCATCGCCGCGATGATCGCCATCCGCAACGAAATCCGCGAGATCGAGCATGGGCGCTGGACGCGCGAGGACAACCCGCTGGTGCATGCGCCCCACACCCAGTCGGACCTGGTCGGAGAGTGGACACGCCCTTACAGCCGGGAGCAGGCGGTATTTCCGCTGCCCTGGGTCGCGCACAACAAGTTCTGGCCGACCGTGAACCGCATCGACGACGTGTATGGCGACCGCAACCTGTTCTGTGCTTGCGTGCCGATGAGCGCCTACGACGAAGCCTGACGCGGCTGGCGAGACCCCGCGGTCAGCGCAACACCGCTGCTGCGCCAAACAGCACCGGCAACACGATCAGACTGACCCACAACCCGCAGCGGATCATCTGCCGCTGCGGCACGTGACCGCTGCCGAAGATGATTGCGTTCGGTGGCGTGGCAACCGGCAGCAGGAAGGCACAAGAGGTCGAGATCGCAACCACGACCGCGATCGGCAACGCGTCGATCTGCGGCGCCATGCCGATGAACAGCGGTACCAGCAGCGCGGCACTGGCGGTATTGCTGGTCACCTCGGTCAGCAACATCGCGAACAGGATCATCAGGATCAGGCTCAGCAATACCGGCATCGCCGCGAACGGTCCGCCCAACTGGGTAGCGAGCCAGGCCCCGGCCCCGCTTTCGTCGAGGACCCGGCTCAGTGTGAGCCCCCCGCCGAACAGCAGCAGCACGCCCCAGTCCGCGCTGCGCTCGATGTCCTTCCAGCGCGCCAGGCGCAGCGCATGCAGCAGCACCAGCGCCGTCAGCGCCACCGCCGCGTCATAACCCCGCCCGATGCCGAGCAGTTCGTTCAGCGGACGGCCGAACACCCACAGCGTGACTGCCAACAGAAACACCAGCAGCATCAGGGTGTGTGGTCGCGACCAGGACATCGCGACCGACGGCCGTTCGATCTCGACCTCCAGATCCGGGCGTATCGCGAAACGCAGCGCAAACTCCATCGCGGGCAGCATCAGCACCACCATCGGAATCCCGATCAGCATCCACTGCGCGAACCCGATGCCGACGTTGGACGCCGCGATCGCATTCGGCGGGCTGCCGACCAGCGTGCCGATACCGCCGATGTTGGCCGAAAAGGCAACGCCGAGCAGCACGTAGAGGTAGGTAGAGCGATGCCGTTCCGGTCGAAGGGGTGACAGCAAGCCCAGCGCGAGCGGCAGCATCATCGCCGCAGTGGCGGTGTTGCTGATCCACATCGATAACAGCGCGGTGAGCCAGAAAAGGTAGCGCGCCGCGACATCCACGCGGCTTCCTGCCTTGCTGATGACCCATCCCGCCATCCAGCGGTCCAGCCCCTGCCGCTGCAGTCCGGCGGCCAGCGCAAAGCCGCCCAGAAACAGGAAGATGACCGGATCGGCGAACTGGCTCAGGGCCTGATCGAAGCTCAGGACGCTGCTGGCCGTGGCCAGCAGCGGCACCAGCAAGGCGGTCACGCTCACATGCAGCGCCTCGCTCAGCCACAACCAGCCGATCGCCACCATGATCGCGATGCCACTGCCAGCCGGCCCCATTTCGGGCACGAGCCAGTGATCGAGCGCGAAGTACAGAAAAGCGGCGGCAAGGAGATTCAGGAGTCGGGTCATCAGCCAGTGAAGGCCAGCCCGGGAAGGGCGGTGACGAGTCGAAAACCCGTCGATGGTACCTGCGCGGTCCGGGGATCACCAATCGACCGGCCCGCTGCAGCGGCCGATGATGCCCGACACCGGGCGTGGGGCCGGGCCGGAGCAGGGCTCTGCCAGGCGCATGCGGCCCGTTATGGAATCATCGGCAGACGGATCTCATGACTGTTGCGCACGCCCGCGGTCAGATCCCGGCAACGGGTCAGGAAGCGACGCATCGCACCATTGTGGTATTTGCCCTTGCGCCACAGGAAATGAAACCGCCGTCGCAGGTCGAGTTCGGGTGTGTCCAGCGGTACCAGGCTGCCTCGACGGAACGCGTCGCGCAGCGCCAGCTTCGATATGCAACCCAGCCCGAGCCCACATTCGACCGCCCGCTTCACCGCTTCGGTATGTTCGAGCTCGAGACGGACGTTCAGACCCGGTTGCCAGTGACGAGTCGCCTGATCGAAGGTCTCGCGTGTGCCCGAGCCCTGCTCACGCAAAATCCAGGCCTGCGAGCGCAGCGCCACCGTCGCAACGGGTCCGGCCTCCGCCAGCGGATGCCCGGGCGAACAGAAGACCGTCAGTTCGTCGTCCACCCATGGCTCGACGTCTATCTCGGGGTGGCGACACGTGCCCTCGATCAATCCGAGATCGATCTGGTGGCTGGCAACCTTCTCGATCACGGTGGCGGTGTTGAAGACCTGCAGCCGGATTCGCGACTCCGGATGTGTTTGCAGGAATTCGGCGACGATCAGCGTCGCGAGATAGTTGCCGATGGTCAGGGTGGCGCCGATATGCAGGTCTCCCAGCGCGTCGTCATCGCGCAGCAGGCTCTCGATTTCCGACGCGCGGTCGAGCAGTTCGATCGCGAAGGGCAGCAAGGCCCTGCCCCATTCGTTCAGATGCAGCCGCTTGCCGTCCCGGTCGAACACCTGGCGGTCGAACTGGCGCTCGAGCTCGCCGAGTGCCGCACTGCTCGCCGACTGGGACATGTTCAGCTTGCGGGCCGCAACGGACACGTTCCCGCAGCGGGCGATCTCCACGAAGACGCCCATCTGGCGCAAGGTGTAACGCATTGCATATCCATATTTTCGATTAAGGATATCAACTTAATTCATTTTTAAGTATTTCGACAAGCGGCTAGACTGCTCCATGTGAACAACCAACGAGCGACGCGAACCGTCATGGCAAACTTATTAACCGAGCGGGTAATCAGCGTCCATCACTGGAACGACAGTCTGTTCAGCTTCAGGACCACCCGGGACCGCGGCCTGAGATTCGAGAACGGTCAGTTCGTGATGATCGGGCTGGAAGTCGAAGGTCGCCCGCTGACACGCGCCTATAGCATCGCGAGTCCCAACTACGAGGATCACCTCGAATTTTTCAGCATCAAGGTGCCCGACGGCGCGCTCACGTCCCGTTTGCAGCATTTGCGTGCCGGCGACTCGATCGTGGTGAGCAAGAAGCCGGTCGGCACGCTCGTACTGCACGACCTGCGTCCGGGCCGGCACCTGTATCTGATGGCCACCGGCACCGGACTCGCGCCGTTCATGAGCGTGATCCAGGATCCCGAGACCTACGAACGTTTCGAGAAGGTCGTGTTGATCCACGGCGTGCGCACGGTCTCCGAGCTCGCCTATCGCGATTTCATCACACGCACGCTGCCGTGCCATGAGTTCATCGGCGAGGACGTGCGCAACAAGCTGATCTACTATCCGACCGTCACGCGCGAGCCGTTCGAGCATCAGGGAAGGATCACACGACTGATGGACAGCGGCAAGCTGTTCGACGACATCGGCCTGCCACCGCTCGATCCGGCCCGCGATCGCGCCATGATATGCGGCAGTCCGGCCATGCTCGAGGACAGTTGCGCCCTGCTCGACGCACGCGGCTTCGAGGTGTCGCCCCGCATCGGGGTGCCCGGGGACTACGTCATCGAACGAGCCTTCGTCGAACGCTGAACGCGACCGTAGCCGGTCGCGCGGCGCTCACGGCGCAAACAGCCGCAGAGCCACCCCGGCCCCTGCAACAAGCCCGAGCGCGCCGAACGCGAGCGCAGCCATCAGAAACCCCGCACCACGACCATCCGGATCACGCTGATAGGCAAGCGCATACCAGATGCGACCGACCAGCCAGCACAGGCCAAGCGCCGCAGCGATGCCGTCCCCGATTTGGGCCGCAGCCAGCCACAGGCACGGCAGCGTCATGACCGCCCATTCCAGCGTGTTCATCTGCACCCGGTAGGCACGCTCGAACAGAGGATGGCCGGTGACGGCAGGTGCTTTCACCCCATGGCGTTTCCGGCGCACCCCGACCCGGGCAGCGGTCCAGAACATCAGCAACACGACCAGCAGTGTCACCGCGGCAGTCATCGGCAGTTCGGTCATCGGAGTGTTTCGATGTGGACCTCGGGACCATGAGTCTACGCGATACAGCCCGCAAGTCGAAACCCGGCCGTACAATCCCGGCTGCTGCGCAGCCATTGCGTTTGCGTGACCTTCGCGATTCATCCCTGACGGACTTCCGATGACCCCGTTCCGCAACCCCGGCCTCGCCCTCGCGAGTCTGCTCAAACCCTATCGACGCCGGGTGCTCTACGCGGGTCTGGCGCTGGTCGTCGCCGCTGGGGCGATGCTGGCGGTCGGCCAGGGTCTGCGTGCGGTGATCGATCAGGGCTTTTCCGCCGGCGATCCGGCCTGGCTGGACAGAACCCTCGCCGCGATGTTCGGCGTGATCGTGGTCCTCGCCGGCGCCACCTTCGTGCGTTTCTACAATGTCTCGTGGCTGGGCGAACGGGTCACGGCCGACCTCAGGCAGATGGTCTTCGATCATCTGCTGTCGCTGCCGCCGTCCTGGTTCGAGGCAGGACGCACCGGCGAGGTGATCTCGCGTCTGACCTCCGACACTGCGCAGATCGAAAGCGTGATCGGTTCCAGCCTGTCGATCGCGCTGCGCAACGCGCTGCTGCTGATCGGCGGGCTGATCATGATGCTCACCACCAGTCTCAAGCTCACGCTGCTGACGCTGATTGGTGTGCCGCTGGTGATCGCGCCGATCATCTTCTACGGACGCAAGGTGCGGCGGCTCGCGCGCGAAAGCCAGGATCGTATCGCCGACCTCGGAAACCGCATCGATGAAACCATCCACGAGATTCGCATCGTGCAGGCCTATGGTCACGAGGACGTCGATCGCAGTGACTTCGCACATCTGATCGCACGCAGTTTCGACACCGCGCGCAAGCGGGTGCGAAATCGCGCGATCCTTGTCGCCGCGGTGCTGTTGCTGGTCTTCGGCGCGATCGCGCTGATCCTTTGGATCGGGGGGCACGACGTGCTCGACGGTCACATCACCGCCGGCCAATTGTCCGCCTTCGTCTTCTACGCTGCGCTGGTCGCCGGCAGCATCGGCGCGCTGTCCGAGGTCTGGGGCGACCTGCAGCGCGCGGGTGGGGCCACCGAGCGCCTGATGGAGATCCTGGAGGCGCGTCCGGCCATCCTGGCGCCGATCCGACCGGCACCCTTGCCCCGCCCGGCACTCGGTGCGATCCGGTTCGAATCGGTCCGCTTTCATTATCCATCCCGCCCGGACATGGCTGCGCTGAATGATTTCAGCCTTGATATCCGCCCGGGCGAGAGCGTCGCGCTGGTCGGTCCGTCGGGTTCGGGCAAGAGCACCGTGTTCCAGTTGCTGCTGCGGTTCTACGACCCGGACGCCGGCGTACTGCGTCTGGACGGTGTTCCGCTGGCGCAGGCCGACCCGCGCGCGATCCGCGACTGCATCGCGCTGGTCCCGCAGGAGGCGGTGATCTTCGCCGGGAGCGTCATCGACAACGTGCGCTATGCGCGGCCCGATGCAAGTGCGGACGATGTGCAACGGGCCTGCGAAGCGGCATGGGCTCACGAATTCGTGAGCAGGCTGCCGCAGGGCTACGATACCGATCTTGGCGAGCGAGGCGTTCGGCTGTCCGGCGGTCAGCGCCAGCGCATCGCGATTGCGCGCGCAATCCTGGCCGACCGCCCGATCCTGCTGCTCGACGAGGCCACATCGGCGCTGGACGCCGAGAGCGAGCGCATGGTGCAGGCGGCACTCGAGAAGCTCATGGAGAACCGGACCACGCTGGTCATCGCCCACCGGCTGGCCACAGTGCAGAAGGCGGACCGCATCGTCGTGCTGGACGCCGGACGCATCGTCGAGACCGGAACACATCAGGAGCTGGTCGCGCACGACGGCCTGTATGCCCACCTTGCACGCCTGCAGTTCACCGTGTGACGAGGTGGCGCGTGCCGGGCATCGTTTGCAGCCTGCGCGACCAGGGCTATCATCGATAAGCCTGCCGACATGATGGCTGGACACTGGAGACGGAAATGACCCAACTGCTCGTAATCAGGCTGATCGGCGATGACCGTCCCGGACTGCTGGCCGACTGCGAGTTCGATGCCGACGCACTCAAGGACGACCTGGAGCGTCTGTCCTCCGACCTGATCGTCGACATCGACCTCGACCTCGGCGCCTGAGCCCCGACCGGACGCCTTTCCCTGGCACAGCGGGCCGGCGACGGGCATTGCCCTTGCGGCGACTCAGCCCGAGCGCATGCCGATGTTGGCGCGCGTAGCGGCCGCGGGCCCCGCTGTCTGAGCCCGAAGGGCGAGTTCGGGGCCCGCAGCGAAGCACGCCTTACAGCGGCAGCGCGAGTGGCTGCCGGAGCCGCAAGGGCAATGCCCGTCGCCGGCCGGACACTCTCCCGCCGAGGCCATCCTCATCGACGCAGTGGTATCCTTGCCCACTCGTTTTCAGCGATTACAGACAGGACCCCATGGCTCAATACGTAATGTCCATGCTCCGCGTGAGCAAGGTCGTGCCTCCCAAGCGGCAGATCATCAAGGATATCTCCCTCTCCTTCTTCCCCGGCGCAAAGATCGGCCTGCTCGGTCTGAACGGCTCGGGAAAGTCCACGGTATTGCGCATCATGGCCAACGAGGACAAGGAATACGAGGGCGAGGTGCAGCACTTGGCCGGCATCCGCATCGGCTACCTGCCGCAGGAACCGAAACTCGACGCCGACAAGACCGTCAGGGACGTGGTCGAATCGGGACTGGGCGAGATCATCGAGGCTCGCCAGAAGCTGGACGAGATCTACGCCGCGTACGCCGAGCCGGACGCCGACTTCGACAAGCTCGCCGAGGAGCAGGCCAGGTACGAGAACATCCTCGCGGCGGCAGGCAACGATGTCGACACCCAGATGGAGATCGCGGCCGACGCGCTGCGGCTGCCGCCCTGGGACGCGAAGATCGGGAACCTGTCCGGCGGCGAGAAGCGTCGCGTCGCGCTGTGCACATTGCTGCTGTCGCGTCCGGACATGCTGCTGCTGGACGAACCGACCAACCACCTCGACGCCGAATCGGTCGAATGGCTGGAACAGTTCCTGACCCGCTTCCCGGGCACCGTGGTCGCAGTCACGCACGATCGCTATTTCCTCGACAACGCCGCCGAGTGGATCCTGGAACTCGACCGCGGCCATGGCATTCCATGGAAGGGCAATTACTCCTCATGGCTGGAGCAGAAGGAGCAGCGTCTGGAGCAGGAATCCAAGCAGGTCGACGCGCACATGAAGGCGATGAAACAGGAACTCGAATGGGTGCGCTCCAACCCGAAGGCGCGCCAGGCCAAGTCCAAGGCCCGCCTGTCACGCTACGAGGAGATGACCACGGTCGAGTACCAGCGCCGCAACGAGACGCAGGAGATCTTCATTCCGCCGGGCGAGCGCCTCGGCGACCAGGTCATCGAGTTCAAGGAGGTCAGCAAGGCCTTCGGCGACAAGCTGCTGATGGACAAGGTCAGTTTCAGCGTCCCGCCCGGCGCGATCGTCGGCATCATCGGTCCTAACGGCGCCGGCAAGTCGACGCTGTTCAGGATGATCCAGGGGCTGGAAAAGCCCGACTCGGGCGAGATCCTCATCGGCAGCACGGTCAAGATAGCCGCGGTCGACCAGTCGCGCGAGGGGCTGGCCAACGACAGGACGGTCTTCGACGCGATCTCGGACGGCGCGGACGTGCTCACCGTGGGCAAGTTCGAGATGCCCAGCCGGGCGTACATCGGGCGCTTCAACTTCAAGGGCGGCGACCAGCAGAAGATGGTCGGCAACCTGTCCGGCGGCGAGCGCGGCCGCCTGCATCTGGCCAAGACGCTGATCGCCGGCGGCAACGTGCTGCTGCTCGACGAGCCGTCCAACGACCTGGACGTCGAGACCCTGCGCGCGCTCGAAGATGCATTGCTGGAGTTCGCCGGCTGCGCGCTGATCATCAGCCACGACCGCTGGTTCCTGGACCGGATCTGCACGCACATCCTCGCCGCCGAAGGCGATTCGCAGTGGACCTTCTTCGCCGGCAACTTCCGCGAGTACGAGGAAGACAAGAAGAAACGGCTCGGCGAGGAAGGCGCGAAGCCGAGACGGATCCGCTACAAGCCGATCAGCCGCTGACGGTCGTCGAACCGGCCTGCTGGCCGGTGAACCAGGTCGTCACCCGCTCGGTGAAGCGGTTGACCATCATGTACAGGCACGGAATCACGAACAGCGTCAGCAGCATCGATCCGACCAGACCGCCGATCACCGTCAGCGCGAGCGGCCGCATGATCTCGCCCCCCTCGCCCAGTCCGACCGCCAGCGGAACCATGCCCAGCGCGGTGGTCGAGGTGGTCATCAGGATCGGGCGCAGACGCACGCTGCCGGCCTCGACGATCGCATCGTGCATCGCAAGGCCCTTGTGGCGACCGATCTCGATGTATTCGACCAGCAGAATCGCATTGTTGACGACGATGCCGATCAGCAGCACCCCGCCGATCAGCACCGGTGCCGACACGGGGGTCCCGGTGAGGGTGAGGATCACGCTCACCCCGACCAGCGACAGCGGCGCGGCGGCGATGATCACGAAGGGGTTGCTGAGGCTCTCGTACTGCACCGCCAGCACGACGAAGACCAGGAACACCGACAGCATGATGACCATCGTCAGCTCGCGGTTGGTCTCCTGTATCGTCTCCCACTGCCCGCCTACGATCAGGCTGTATTGATCCGGCACGTCGATCTCGGCCAGGCGACGCTCGACCTCGGTCATGATCGTGCCCACGTCCGACAATGCGGTATTGATGTCGCCGACCACGCGGACGATCCTGTTCTGATTCTCCCGCTCAATGCTCGCCGGCCCGGTACCCAGATCGAAACTCACGACATCACGCAACAACACCGGCACGCCGTCCGGCCGCGCGAGCAGCAGGTTGCCCAGTTCGTCCGTGTCCTTCACCACGTCGCTCGGCAGCCGGACGCGGATGTCGTACTCCTGACCACCGCTGACATAGCGGCTGGGCACCGCCCCATCGACCGCATCGCGGATCGCATTGCCGACCTCGGACACCCGCAGACCGAAATCGGCGGCCCGTTCGCGATCCACGCGGATGCGCATCAGCGGACTACGCTCGTCGGCGCCCGCGTCCAGGCCCTCGATGCCGGGGATCCCCTCGAGGCGCTGCGCCACGTCCCGTCCGATGCTGCGCAACACCTCCAGGTCGTTGCCGACCACGCCGATCGCGAGGTCGTTGCCGGTCGAGGTGAAGCGTAGCCCGCGGATCAGCGGCGGGCGCATGAAGATGCGCGCGCCGGGAATGTCGAGCGCCCGGATGTCGCGCTGGGCCTGCGCCACCCACAGGCCGGCCGACATGTCGCGCATCCGCGTCGATTCGAGCTGGATGAAGAACATCGAGGAGCCGGGACGTTCCTGGATCGTACCGCCCCACAACGCGCCACCGGCGATCGAGAACACGCTCTCGACATGGGGCATGTCGCGCAGTCGCGCCTCGACCCGGCGTGCCACCGCCTGGGTTTCATCCGGCGTACTGCCCGGCGGCAGGGTCACGCGCAGGAACACGTTGCCATCGTCCATGGGCGGCAGGAACTCGTTGCCGAGCTGTGAGAACAGCCACCCCGCACCGACCAGTCCGGCCAGCGCCAGCACGCTCACGCCCCAGCGCAGGCGTAACACCCAGGGCAGCAGCCTACGGTAAGCGAGGCGCAGCAGTTCTACGAGGGCCGCGAACGCACGCAACGGCGCGCTGCGGACCAGACCGCTCTCGAAACGCATCTTGCCCAGCAGCGCGGCCAGCGTCGGCACCAGCGTCAACGCCGCCGCGAGGGTCGCGATGATCGCGAACGAGATCGTCAGGATCATCTCCCGAAACACCAGCGCGGCAACCCCGGTGATCAGCAGAAAAGGCACCACCGCGGCCAGATTGGTCAGCGTACCGGCGGTGATCGCCGACACCACCTCGGTCGTGCCGTCGCGCGCCGCCTGATCCGCGCCTTTGCCCAGTTTTTCCTTGTGACGGTAGATGTTCTCCAGCACCACGATCGCATTGTCGAGCAGTAGACCGACCCCGAGCGCAAGCCCGCCCAGACTGATGATGTTGAGCGTCAGACCGTTGGCCCCCATCAGCGCGAAGGTCGCCATCAGCGCGACCGGTATCGACAGGCCGATGATGAAACCCTTGCGCAGACTGCCGAGGAACAGCAGCACCATCAGCATCGCCAGCAATCCGCCCAGCATCGCCGCCGAGCCGACGCTGGACAGCGCACCACGAATGAAGAAAGTCGGATCGCGAAACGACTGATAGGTGATGTCGGCCGGGATGAAACCCGAACGTGACAGCCGGTCCAGCGTGGCCAGCACCTGATCGGCCACCGCGACGGTATTGGTCCCGGTCAGCTTGTACACCTGGACCTGGGTCGACGGGACGTCGTTCAGGCGCGCGAACACGCGTTGCTCCCGGTGGCCGTCGCGCACCTCGGCGATCTCGGCAACCCGGATGCTGCCGCGTGCCCCGTTACCGTCCATCGAATTCGCCGGCAGGCGCAGCAACACGTTCTCGATGTCCGTAGCCGACGTGAACAGGCCCTCGGTCTTCGCGACTACGTCGAAGGTCTCGGAGGTCAGTCGCCCGCCCGCGATATCGACGTTCTCGGCAGCCAGGCTGGAGACGACGTCGCCCATGCTCAGGCCGTACGAGCGCAAGCGCTGCTGATCGACGATGACCTCCATCTCGCGCGTCATGCCACCAGCCGCCTCGACCGAGGACACCCCCGGGATCGCGATCAGTTGCGGCATCAGGTTGTTCTCGACCCAGTCGCGCACCTCGACCTCGCTGCGCAGATTGGAGCTGAACCCGCCCTCCCAGATCGCGTTCTGACCCGGGTCGAACTTGCGGATCCGCGGCGGCTGAATGTCATCCGGCAGTTGGGTCCGGGCCTGTTCGAGGTAGCGGGCGGCGTCCTGCAGCGCAAGATCGAGATTGGTGCCGAACTCGAAGGTCATGTCGACATCGGTGCGGCCATCGCGAACCCGGCTGGTGATCAGGATCAGCCCTTCCGTAGCGGCGAGATTGCGCTCGAGCACCCGGGTCACCTGTTCCTCCATGACTTCGGGTGCCACCCCCGCATAGTTCACGGTGACGCGAAGCTGCGGATACTCGATTTCGGGGAGAAGGTCGATCGGCAGGCGCAGCAGGAAGAACAGGCCCAGCACGAATACCACGGAGGCAATCGCGAGCGTGCCGACCGGACGGTTGATCGCGACGCGCGCGATTCCGCCGCGCGGCGCATCGCCGGCCGGATCAGTGCGCATGGGGGCCGTTCCGCATGGCCACGATGCGCACCGGCTGGTCGGCGCGCATCTCGATCGGGTTGCTGGCGAGCACGATGTCGCCCACCGACAGACCGGACAGCACCTCCGTCCATTGGCCCCGGGTCACGCCGACGGCGATCCGGCGCCGCTCCAGCTTGCCGTCCCCGATCGCGTAGACGTAGGTCTCGTCCCGGTCGACGCCGATCGACGCAACGGGCACCACCAATGCGTCCGGACGATTGTCGATGACCGCGCGCATTCTCGCGAGGAAACCCGGCCGTACGCCATGGTCGATCGCGTCGGCAGGCAGCGCGACCTCCACCGTCACGAGTCGACTGCCGCTCTGCGCGACCGGAAAGACGCGCCGCACCACCCCCTGGAGTTCCAGGGCCGGCAATGCATCGAGCCGGATCGGGATGTTCATGCCAGGCGCGATATGAACGACGTCGAGCTCGGACACGCCGAAGCGAATCACCAGGTCGTCCAGCGCCGCCAGTTCGAACAGCGTCGCCTGCGCCTCTACCGCCTCGCCAGGCTCGATATGGCGCGCGGTCACAACCGCCTTCAGCGGCGACACGATCGTGCCGTACTCGACCCGGGTTCGCCACAGCGCATGCTCGCTCTGGGCGACCTCCAGCCCGACCTGCGCGAGTTCGTATTGCGCCTCGCTCAGCACGCCGCGCGTGCGCAGCTCGGATGCCCGCCGGTGCTCGAGCCGGGCCGAACGTTCCTCGGCACGCGCACGTGCGAGTTCGGCCAGCGCCTCGGCCATGTCCAGCGTCGCAAGGATCTCGCCCTGTTCGACCGAGCCGCCCTCTTCCACGCGCACGGTTTCGACCGCACCCGCGATGCGCGACGCGAGACGAACGCTGACACGTGCCTCGACGGTCCCGGACAGCGTCAATTGTCTCGACAGGTCGCGCGGCTGGATCTCGATCGCTGCGACCGGAATGGCCGTCCCTTGTTGCGTCTGCGCGGTCGGCGGCTCCGCCTCCCCGGCACAGCCGACCGCGAACAGCGACGCCGCGGTGGCTGCGAGCCAGATGCACGCGAGACCACACTTTCGGTCGTCGTTCGGGTCCTGCGGGGGTCTTCCGATCGCCAAGAGTCCATCCTCATCCGCTATTGTCGGCGCATATCTGCTACAACGCTACACGACGGTCCACGTCGGACCACCACTTCCGGACACCGTTCGGGTGCGACGGTTCGCACCGGCTCCGAGGGGTCGCCAGGCTGTCCACCGTGTCATGCTGCACTGCGCTGGGACAATCCGATCCCGGCGAGGATCAGCACCAGGGCAAGTATCGCATTCCAGTCCGGCCGCTCATTCAGAAAGATGACCCCGAGCGCCAGCGCCCACAACGGAATGAGATAGTTGATCTGGGACAGAAACGTGGGACCGGCCAGCGCCACCAGCTTGAAATAGACCACGGTCGCCATTGCGGTCGAGATCAGGCCGAGCAACACGACGGCGATCAGCGCCTCTGCCGGATACTCGAGCACCGGCGCGCGAGAAATGGCGAAGGGCGCACTCAGCAGGCTCGCGATGCTCAGTACGATCGCGGCCGTCATCCATGCATCCGCCTCGGGCCTGCGGCGCGCCACGATGGTGTTGACCGCGTAGCACACCGCCCCGCCGAGCACCGCGAGTTGCGCCCACAGGACTTCCCCGCTTCCACCCAGATGCACCAGCGCTTCCGGGCCGACCAGCACCACGATGCCGACGAAGCCCAGCGAGAAGCCGCCCAGGCGACGCCGGTTCATCTGCTCGCCCGCGACGAAGAAATGCGCGAGCACCAGCGTCGTGAGCGGCATCACCGCCATCAGGATGCCGGCCAGGCCGCTGTCGATGCGCTGCTGGCCCCAACTGATCAACAAGAAGGGGAGCACATTCCCGATGATCGCCATCGCGACGAAATAGACCCACACCACGCCCTGCTGCGGCCGCGGCTTGCGCGCCATCAGCACCAGCGCCCCCAGCAGCAGTGCCGCGATCAAAAGCCGGCCGGTGACCACATGCGCGGGCGGCAAACTGGCCACCGCAACCTTGGTCAGCAGAAAGGAACTCCCCCACATCGCAACCAGGGCGAACAGCAGCAACCATGGAACGATGCCGTTTTTTCCGATGGCAGACATCAGCTTGCAGGAATGATAGATTTGTCGGACAAAATGCGTACGCAGGGCTGCAGCTTACGCGAGCCCCGTGTGCACGCCAACCGGACCACCGCGTCGGTCGTCCTCGCTTCAGGGAGCATCCCATGTCACTGACCCCGTTCCATCTCGCCTTTCCGGTCGACGATCTCGCCAACGCAAGGCGTTTCTATGGTGAAATCCTCGGTTGCCCGGAGGGACGAAGCAGCGACGAGTGGATAGACTTCGACCTCTTCGGTCATCAGATCGTCGCTCACCTCGCACCGGCGCGCGAGCGCGCGCATCACAACCCGGTCGACGGTCATGACGTTCCGGTGCCGCATTTCGGCGTGGTGCTGGCCTGGGACGATTTCAACGCGCTCGCCGAGCGCGTGCGTAGCGCCGGCATCACGTTCGTCATCGAACCCTACCTGCGTTTCGAGGGACAGGCGGGCGAACAGATGACCATGTTCTTCCATGACTACAGCGGCAATGCGCTTGAATTCAAGACCTTCCGGGACATGGGGCAATTGTTCGCGCACTGACTCAGGCACCTTCCCGAACGACCGGCATGCACATCCCGGATCAGCGTTGCCCGGGCACCAGGGTCAGTTCGCCGGATTCCTCGATCGTGACCAGACGACTCAGCCTGCCCACGTCCAGCCTCGCGCGAAAGGTGTAGTTCACCCGCTCGCGACCGGGCGCGCTGATCAGGTCGTTGAACAGGCGCAGGCCGCTCAGCAGATCCACCCCCGCCTGCAGTTCGATCGTCGACTCGCCGAATGCAGGAATGCTGGCCAGATTGCCGGCGACCCCGGTCAGCAACTTGCGGCCCTCGAGTTCGACGTCGTAACTGAGCCCGCGCAGATCCAGCGCGCTGCGGTTCGGATTGACCACGCGCAGTCCGATCAGAAAGCGCGGCGCAATGCCCTCGGACGGCATGATCCGGAACGACTCCAGCGAGACACTGGGCTCCTGGAACTCGTCCGACCGGATTCCGGCACAGCCGGCCAGCGCCAGCACGCCGATCGCAATCAGGCTCTTTCGTTTCGCTTCGATCATTCTGTTCTCCATCGTCGTCCGGACCGGAACGTCCCGGGTCGCCGGGGCTTGCCCGTCCAGTCGCCGGCGCGCCCGTGTCGCGCACCCGTCTCTTCATACAGCATATCACCGGCGCAGATCATGCCCGAACTCGGGAACGTCGGGCACTTGCGGCGCACGATCCCGACCGTCATCATAGGCCTGCAATCGCCCCACGACCCTGCCCAGCCGACTTCGAGCGCAGGGCTCTGTCGGGCGATGTCATTCACGACAAGGAGACCCGACCATGGAAACGCCGCTTCACTCGATGCGCAATCTGTTCGCCCAGCTCGGTCTGCCCTCCGATCAGGCTTCGATCGATGAATTCATCGCGAGCCATTCGCCGCTGCCCGAGAACATGAAGCTCGCCGATGCGCCGTTCTGGACGCCTTCGCAGGCCGCGTTCCTGCGCGATGAGATCCTCGAGGATGCCGACTGGGCCGAGGTCGTAGACCAGTTGAACGCCAGTCTGCACGGCTGAACCATCCGACCGAGGCTCGCCCATCCCATGCCCCGCATCCAGATCACACTGCCCGAACGATTCCTGTTCAACACCGAGCTCGCGGTCTACGTGAGCCATATCAACGAGGCCGGACATGTCGATAACGCCCAGTTGCTGACGCTGGTGTCCGAAGCGCGCCAGCGCTTCTTCCAGTCGCTCGGATACACGCAGACCCGGGTCGAGGACGTCGGCATCGTGGTCAGCGATGCAGCGATCCGATACCTGTCCGAGGCGTTCCATGGCGACACGCTGGTCATCGATATGGGGGTGCACGACTTCAACAAGTACGGATGCGACCTGGTCTATCGCATCACGGAAAAAGGGAGCGGCCGGGACGTCGCGGTCGGCAAGACCGGAATCGTGTTCTTCGACTACGATGCCAGACGGATCGCCACGGTGCCGCAGGCCTTCAAGGACCGGGTCGCCCCGGCTCCACGCTGACCGGCGTCGCGGCCTCACGTGACCGCGACGCCGCGCCGACCGGGCGGGTCAGGCCGGATCCAGCCTCAAAATCCGCCCGTTGGACTCGTCCAGCAGATAGAGCCTGCCGTCCGGCCCCTGGCGAACATCGCGAATCCGGCTCCGCAGTTCGGTCAGCAGGCGCTCCTCATGGACGACCCGGTCGCCGTCCAGCACCAGGCGCGTCAGCAGCTGGCCGCGCAGGGCGCCGACGAACAGATTGCCCTGCCACTGAGGGAATGCGTCGCCGGTGTAAAAGGCCATGCCGGCTGGCGCGATCGACGGAACCCAGTAATGCGTGGCCGGCTCGACGTCATCGCGTTCCGTCGCTTCTCCGATGCGTGCGCCGGTCCCGTACTCTCGCCCGTGCGTGATGACCGGCCAGCCATAGTTCGCACCGGCGACCCCGACATTGACCTCGTCGCCACCCTGCGGACCGTGCTCGTTCGACCATACGACGCGGCTCTCCGGATGGATGGCCGCGCCCTGGATGTTGCGATGACCGTATGACCAGATCTCCGGCAGCACGCCCGCCTGGCCGACGAACGGGTTGTCGGTCGGAACCGAGCCGTCCGCATGGATTCGTATGATCTTGCCGAGATGGCTGTCCAGCGCCTGCGCCCGGTCGCGATGACTGGAGCGATCACCCAGACCGACGTAGAGCGTGCCATCGTCGGCGAAAGCGATCCGCGATCCAAAGTGATGGCGTCCGGACGGGTCCTCGTTCTGCGCAAAGATGACCTCGACCCGCTCCAGCCGGTTTGCGGCCATGTCGAGTTTGGCTCGTGCCACTGCGGTTCGCGCGCCGCGCGCGGTCGTCTGCGCATACGTGAAGTAGATCCGCCGGTCCTGCGCGAAGTCCGGTCCAACCACGACATCGAGCAGTCCGCCCTGTCCGTGCGCATGAACGTCGGGCACACCCTCGAGCGGTGGCGACAATTCACCGGTCGCGGACACGATGCGCATGCGCCCGGGACGTTCGGTGACCAGCATCCCGCCTTCCGGCAGGAATGCGAGCGCCCAAGGCGACTGCAGCCCGTCGGTCACCGTGACGACACTGACCGGGCCCGCCTCGGATGCGACACGGGTTTGCGCCAACGCCGTAACGGCGCCGATCGCGAACGCGACTCCCGCGACGGCGGTCATTACCAAACCTTTGAACTTCGTCATGAATCCCCCTTCTGTGTTCTCAGTGCAGACCGGATGCGTCGCGGTCCCGGATCGAACCCTATGGCTGCTGCGAGTGGTTGGCGCACATGGCATCTACATCGATAACGACCGTCGGTGCTGTCACGAGTTCAGATGGACCGGCTGGCAGCGACCGAACCACGCGGCTTGAATCCGATTCGCACGCCGCTCGCCGCTGGGGCAGAATGAGGCCCCCTTCACGCGCATGGACCATTTCTGCAATGTCGAAACTCATAGCCGCTGCGCTGACGATCCTGCTGCTGCTCGTGGTCACCCCCATCGTGTGGCAGATGTCGGATGAGCACGCGGCGCCCGAATCCAGTGCGATGCTGCCATGGCAGATCGAGGTCCTGGCCGATGGCAGCTCGCGTGTATTCGGGCTGTCGCCCGGCCTGAGCCGCCTGGACGAGGCACGTGCATTGTTCGGCCCGGATGTGGAAATCGCGATCGTCGCGCCGCCGGATCGCCCCGCCTTGCTCGAAGCCTTTTATGAAAACGCCAGCACCGGTTTCATCACCGGCAAGCTGATTCTGACCGCAGACCTGGACAGTGCGACCATCGCGGCGATGCGGGCGCGGGCGCTGAAAGAGAGCTATATGGAAAGCGTGACGCGCAAGGTCACGCTTCATCCGGACGATCTCGCCAGCGCCCGGCTTGCCGCGATCCGTGCCATCACCTTCATCCCGTCGGCCGACCTGGACGAGGACGTGATTCGTGCCCGGTTCGGCGAACCGGGCCAACGCATAAGACGCTCGGAAGAGGTCGAGCACTTCCTGTATCCCGAGCTCGGACTGGACATCGCGCTGAGCGCGCGCGGCAAGGAGGTCCTGCAATACGTCGCGCCGCGACACTTCGATCTGCTCGTCGCGCCGCTGCGCGAACGCGGCGAGGAGCAGGACTGAGAACCATGCCTGTCGCGTTCCGGACCACGCTCCGTGTCGTTTTCTTGATCGCACTCGTCACGGCCTTCGCTGCCGGGCTGGCCACCCCGTCGGAGGTGCCGGACCTGCTGGACCATCAGGACAAGATCGGGCACTTCCTCGCGTTCCTGGCCCTGGGTCTGCTCGGCTTCACCGCATGGCCGAATCATCGGCTCGCCATCATGGCGCTGTTGCTGGCGCATGGTGCGTTCATGGAGTATGCGCAGTCGATGACTGATCATCGCCGGGGTGATCCGTGGGACTGGCTGGCCGACGCGATGGGCGCGGTCGCCGCAGCCCTGGTCGTCGCATGGATCGATCGACGACAACACGGTCGCAAACGCCCCTGAACGGTGCGCGGATCGGCAAAACGCCACCGTTTCCGTTAGACTTCCAAGGGTTTTGTCGGACCAACGCGACCGACGGTCCAAACCGGACGCCGCATGCCCGGGCACTCACGCGCGCGCATGCCGAAAACCGCCCACAGCTGATACCGGATTCTCGAATAGGACTCGAACCCATGAACCGCAAGGAGTTCACGAAACCCATCCATGTCACCACGTGGATGGGCGTCTTTCTGGCACTGGTCGCCGCGCTCGCAGCCGTGCTCGTGCCCCAGCTCAAACACGTGTTCATGGCCAACCTCGAGTTCAACAGCGTGATCCTGTTCGTGCTGGCGATTGGCATCGCGGTCAATCTGCGGCAGGTCTGGCGCCTTCAGCGCGAAGTGTTGTGGATCGAGAGCTTCCACCAGTCCGACCCCGAACGGCCGACGCTGAGCCGCCCGGTGCTGCTCGCGCCGATGGCCAAGATGCTTTCGAGCCGCGAACGCGGCAAGCTCAACCTGTCGCCGGCATCGATGCGCACCATTCTCGACAGCGTCCAGATCCGTCTCGAGGAACAGCGCGATCTGAGCCGCTATCTGATCGGGCTGCTGATCTTTCTCGGCCTGCTCGGCACGTTCTGGGGGCTGCTGGTGACGATCCGCTCGGTCGGCGAGATCATCGGCGGCATGAGCGGCGGCGCCGATGCGGTCGCGATGTTCGAAGCGCTGAAGATCAAGCTGGACGAACCCTTGAGCGGCATGTCGACTGCATTCTCGACGTCGCTGTTCGGCCTGGCGGGTTCGCTGGTGGTCGGTTTTCTCGACCTGCAGTCGGGGCATGCGCAGAACCGCTTCTACAACGAGCTGGAGGAATGGCTGTCCAACGTCACGCGTATTCCGTCCGGTGCGATGAGCGGCGACGGTGACGGAGGCGTGCCGGCCTATGTCCAGGCCCTGCTCGAGCAGACCGCCGAGAGCCTCGAACGCATGCAGCGCTCGATCGGCGACTCGGAGCGCGAACGACGCGCCACCGTCGACCAGCTGAGCGAACTGAGCCATCAGCTCAACCGGCTGTCGGAGATGATCAGTCGCGAATCGCGTGGGCTGTCCTCGGTGTCCGAGTCCCAGGACGACCTGCGTGCGCTGCTGCGCCAGCTCGCACAACGCCCGAACGAGAATGCGCAGTTCTCCGAGGACCTGCGCTCCGAACTGCGCCTGATGTCCAGAACCATCGCAGCCGCACTCAGCGGTCAACGAGCGGAATAAAACCATGGCAGTCCTGTCCCGCCGTCGCCGTTACCTCGATTTCTGGCCTGGCTTCGTCGATGCGCTCGCGGCCCTGCTGATGGTGATGGTGTTCGTGATCCTGATCTTCGTGATCGGGCAGTTCGTGTTGTCCGATGCGGTCAGCGGCCGGGATCGCGCGCTGGCACGCCTGAACGCCGAACTGGCCGCGCTGGCGCAGACGCTGAGCCTGGAGACGGCCGCGCGCGCATCGGCCGACACCCGGATCGGCGAACTCAGCGCGAGCCTGGATCGAACCCGTGGCGAACGCGACACACTGGCCGGCGCGCTGGACCAGACCCGCAGCGCATTGTCCGAAACCGAACAGGCGCTGGCCGGCCAGCTCGAGGAGGCCGTGCGGCTGAACGCCAACATCGCTGCGCTGGAGCGGCTGAAGGCCGAACTCGAGAGCGAAGTGGCCCAGCTCGCCAGTTCGCTCGACACCTCCGAACGCACTCTGCGGGACCAGGCCGAGATCTCGGAGCAGGCCATCGCGCAGATCGAGCTGCTGAACCGCCAGATCGCGGCGGTGCGCACGCAGCTCGAGGAACTGATGAACGCGCTGGCACTCGCGGAACAGGGCATCGCGGAACGCGACATCCGCATCGAGGATCTGGGCCGCGAGCTCAATGTCGCACTGGCCGCGCGGGTGCAGGAGCTCGACCGCTACCGTTCCGACTTCTTCGGGCGGCTTCGGGCGGTACTCGGCGATCGCGACGACATCGCGATCGTCGGCGACCGCTTCGTGTTCGCGAGCGAAGTGCTGTTTCCGAGCGCATCGGACGAGGTCAGCGAGGATGGCCTGCGCCAGTTGATGAGGCTCGCCGAGACCCTGAAGCTGGTCGCGCGCGACATCCCCGAGGACCTGCCGTGGGTGCTGCAGGTCGACGGGCACACCGACCGCAGGCCGATCTCGACCGCACGCTTCCCGTCCAACTGGGAGCTCAGCACTGCGCGGGCGCTGGCCATCGTGAAGTTCCTGCGTGATCAGGGCATCCCGGCGAGGCGTCTGGCCGCGACCGGGTACGGCGAATACCACCCGCTCGACCCCGCCGACACGCCCGAGGCCCTTGCGCGCAATCGTCGCATCGAGCTGAAGCTCACCAGTCGCTGACCGGGCGCAAGCGCCGGCGACCCGCCCGGTCGCCGCAGCCCGTCAATAGTGCGGCGGAATCTCGTCGCGCGGATCGCGCTGCCGCGACGCGTCCAGATCGCCGATCAGATCGGTCAGCCGCGCGACCTGCTCGCGCAGCCGGTCGATCTGCTCCTGCTGGCGAAACACGGTCAGGTTGAGATCCTCGACCAGATCCTCGGTGAAGGCGATCTTGGTCTCGATGCATTCCAGGCGTTCTTCCACTTCATCGACTCCTGCAAATCTGTATAGTCATCGTCACGCGACAAGGATAGGAGGGAATTTCAATGAACGACCACGTCTATAAACTCGTCGAGATCGTCGGCTCGTCGACCATCGGCACCGACGACGCGATCCAGAATGCGATCGACAGCGCCGGAAGGACCATCCGCAACATGGACTGGTTCGAGGCAACCGAGATCCGCGGTCATATCGCCGACGGCAAGATCGCGCACTACCAGGTCAAGCTGAAGATCGGATTCCGCATCGAGGAGTGAACCGGCCCCGGCACGAACGGTCATTGCATCGGAATCGCGTTCAGCCGGAGGCGGCATCGGGGGTCGCGACATCGGCCACCGCAGGGGCCGCCGAGTCCAGCATGCGCTCGCGGCTGTCGGGTGTCTCCAGGCTGATCTGGCCGAGCGCGCCGCTGCGGAAATCGTCAAGCAACAGCAGCGACGCCTTCTCGAGATCCAGGCCGCCGCCCTTGACCAGGCAGCCGCGCCGGCGCGCCACCGCTTCGACCAGCGCGGGGCCATCCAGATGGCCGGTCTCGACGCCGTAACGCGCCGACAGACGTGCCGGATAGCGCTCGATCAGCAGCGCGGCCAGAAACACAGCGACCTCCTCGTCGATCACCGCATTGCGTCCGATCGCATGGCAGGCCGCGAGCATGAAGCCGTCCGAGTCATGCTCGATCTTGGGCCACATCATGCCGGGCGTGTCCGTGATGGTCATGTGATCGCCGAAATCGAAGGTCTGCTGCGACTTGGTCACCGCCGGCTCGTCGCCCACCTTCGCCACGCGGCGCTTCAGCAGCGCGTTCATAAGCGTGGACTTGCCCACATTGGGGATGCCCATGATCATGATCCGCAGTAGCTTGGTGCGATCGTTGCGGTGCGGCGCGAGCGACTGGCACAGCCTGGGCAGCCGTGCGACGTCACCCGGTTTCTTGCATGACAGCGCGACCGCGGTGACGCCGTCCTGGCGGTTGAAATGCTCCAGCCACGCGCGCGTCGCATCCGGGTCGGCCAGATCCGACTTGTTCAGCAGTTTCAGACAGGGGCGCTGCCTGAACAGCCGCAGTTCCTGGATCATCGGATTGCTGCTGGCCATCGGAATGCGTGCATCCAGCACTTCGATCACGAGATCGGTTCTCGCCATGGTCTCGGACGCCTTCTTGCGCGCCGACGTCATGTGACCGGGAAACCACTGAATTGCCATGGGGATGGAATGTCGGGAAAAGATGAGGATTATCCCGCAGAATACGCGCTTTATACTGCAGGACACTCCATGAACCGGGAAGAAGTGCTTGCCGCGATGCGGCTGTGGATCGAGAAGGCGGTGATCGGGCTCGAGCTGTGCCCATTCGCGCGGCAGGTCTATGTGCGCGACCAGGTGCGCTTCGTGGTCAGCGACGCGAAGCATCTGGATGCGTTTCTCGAGCAACTGGACGAGGAACTCGACCTGCTGGCCGAGGCGGACCCGGCCGAGATCGACACGACGCTGCTGATCCACCCGACATTGTTTCCGGATTTCGAGACCTTCAACGAGGTCGTCGGCGTTGCCGAGGAGGCGGTGCTGGAGCACGAACTGGACGGCGTGCTGCAGGTGGCGAGCTTTCATCCGCGTTTCCGCTTCGAGGACACCGGGGAGGACGACATCGGCAACTACACCAACCGCGCACCCTACCCCACGCTGCACCTTATCCGCGAGGACAGCCTGGCCAAGGCGCTGGCCGCCTTCCCGGGCGACCCGGAAGACATCTACAAGCGCAACATCGACACGCTGGAAAAGCTCGGTCATGCCGGCTGGCACGCACTTGGCCTGCACGACGCGGCCGACGACACGCAATGAGCCGCAGGCAGCCCAGGGCGCCGGTCGTGCCCCAAACCGATGCAGCGGCGCAGCTCGCCGACGCGTTGCACCCCGGCCAGTCGATCGAACTGCTCAAAGCCCTGCACATCCTCACCCGCGACGGGCGGCTCAACCAGGACAGCCGGCGCAAGCTCAAGCAAGTGCTGCACCTGTATCACTTCATCGAACCCTTGATGCAGCAGGTCATGGACGCACGCGGCGAGCTGACGCTGGTCGACCACGGCGCGGGTAAATCCTATCTCGGCTTCATCCTGTACGACCTGTTCCTGAAGTCGCGCGACAGCGGGCACATCTTCGGCATCGAGACGCGTCAGGAACTGGTCGCCGCTTCGAAGGCGCTGGCCGACAGGCTCGGTTTCGAGCGCATGCGCTTCCTGAACCTGAGCGTCGGCGATTCGATAGCGTCACCGGAACTGCCCGAGCGCGTCGACATCGTCACCGCATTGCATGCCTGCAACACCGCCACCGACGACGCGATTCGCTTCGCGCTCGCGAAGCAGGCGCACTTCATCGTGCTGGTGCCCTGCTGCCAGGCCGAAGTCGCGACCGCGCTGCGCCAATTCAAGAGCGCGTCGCTGTCGCGCACGCCGCTTGCCGAGATCTGGCGTCATCCCATCCATACCCGCGAATTCGGCAGTCAGATCACGAACGTGCTGCGCTGCCTGCTGCTCGAATCGCACGGTTACCAGCTCACGGTCACCGAGCTGGTCGGCTGGGAGCATTCGATGAAGAACGAGCTCATCATCGCGCGTGCAAGCGGCCAGCGACGCGGCAATGCGCGCGAACGGGCGGAGCAGATTCTGGCCGAACTGAACCTGGAAAGCCTGCATGATCGTTTCGTGTACTGACCCTGCTGCTGCGCCGACACGACTTCGGAACCGTCCGCGGCGGTCACGCACGGACGCGCAGCGACGCGTCGCACAGCGGCGGTGTGTTTCGAACGCGGATGTGTCGCGAATTGATCCAGGCTAATTCACTGGCGCCGTGACGGAGTTAAGCTTGACGTGCCACCTCTGCGGATCCAGACCGATGTTCAATATTCCCCTGCCGATCTACGTCGCATTCTTCTTCTTCCTCGGCGCGAGTTTCCTGCTGAATCTGCACCAGCGCTATCAGCGCCGTCAGCGCGAGCTTCCCGAACGGGATGCCTATCTGGCGGACGCCGGCACGAACGAACCGTCATGCACGAGTTGTGCGTCGCCCAACCTCAGCGAGACCGGGCTGCTGCACAACGAGGACGACACACGAATCGTGTCCTGCGGCGACTGCAAGACGCTGCTGTATCGCTACGAGCGGGAATCGACCGAGGACGAAGACGACGACGCCTGACCACGGACCGACCATCGGCCGGCATGCCCGGTCACGACCGCTCCGATGAGCCGGTCTGCGGCGACGGTTCGACCGCACGCGTCACCAGCAACTGGTCGATGCGGTAATTGTCGATATCGACGACCTCGAACTTGAAGCCGCGATACAGCACGGCATCGGTGCGTTTCGGCACCTTTCTCAACCGGTACATCATGAAGCCGGCGATGGTTTCATAGTTTTCCGCGCCCTCGAACGCGTCGATGGCCAGTGCCTGCATCACATCCTCGACCGGCGTCAGGCCATCGATCAGCCAGGAGCCTTCCTCGCGCTCGACGATGAGTTCTTCCTCGGTGTTGCTGCCCAGATCACCCATGACCGTGTTCATGATGTCCTGCAGCGTCACCAGACCGACGATCAGCGCATATTCATTCACGATTAGCGCGAAATCCTCGCGCGCGGCACGAAACCGCTCCAGCGCCTCGAACAGCGTCAGCGTATCCGGGATCACGAGGACGTCGCGCATCGCCGGGTCGGCGAGCAGCGAAAGTTTCTGGCCGGTCAGGATGCGCGAGAACACGTCCTTGGCGCTGACGTAACCGACCACACTGTCGATCGTGTCCTCGCAGACCGGAAACTTGGCGTGTGGATGCAGGGCGAGCGTGCCACGAATGCTGTCCTCCGATTCGTCCAGCCTGAAGAACACCACGTTGTCGCGGGTCGTCATCACGGACGTCACCGTGCGCGAATCGAGCTCGAACACGTTGGCGATCAGCTGGTGCTCCTGCTTCAGCAGCACGCCGGCCTGAGCACCCGCGTCGGCCATCGCGACGATCTCCTCCGACGTGATGTCGTCCGGACGCACGTTCGGCTGCTTCAGCAGTTTCAGGACCCAGTTCGCCAGGCTGTCGAAGGCCCACACGATGGGCATGAACAGCGACACGCAGAATCGCATCGGCGCAACGATCATGACCGCGAAGCGCTCCGGCGCGCTCATCGCGAGCCGTTTCGGAACCAGATCGGCAAACAGCACGAACAGCGACGTCATCAGTATGAACGCACCCACCGAACTGATCGACGCCAGTCGTTCACCGTGATAGAGCAGCCCGATGACTTCGGCCAGCGCCGGTGCGAGTGCCGACTCGCCGACGATGCCGGCCAGGATCGCCAGCGCGTTCAGGCCGATCTGCACCACGGTGAAGAAATGGCCGGGGTTCTCCTGCAGATGCAGCACCCGTTCGGCGGCGACATTGCCCTGCTGGGCCAGCAGCCGCAGCTTGATGCGCCGCGAGGCCGCGAGCGAGATCTCCGAAACCGACAGATAGGCGCTCAAAGCAATGAGCACGAAGATGATGAGGAACTGAGTTGCGGGACTCACGTCGATACTCCAGTGCATACCGGCGCGCGAAACACCGATGACGGCGCTATTCTAATGTCTTTCCGATCCAGGCTCGTTCGCGGTGAGTGCCTGGGCCGGACGGCAACGCATGGAGCGGCAACGTGGACCGAAAACGCGTACTCATCCTCGGTGCGGCCGGCCGGGACTTTCACGACTTCAACGTGCTGTACCGGCACGATCCTGCCCATGAAGTGGTGGGCTTCACGGCCGCGCAGATTCCGAACATCGACGAGCGCCGCTATCCCGCCACGCTCGCGGGGCCATACTGTCCCGAAGGTATTCCGATCTTTCCGGAACACGCGCTCGCGGACCTGATCGACATACTGGCGGTGCAACTGTGCGTGTTCGCATACAGCGACGTACTCGTCATCAACAAGCTGGACTCCGCTCCACCCGAGCGGGTGCGGATGCTGCTGGACAACATCCACCAGGCCAATCCCGCCGCTGTAATCGTTCGCGCCGAGTCCCGCGTCAGCCTGGGCGATGCCGGCCTGGTCGCCGGACGGAGGGTGCTGGTGATCGAGGACGGTCCGACACTGACCCATGGCGAGATGGCCAGCGGCGCCGGCCTGGTCGCCGCCCTGGCCGCGGGGGCGGCCGAAATCGTCGATCCGCGGCCGTTCGCGGTCGGCAGCATCGCAACCACGCTGTCGAAGTGGCCGCACATCGGCCGCGTGCTGCCGGCGATAGGCTACGGCGCCGAGCAGCGACACGATCTCGAGGACACGATCGCGGCCTGCGATTGCGACAGCGTCGTGATCGGCACGCCGATCGATCTCGCCCGGGTGATCCGCATCGACAAGCCGAGCACGCGCGTGCGTTACGAACTTGCGGAAATCGGACGTCCCGATCTTGGGGACGTGCTCGACCGCTTCATCGATCGCCACGCAATCGAGCCGGGCCGCGCATGATCCGGCAGACGATGACCGGATCGAACATCCCGATACGGCGCCCGGACGCAGTTCAGCCGGTCGGCCCCATCAAGCGCTGCGGCTCGACCAGGACCGTTTCGCGTCCGTTCGTGATCCACAATTGTCCGTCCTGCACCGTGCACTGAAGGCGCATGCTGCGCTCGGTCATTCGGGCCAGGGCCGGTGCGGTCTCGGCGGGAAGCCGCAGCACGGTCAGGTTGCCCGCTCGGGCGAGCCTGTTGCGCACGCCCTCCCACCAGATGTCTGCGGCCCGCCCATAGCAGATCACCACCACCTGCGCGGCACGGCCACAGGCCTTGCGCACCCACTTCTCGTCGGGCTGGCCGACATCGATCCACAGCTCGATCGCGCCGGTCAGATCGCGAAGCCACAGGTCCGGCTCGTCGTCCACGCACAGCCCCTGCCCGAAGCCCAGCCCTTCCGTCGCATACAGCGCGAACGCGAGCAGCCGCACCATCATGCGCTCGTCGGTCTCGGACGGATGCCGGGCGACCGTCAACGCATGTTCGCCCTAGTACGGGCGGTCCATGTCCGCGATCGACAGTTCCGCCTTATAGACGGTCGACTTCAGCGCCATGATCCCAGGATCATCAGTGCAACGGCCCGGAGGACGGGCGGTTGGCCTGTTGCCATGCGATCACCGATCTGGCCGCGTGCGCCATCACCAGATCGCGCTGGGGCGCGGGCAGCTCGCGCGTCAGCGCGGCGAACAGCGCCTCGGTGGTCTCCCGCGCCAGACCCTCGGTGGCGAGCGAATGCGACAGGCAGTGGATCTGGATGTTGGCCACCGCATCGGCCACCAGACGCCAGCCGAGCTCCGGCATCAGCTTCACCAGCGCGAACATCATGCCGCCGAGCTGGGTCAGGATGGCCGTGGCCTGCTCTCGTTCGTCGCTTGCGATCATTGCGTGCCACAGCGCGAGATGAATGCTGCGCCTGAGTTCGATCTTGAAGTCGATCGCATTGCCCTCGCCCGCGTCGATCAGTTCGAAATGACGCTGGAACTGCGCGTCCTCACGCGCATCCAGCGCGGTGCGCAGCGCACCGACCAGTTCGGTCAGGCCGGGGATCGCCTGCAGACCGAAGGCGCGACTGTATGCGACGCCCCACTGGTCCAGGCCCAGCACGACCATCGCCAGCCTGAGACTGCGCGCGTCCTCATCCGGGGCCGCGCCGCACCAGTTGCGCAGCGCATCGGCGAGCCGCGCGACACCCTGCGCCCGTCCGTCGTCGTCCGCGTTCAGCGTCAGGCGAAAAGTGTTCGAAAAGGCATCCTGGGCCATGCGTGCCGCCTGTGTCTGGGTGTCCCGCGATGCCAGCGGCAGCAGCGCGTCGGGCGGGATGACGGCGTGTGACGATGCGCTTCGTTCCGGGTCCATTCGCAACTTCCGCTCAAAAAGGAAACATTGTGACGGCCGCACCGGCATCGGGCAATGCCGACACCACTGCGGTTCGCCGCAACGGACCAACGGCTCGGTGGCGCAGCGCGTCCGCCCCACCCGTTCGCATCGATGTCCATTCGGTCCCACGGCTGTCGCGAATCACTGCGACAATGACGCATTCTCGAGTCCCCGGTACCGACATGAATCAAGCCTCGACCCCCACCCCCTTCGCCAATCTCACGCCCGACCGCATGCTGGACGCGCTCGAAAGCGCAGGCCTGGTTCCCGATGGCCGGATCCTCGCATTGAACAGCTACGAGAACCGCGTCTATCAATTCGGCATCGAGGATGGGCCGATGCGGATCGTGAAGTTCTACCGCCCTCACCGCTGGTCGGATGCGGCCATCGACGAGGAGCACGCGTTCGTGCAGGAACTGGCCGAACGCGAGATCCCGGTCGCCGCACCGTTGTCGCTGCACGGGCGCACGTTGTCGCACTACGAGGATCTTCGGTTCGCGGTGTTCGAGCGCCTAGGCGGTCGGGCGCCCGAGCTGTCGGATCCGGCGACGCTGGAATGGATGGGTCGGTTCATCGGGCGCATTCATGCGATCGGCGCGCTGAAACCCTACCGTGTGCGCCCGGAGCTGGATATCGCCCGTTTCGGCGAAGAACCGCGCGCCTGGCTGCTCGAACACGACTTCATCCCGCCCGACCTGCTGCCGGCCTGGCGCAGCAGCGTCGATCAGGCGCTGGACGGCGTCCGGCGCTGTTTCGACCGTGCCGGGGACTTCGCCCGCATCCGCCTGCACGGCGACTGTCATGTCGGAAACGTGTTGTGGAGCGCCTCGGGCGATTCACCCGGCCCGCAATTCGTCGACTTCGACGACAGCCTGATGGGTCCGGCAGTGCAGGACCTGTGGATGCTGATGTCAGGCGAACGCGAGGACATGAGTCGCCAACTGGGCGACATTCTCGCCGGCTACGAAGACTTCCACGACTTCTCGACCCGCGAACTGCATCTGGTCGAGGCGCTGCGGACCCTCAGGCTGATCCACTATTGCGCCTGGATCGCGCGCCGCTGGAACGACCCGGCCTTCCCGGCCGCCTTCTCGTGGTTCAACACCCAACGCTACTGGCAGGACCGCATCCTGGAGATCCGCGAACAGATCGCGCTGATGGACGAAGCGCCGTTGTGGAGCCACTGAGACCGGGGCGACCTCACCTCCAGTTCAACAACGACGCAGCGACCTTGGCAGGGGCCGCCTGAGGCACTCCGCTCGCCAAGGCGTCGAGCAGCGCATGCAGGCGTGCGGCGTCCTCGTCGGTGAAACCCCGCTTGAAGTCGGTCAGCACCAGCCGCGAGCGGGTCAGCCAGTTGCCCGGGGCATCGTCGAGCGCGCACCAGCGCGCCAGCGTCGGATCCGCCTCGTGCTGAGCGAGCCACAGCATCGCCTCGCGCTCGCGCAGGCCGTGCAGCTCGGGGCCGCGCGTGGGGATCAGGTGCGGTGTGGCACCCATGATGCGCGGCCGGATGTCCGGCGAGAAGCGGTCCACCAGCTTCGCCAGCGAGAACAGCATGCGCCAGTCGGACGAGATCACGATACGCGCTTCCGGGTGGTCGCGCACCACCGCTTCGATCAGCGGCAGGCTGCGGAAATCCTCGACCTCACCCCAAGGGTGGGTGACGCCGTCAAAGTCCATGAAGATGTAGGTTTTCTTTTTCATTGCAGCACCATTAGGGGTCGTCAATGCGAACAAACGCATCGATTGATGGAATCAGCATGCTGCAATGCGCCATAAAGTGCAAGCGTACGCTGTCTCGGAATCGTAACTAAATCACATCTGCCCAGCAAATGAACGCGCAGCGGCTTGTTTTGTAACGTCGATGCAGGCATGCTGGAATTGTTGCAACGCACCTAAAGCGGGGAACGAACAATGAAACCCATCGTGAATCTGGAAGGCAAGATCGGTCTGATCACCGGGATTGCCAACGAAAAATCGATCTCCACCGGCGTCGCCGAGGCCTGCGCCGATGCCGGGGCCAAGCTCGTGATCACCTATCAGAACGAGAAGACCCGCGCCTTCATCGAACCGGTACTGCACCGTCTCCGCGTCGAGGATGTTCATCTGCTCGATGTGACCCGTCCCGAGACCTTGACACGGGTTCGTGACGAGATCGCGACGAAATACGGCAAGCTCGACTTCGCGATCCACAGCATGGCCTTCGCCAAGCGCGACGATCTGCACGGCCGGGTGGTCGACACATCGCCCGACGGCTTCGCGCTCGCAATGGACGTGTCCACGCATTCCTTCGTGCGCCTCGCCCATGCATTGGAACCTTTGATGGAGAAGGCCGGCGGTGGCTCGCTGGTCACGATGACCTATCTGGGCAGCGAGAAGGTGATCCCGAACTATGGCGTGATGGGGCTGTGCAAGGCGGCGCTGGAAGCGGCCACCCGCTACATGGCGGCGGAACTGGGGCAGAAGAACATCCGCGTCAATGCGGTGTCGCCGGGGCCGCTGATGACGCGTGCCGCATCGGGCATCGCCGGCTTCGACGGCCTGATGGCGGCCGCGGTCGAGCGCTCGCCGATGCATCGCCTGGTCACGCCGGAGGACATCGGTGCGCTGACCGCCTTCCTGGTCTCGGACGCGGGACGACTGATCTCCGGAGGCGTGCATTTCGTGGACGCCGGCTACAACATCATGGCCTGAACCGTCGCTCGGTCGCGACATCGATGCGGTGTCGCGGTACGATCGGCATACCGAGTGCCGGATCGCAGACATGCTCGACCTCGAACAAGTGCGTTCAATGATGGGGCGGCAGACGACCGTTCTGCCCGATCCCGTTCCATCCCATCCGCTGCTCGACGGCAGGAAGGAGATCGGACGGGGCGAGTACAGCATCGTGCTGGACAAGGGCGACGGCGAACGAGTATTCAAGGTGGTCAGCTCACCGGCCGACTACTTTCTCTATACCGCGGAGGATCGCCCGCGTGGCCGTCACTTCCCGGTGGTTCATGCCGATCACGGCATCATCGGGCGGGCGAGCACAGGCTACCCCTTCCATCTGATCGAGATGGAGCGCCTCTATCCGCTCGCCGAGGGCACGGCCGCAGCCGAACTCGCATTGAAACTGATCGAGTTCTACTGGACCACCTGCCAGCAATGGAGCCAGCTCGGCATGGACATGGGCCGGATCGCGCTGCATCACATGGCCGTAAATCCGCTGAACGTGAGTGACAGCCTGAAGTCGGCGATCAGGGCGCTGTCGGATTTCGTCGATGAATATCAGGTGCTGCCCGACATCCTGAACGCTGACAACCTGATGATGCGCAAGGACGGCACGCTGGTGTTCTCCGATCCGGTATTCATCGCCTGACGTCACACGCGACCCGCTCGCCCCCGTTTTGATGCCGCCGCGAAGCGCCTCACAGCGGCTATCATCTGTGAACGCCCCGACCTCAGGAACACGCGATGGAACACGAACACGATCATATCCCCGCCGGACCCTGCCCGGACAGCATCGGCATACCTCGCACCGGACAGTTCGACCCGGACGCGTTCGAGGTCGCGGTCGGCGACCTGCTCAAGGCCTGCGGCATCTCACCCGACGGCGCGCACACCGGCAAGACCGCCAGGAGGGTGCGTGAACTCTGGCAACGACGCCTGCTCGGAGGATACGAGCTCGACCCTGCCGAGGCGCTCGGAGACGGTTTCGAGGATCCGCGTCGGGACATGGTGATCATCCGCGGTATCGCGATCCATGGCGTCTGCCCGCACCATCTGGTGCCGTTCCGCGGAGTCGCACATGTCGCCTATCTGCCGGAGGGTCGCCTGCACGGATTCGGCCGGATCGCACGCCTGGTCGATGCGATCGGGCACCGGTTCACCTATCAGGAATGGATGACACGCGACATTTCGGACGCATTGATGCACCACGGCAGGGCACGCGGTGCCGCCTGCGTCATCGAAGCGGAGCAGCTGTGCCTGCTGCTCGGCGAGGACAGACGGGGCGATGAACGGGTCATCACGCAGGCCTTCAGCGGCGCGTTTGCCGACTCGGCGCAACTGCGCAACGAGTTCCTGCGCAACTTCGGCGGCCCGCATATGTAAGCCTGGCTCAGGCGTCGAGTCATCGTCCGAAGTGCTCGCTGATGTCGAGCATTACGACCTCGCAACCAATCAGCATCACCGACCCACGATGACGATCGTGTCCCGAACCTGAATATTCGAAGTCATAGACTCTCTTCAGCGCAACCCGGCCATCATGGTCGCGGGTGAGGCGCAGTGAGCGGAACGCGACCGTATCGTCCAGCAGTTGCACGCCTTCGCGCAGGCAGCTCGATCTGGCCGCCTGCACGCCGGCTTCGCGTGCGCGATTGGTATCGAACCAGAACCACGCGGCCACACCGAGCGAGAGGAGTGCGAAGATTTCGAATGAGAGCATGGAGCCGGATCATAGCAGCCGGCAGGGGCCCGACGAGCCACTAGCGTCGACTCGACGCATCGAAACAGGCGCGTGCGGGCGGGGACAGCCTGCTGGCACGGCCCGGCGGCGGGCGAATCAGTCGATCAGCATGCCCTTGATCGTGTAGAACAGTATCGCGGCCATCAGCGCCGAGGCCGGTACCGTCACCACCCAGGCTGCAACGATTCTGAGCACCTGCGAACGCTTGACCAGCTCCTGGCGGTAGACTTTCTTCAGGCCCTTGCGCTCGGTCTTCGAGAAGTTCGCCGGGTCCATGTGTTCCCTGGACCGGCGCTTGAGTTCGCTCAGCATCAAGCCCTTCTCGCTCACCGACGCCTTGGAAAACCTGGCGAGAAACGCGTCGATCGCTTCCTGGTCACCTTCCGGATGGTGGGCCTTGATCGCTTCGAGCATTCGCGCGTGCTGGCTTTTAAGAAACTCGCGCAGGAATCCGACACCGAAGACCGCGCCTACGGCCACATGCGTGGTGCTGACCGGAATGCCCAGCTGGCTGGCGATGATCACGGTGATCGTGGCGGCCATCGCGATGCAGTACGCGCGCATCTTATCGAGTTCGGTGATCTCGGAACCGACCGTCTTGATCACGCGCGGCCCGAACAGGCCGAGGCCGACTGCGATGCCGAGCGCGCCGACCACCATGACCCACAGCGGAATCGGGGCGGCGCGCGCGATCTCGCCGGTACCGGAACTGACCACCTCCACGATCGCGGCGAGCGGCCCGACCGCATTGGCCACGTCGTTCGAGCCGTGCGCGAAGCTGAGTAGCGCCGCTGAGAAGATCAACGGCATGGTGAACAGCTGATTCACGCCGTCCTTGGAGTTCGCGATGTGCTCGGACCGTCTTGCCACCAGCGGCTTGACCACCATCAGCACCAGCACACCAACGGCCAGTCCGACCGTGAACGCCTGTGCATTGCCCACCTTCCACAATTTGCTGAAGCCCTTCAGCATCAGGTAAACGGTGAAGACGGTCGCCATCAGCGCAACCAGATAAGGCACGGTCTTTCGTGCCGCCACAATCAGATCGACCTGGTAAGTGATGCTTCGCTTGATCAGATAAAGAAACCCGGCAGCGATCACGCCGCCCATCAGCGGCGAGATCACCCAGCTGGCGACGATTCGTGCAACGGTATCCCAGTTGCCGATACCGAGTCCGGTCGATGCGACACCTGCGCCTAGAACCGCACCTACGATGGAGTGTGTCGTCGACACCGGCGCACCCAGCGCCGTCGCGATGTTGAGCCACAACGCCGCGGCCAGCAGCGCCGCCATCATCACCCAGATGAAGGTGTCGGCATCCTTGATCTGGTTCGGGTCGATGATGCCGCTGCGAATCGTTCCGACGACTTCTCCGCCCGCGATGATCGCACCCGCCGCCTCGAAGATCGCCGCGATGACCAACGCGCCACCGAGCGTCAGCGCCTTGGACCCGACCGCCGGACCGACGTTGTTGGCGACATCGTTGGCACCGATGTTCATCGCCATGTAGCCGCCGATCATCGCTGCGATGATGATGAACAGGCTACCCTGCGCTTCCCCTCTGGCGACCGAGTACAGCATCACGCCGATGATGAAGAGCAGACCGATTCCGAGACGGAAATGCTCGACGCTGCCTTTGGACGCCGCCTTTTCCAGGCCACTGATGTGCTTCAGTTCCACGCGCGACCTACATCAACACGAAAGGCGATATTGTTTCAGAAATATGTTCGTAACCCAATCACAATGCGGTCGAATCTGGCTGCATCGAAGCGGGCCCGGCTCCGTCCGTTACAGACGGTCGTATTTGTCGGCCTTCCCGTAGGCCTTGTCGACCGGATAACGCTGCGCGTTCAATGCCAGTTTGTTGCGCGCGGCATCGCCCAGATCGATATCGAGCACGTCGGCCAGACGGATCAGGTACAACAGCACGTCGGCCAGCTCCAGCGCCACATCGGCACGCGTGCCGTCGTCGAGCGTCATGGACGCCTCGGGCGTCAGCCATTGAAAATGCTCGGTCACCTCGCCCACTTCACCGGACAAGGCCATCACGAGGTTCTTTGCGGTGTGAAACTGCTGCCAGTCCCGCGCCTCGGCGAAAGTTCTGAGCGCATCCCGCAGCTCGATCAGCGTGTCTCGCTCGCTCATTCGATGTCGTGCTCCAGATCGAAGCCTGCGCCCTCGTCCTCGCCAAGCAGTTTCACCAACTGCGGCAGGACCGCCTCGAGCAGACCCGGGAGCACCCAGGGCGGATTGAAGATGTACAGGCCACTGCCGAACATGCCGAAGCCGTCCGGTGAAGGGGAGCGCACGCTCAGCCGCACATCCAGCCAGCTGCCCGCCCCGATCGCGGCCAGCCGCTGCGGCAGATCCCGGGCCTCGGGGCGCGCGAGCATCGGATACCAGATTGCATAGGTGCCGGCCGGAAAGCGCCGTATCGCGTCACGCACGACCTCGACCACGCGGCGATAATCGTCCTTCATTTCATAGGGGGGGTCGATCAGCACCACCGCCCGACGCGTCGGGGGCGGCAGCAGGCCTTTCAGCCCGGCGAACCCGTCCGCCTTGCGCACGATCACCCGGTCGAGGTCGCGCGCGAAAGTCTTGTCCAGGGATGCGGCATCGGCCGGATGAAGCTCGAACAGACGCATGCGATCCTGTGCGCGCAGCTGCGTCATCGCCAGTGCCGGCGAACCCGGGTAGAAAGTGAGGGCACCATGCGGATTGAACTCCCGCACCGCGGCCATGTACGCGTCCAGGCCCGCCGGCAAACCGTCCTGCATCCACAGGCGGCCGATTCCGGCCGCGAACTCGCCCGTCCTGTCCGCGTACTCGCCGCCGAGCGCGTAACAGCCAGCGCCTGCATGGGTATCGATATACCACCACGGTTTGTCCTTGCGGCTGAAGTAACGCAAAAGTTCGATCAGCACGAAATGCTTCAGGACGTCGGCGTGATTGCCGGCATGAAAGGCGTGGCGGTAGCTGAGCATGAAATATCGAGAGCTTGGGTACGGCGAAGATCGTACCACTGCCGACGCGATCGGGCAGTGAGGAAACGGAGGTACCCCGCGGGCCCGGATGAACCGCTAACGCGCACAAGCACGAGCGGTCTTGTTATCATGGCGCCGCCTTCCGGCAACAAGCCCCCGACCACGACAGAGAGAGACAGGAATGGCCATCTATGCGCTAGGCGATCGCGTACCGAGTTTCGACGATGGTTGCTGGGTCGCCGACAACGCCACCGTGATCGGTCGCGTTCAGGCCGGCAAGAATGTCAGCTTCTGGTACAACGTGGTGGTGCGGGGTGACAACGATCCGATCGTGATCGGCGATAACACCAACATCCAGGATGGCTCCATCCTGCACAACGACGAGGGCGTACCGCTGAACATCGGCTCGCACGTGACGGTCGGCCATATGGTGATGTTGCACGGCTGCACGATCGGGGATGGCTCCCTGATCGGCATCAATGCGGTCGTGCTCAATCACGCGGTCATCGGCAAGGAGTGCATCATCGGCGCGAACGCGCTGATTCCGGAAGGCAAGGTGATTCCAGACCGCTCGCTGGTCGTGGGCTCGCCCGGGCGCATCATTCGTCAGCTCTCGGACGAAGAAGTCGCGGGGTTGCGCGCCAATGCGCTGCACTATGTGGACAACGCGAGCCAGTACGCCGACGGCGCCCGACGGATCGACCCGCGCAGCGCCACCGGGAGTCCGTCGAAAGACTGAGCCATTGTTTCGCGTAAGACTTTTTTTACAAGGTCTTACGCGTCAAAGTTCATATATTTGTTCAAAAGCGTTACACTCCGATCCATCATGATCTTGGGGTGAAAACGTCATGAAGTCTTCGATCCGCAATCGGCTCTGCCGCACCGGGCTCGTCATCGTATTGTCCGTCGGCGCCCTTCAAGCGCACGCATCGACACCTGTGCCGCCCCCGACGGTCGACCTGTCCGCCGAGGCTTCCCGCAGCGCACCGAACGATCTCGCTCAGGCGAACGCGTATATCGAGGCCACCGACGCGCAACCAGCCGAATTGTCACGCAAGGTCAACGCCGCGATCGCGGCCGCGCTCGAACGGATCAAGGCCTACCCGGACATCAAGGCGAGCACGTCGGGCATCAACACCTCGCCGGTCTATGCACGCAACGGCCAGACCATCGAAGCCTGGCGAATGCGGTCGACTATCAGTCTGGAAAGCAGAAACATTGCGGCCATATCGGACCTGCTCGGGCAACTGCAGGCCGACCTCGCGGTGACCAGTCTGGTGATGCAACCCGCTCCCGAAACGCGCGCGTCGGTTGCGGACCTGGCCGCCGCCGACGCGATTCGCGCATTCGAGGCGCGCGCGACGTCGATCGGTGAAACCCTCGGCAAGCGCTACCGGCTTCGGCATCTTTCGATCAACTACGGCGGGGGCCAAGGTCCGATCCACCCGATCATGCGTTCCGGGGTAATGGCTGCCGAGGCTGCCGTAGCGGCCCCGCTCGAAGGCGGCGAGAGTCAGATCGTCGTCAATGTCAGTGGGACGATCGAGTTGATCGATTGACAGGAGACACCCCCATGGAAGAAACCCGAATCCTGTTCACGCCACCCAGCCGATCGCGCCTGGTTCTGACCGGGCTGCTGATCGCTGCCGCCGGCGCACTCGCCGGCACGGCCTACACACGCGATGCGGCGACCGTCGTCACCTACGCGTGCGACGATGGCGACCGGTTCGACATCGAACTCCGCCAGGGTCATGTCCGCCTCCGCCATGGCACCGGGGTGTTCGTGCTCGGCGAGGATGGCCACACATCGCAGCCGCGCTACAGTGACGGACACAGGGTTTTGCAACTGAGCGGCAACACCGCGACGCTCGAACCGTCCGGCCCGACGCCACGAGGGGGCTGTCTCAGCGAGGGTTGAATGATGCGCGCCCCCCCGGCATTCAGATCGCTGTGTCTCTTTGCCCTCGCACTGAGCGTACTCGGTGGCTGTGGAAGTACGCCGAAGCGCACGGATACGATTCAGGCTCCGGGCTATCCGTCCGCACCACGCAGTGACGGACGAGGATATTTCCACATCGAGGACGATGTCGCCGCACAGGAGATGGTGCTGTATGCGCTTGGGCTGCTCGGCACCGGCTACCGCTTCGGAGGCCGGAACCCCGAGGCCGGACTGGACTGCAGTGGCATGGTCAGCTACATCGTCGAGCAGGTCAGCGGAAAGCGACTCCCCCACAACGCCGCGCAGATCGCAGACATGACCCGACCGATCAGGGTCGCCGAACTTCGTCCGGGCGATCTGGTGTTCTTTAATACGCTGAACAAACGCCATTCCCACATGGGCATCTATATGGGCGAAGGCCGCTTCGTGCACGCGCCTTCGAGCCGGGGGCACATCCGCATCGAGCGGCTGGACAACGTCTATTTCAAACCGCGTATCGACGGCGCCCGGCGTCTGGTCACGACCACCAGCTGAACGGAGCAGCACCGGGGCCGGGCTCAGTCGCGCTCCGGCACCTGCACGAAGATTTCGTCCGGCTTGGTCAGCCCCAGATCGAAGCGTGCGCGTTCCTCGATGGCTTCGTTGCCGGACTTCAGATCGCGCACTTCGGCCTCGAGAGCCGCATTGCGCTGCTCCAGCCTGCGATTCACGTCGCGCTGCGCATCGAGCTGGGCGTCCACGTCCCAGACGCGCAACCAGCCGCCCTTGCCCATCCACAAGGGATACTGAAGCGCCAGGACCAGAACGACGAGAATGATTAACGGCCAGCGCATTCGGTGTATCCACCCAAGCCCGACCGCAGGGCCGGCAACACGACACCGCCGGCGGGTCGATCAACGTGAGGAAGGCACCGGCCGCAAACGCGCCCGGCCTTCGGCGACATGCCCCGGTCAGCGCACCCGCAGATTGTAAAACGCGCGCTTGCCCGGATAGCTGACGGTATCACCCAGGTCTTCCTCGATCCGCAGCAACTGGTTGTACTTGGAGATCCGGTCGGAACGGGACAGCGATCCGGTCTTGATCTGCATCGCGTTCAGGCCGACCGCGATGTCGGCGATCGTGGAGTCCTCGGTCTCGCCCGAACGGTGGGAGATCACCGACGTGTAGCCTGCACGCTTGGCCATCTCGACCGCCGCGAAAGTCTCGGACAGGGTTCCGATCTGATTGATCTTGATCAGAATCGAGTTCGCGACGCCCTGGTCGATGCCGTGCGCCAGGATTTCGGTATTCGTGACGAAAAGGTCGTCGCCGACCAGCTGGATCTTCCGGCCGAGCTTGTCGGTCAGTGCCTTCCAGCCCGCCCAGTCGTTCTCGGCCATGCCGTCCTCGATCGAGATGATCGGGAAACGGTCGGTCAGCGTGGCGAGATAGTCCGCGAAGCCCTCCGAAGAAAGCGTCAGGCCCTCGCCCGCGAGTACGTACTGTCCATCCTTGTAGAACTCCGACGCGGCGCAGTCGAGCGCGAGCACCACGTCCGTTCCAGGTTCATAACCGGCGGCGCTGATGGCTTCCTGGATCAGATTGAGCGCCTCTTCGGTACCGCTGACGTTGGGCGCGAAGCCCCCTTCGTCACCGACCGTGGTCGGGAAACCACGCTTGTCGGTCAGCTTCTTCAGGTGATGAAAGATCTCGGTGCCGCAGCGGAGCGCCTCGCGGAAGCTCGTCATCGACACCGGCATGATCATGCATTCCTGGATGTCCAGGCTGTTGTTCGCATGCGCGCCACCGTTGATCACGTTCATCATCGGCACCGGCATCGTCATCGGGCCGGACCCCCCGAAATAGCGATACAGCGGCAACCCTGCTTCCTCCGCCGCGGCCTTCGCGACCGCCATCGACACCGCCAGCATCGCATTCGCTCCGAGGCGGGACTTGTTCTCGGTGCCGTCGAGTTCGATCAGCGTACGGTCGATGAAGGTCTGCTCCTCGGCATCGAGGCCGATGATCGCCTCCGAGATCTCGGTGTTGACGTTCTCGACTGCGCGTAGCACGCCCTTGCCGAGATAGCGCGCCGCGTCCCCGTCGCGCAGCTCGATCGCCTCACGCGATCCGGTCGACGCGCCGGACGGTACCGCAGCCCGCCCCATCACACCGGATTCGAGCAGCACGTCCGCCTCGACCGTGGGATTTCCGCGCGAATCCAGAATCTCGCGGGCAATGACATCAACGATTGCACTCATGACTATTCCTGTTTGTACTTGAAAAGAATCAACAAAGATCTTCGACCCACGATATCCGAAACTACCCGGCACCCGCCCGCGCATCGTGCGCGGCGATCAGGCCTGCTCGAGAAAACCCTGCTGCTTCACCAGCCGGTCGATATCACGCAACACGCCCAGCAAGGCCTTCATGCGGTCCAGCGGCCAAGCGTTGGGCCCGTCCGACAAGGCTTTCGACGGATCCGGATGGGATTCCATGAACAACCCGGCGACGCCGACCGCCACGGCCGCCCGTGCCAGCACTGGCACGAACTCCCGTTGTCCGCCCGAGGACGTGCCCTGCCCTCCGGGCAACTGCACCGAATGGGTCGCGTCGAAGACCACCGGACAGCCCGTCTCACGCATGATTGCAAGACTTCGCATATCGGAGACCAGATTGTTGTAACCGAATGAGACGCCGCGCTCGCACACCATGATCGAGTCGGCTCCGCCGGCCGCCTCACGGGCCTTGGCCACGACCTGCTTCATGTCGCCGGGCGCGAGGAACTGGCCCTTCTTGATATTGACCGGCTTGCCCGAGGCCGCCACCGCATGGATGAAGTCGGTCTGGCGGCACAGGAAAGCAGGCGTCTGCAGCACATCGACCACCGCAGCGACGCGGGCGACTTCCTCGATCGCATGCACGTCGGTCAGAACCGGCACACCGACGCGCTCGCGTACCTCGGCCAGAATCTCCAGCCCCTGCTCCATGCCGAGGCCCCGATAGGACTGGCCGGAGCTGCGGTTGGCCTTGTCATATGAAGACTTGTAGATGAACGGGATGTCGAGCTCGACGCAGATGTCCCGCAGCCGCGTCGCGGTGTCGATCGCCATCTCGCGCGATTCGATGACGCAGGGACCGGAAATCAGGAAGAAGGGCTTGTCCAGCCCGACCTCGAAATTGCAGAGTTTCATAACAGGCCTCCCGAAGCCGTCAGTCCGAAAGCTTGCGCGCCAGCGACACCCTGACGAACGCGGTGAACAGCGGATGACCCTTGCGCGGATTGGACGTGAACTCGGGATGGAACTGACAGCCGACAAACCATGGGTGGTCCGGCAGCTCGATCATCTCGCACAGGCCGGAGCCCTCCGCCCGCCCGGACACCCTCAAGCCCTTCTCCTCGAGTTGCGGCAGCAAGATATTGTTCACTTCGTAGCGATGGCGATGACGTTCGACGATCTCGGCCGATCCATAGACCTCACGGGCGAGCGAGCCCTCGGTCAGGTGACAGGTCTGGCCGCCAAGGCGCATCGTGCCGCCCAGATCCGATTCGGCGGAACGTTTCTCGATCCTGCCGTTGCGATCCTGCCATTCGGTGATCAATCCGATCACTGGATACGGGGAGGCCATGTCGAATTCGGTGGAATGCGCTCCGACCATGCCGGCCACGTTCCGTGCAAACTCGACCACGGCGAGCTGCATGCCGAGGCAGATTCCGAGATAAGGCACGCGGTGCTCGCGCGCATGGCGGATCGCGGCGATCTTGCCTTCGGTCCCGCGCTTTCCGAATCCGCCCGGCACCAGAATCGCATCCATATTCTCCAGCACCGCGCATCCGTCGCGCTCGATGTCCTCGGAGTCGATGTAATGGATCGTGACCTTGCTTTCGGTGTGCATGCCTGCGTGATTGATCGCCTCGATCAGCGACTTGTACGACTCGGTCAGGTCCACGTACTTGCCGACGAACGCGACATCCACGGTGTGCCTGGGATGCTCGAGCGCGTGGATCAGCTTCCGCCACACGCTCAGATCGGCCGCTTTGGCCAGTATCTCGAGTTTGTGACAGACGATCTCGTCCAGCATCTGATCATGCAGCATGCCCGGGATCATGTAGATCGACGGGGCATCCAGGCACTCGATGACCGCTTCGGGCACCACGTTGCAGAACAGCGCGATCTTGCGCCGTTCGTCCACCGGGATCGAACGGTCCGCGCGGCACAGCAGGATGTCCGGCTGGATGCCGATCTCACGCAGTTCCTTGACCGAATGCTGCGTCGGTTTCGTCTTGAGTTCGCCGGCGGTCGGTATGTAGGGCAGCAGCGTCAGATGCATGAAGCAGGTGCGATTGCGCCCCTCCTCGAAACCCATCTGACGAATGGCCTCCAGGAAGGGCAACGATTCGATGTCACCCACGGTGCCGCCGACCTCGACGATCGCGACATCGGCGCCCTCGGCGCCGCGCTTGATGTACTGCTTGATTTCGTCGGTGATGTGCGGAATGACCTGAACGGTCTTGCCGAGATATTCGCCCCTGCGCTCCTTCTTGATCACCGACTCGTAGATCTGGCCGGTGGTGAAGTTGTTGCGCCGACCCATCTTGGCACTGGTGAAGCGTTCGTAGTGGCCGAGGTCCAGATCGGTCTCGGCACCGTCTTCGGTGACGAACACCTCGCCGTGCTGGAACGGACTCATCGTGCCTGGATCGACGTTGATGTACGGATCGAGCTTCAGATGAGTCACGCGGATGCCGCGGGATTCCAGAATGGCCCCGAGCGAGGCCGCCGCAATGCCTTTGCCCAGAGAGGACACGACACCGCCGGTAACGAAGACGTATTTGGTCATGGAAGGAGCTGTTGCGGGAAAGTGCGATGATAACCGAAGAGGCTCCCGATTCGGAAGGCGGGGCGTCTCTCAGGGCCACGCCCCGGCCAGGACCTCGCTGATGAATCGATCGAGCCCATCGACGTACTCCTGGCGACTGCGCAGAAAGCCGTCGTTGTGCCCACCGCGGATCCCGAGAAAGTGCTTGGGCGGGTTGGCCGCTTCGAAGACCGCTCGACCGAGCCGAAACGGCACGATCTCGTCTTCACGGCTATGCACCACCAGCAGGGGTGTCGTGACCGACTGAACCGCGCCCCGGGTGTCGTAATCGAAACGGATCAACTGACGCACCGGTAGCCAGGGCAGCAATTCCGCCGCGAGATCCGGGGCACTGGTGAAGGCCGACTCCAGGATCACCGCCGCGGCCGGTTCGCGCGAGGCCAGCCATGCGGCCACCGCGCTGCCGAGGGAGCGACCGAAGATCAGGATCCCATCGGCCGGGATGGCGCGCTCGTCGCGAAGATGGCGCCACGCGGCGAGGGCATCCTCGTAGGTGCCGGCCTCGGTGGGCCGCCCTTCGCTCTGACCGTAGCCGCGATAGTCGATAATGAAGACAGACAGCCCGAGTTCGCGGAAGATCCGGATCGAGTCGATTCGATGCGAGATGTTGCCCGCATTGCCATGCAGGAACAGCACCACGCCCCGCTCCTCGGGCGCCGGCACGAACCAGCCATGCAGACGCACCCCGTCGTCGGTCACGAAGAACACGTCGTCGTAGGCCATGCCGTGCGCGGCAGGCGTCGTCGCGAGCGGGCCGACCGGAAAATACAGCTGGCGCGACTGGGTCAGGAACATCAGCGCGGCGATCGATGCATAGGCCGCCAGACCGACTCCAATGAATCCCAGAACCGATTTCACGTTGTCCTCCGCTTCATCCTGGCATGCGCGGCGCCTCGCTGCGGAAGATCCTGCCGTGCCCCCCAACCGGTCATACCAGGCAGTCGCGTCATGCATGTGGACCGGACCGGGTGCAGCAGGTGACAGGACAACGGGCGCCGCCTTCGGTTATCTTCGCACATCATGAGCGTCGCCCCACGCCGCATTGCCCACCTCGACATGGACGCGTTCTACGCATCGGTAGAACTGCTGCGACGCCCCGAACTGCGGGGACGGGCAGTCGTCATCGGCGGGCGTCGCATCACCGCTCCCCAGCGGCCGAACGGAACCGTCACGCAGAATCCGCCGCGGCTCGGGGATTATGCCGGGCGGGGCGTTGTCACGACCGCGACCTACGAAGCGCGCGCCCATGGCATCCACTCGGGCATGGGCCTGATGAAGGCGGCCCGGCTCGCACCGGACGCGATCCTGCTGCCGGCCGATTTCGAGGCTTACCGCCACTATTCGAATCTGTTCAAGGCCGCTGTCGCCACGCTTGCACCCGCGATCGAGGACCGGGGCATCGATGAGATCTACATCGACATCACCGACATCGACGGGGACACCGCGATGATCGCGCAATCGATCAAGCAAGTGGTGCGGGACGCCACGGGACTGAGCTGCTCGATCGGCGTATCGCCGAACAAGTTGCTGTCCAAGATCTGTTCCGAACTGGACAAACCCGACGGGCTGACGATCCTGAGCCGCGCGGATGTCCCGGCCCGCATCTGGCCGCTCGAAGTCAGGCGGATCAACGGCATCGGTCCAAAGGCGGCGAGCAGGCTCGCAGCGCTCGGCATCGGGACGATCGCAGAGCTCGTTCGGGCCGACCTCGGTCTGCTTCAAGCGCACTTCGGCCAGAGCTTCGCGACCTGGCTGCACCGGGCCGCCCACGGGATCGATGACCGACCGATCGTGACCCGATCCGAACCGAAATCGGTCAGCCGCGAAACCACGTTCGAACACGACCTGCATCCATGTCACGACCGCGACCGGCTGAACGGCATCTTTACCGACTTGTGCGTGCGGGTCGCCGCGGACCTGACGCGCAAGGGCTACGTCGGGCGCACGATCGGCATCAAGGTGCGCTTCCAGGATTTCCGGACCGTCACACGCGATCTGAGCCTCGGGGCACCGACCGCCGATGCCGCCACCATTCGCCGCGCTGCCAGTCAGTGCCTGCGCCGGTTGACGCTCGATCGCAGGCTGCGCCTGCTTGGTGTCCGGGTCGGTTCGCTGAGCCCGCAGAATGACGGCGGTTACCCCGATCCGGTGGCTGATCCGGTGCAGCTTTCGCTGCTGCCCGGGGAATCGCCCTGAGCGGACCGATCGAAGTGGCCGGTGCGCAGAAAGGTATCGATCTGCCGGGTGCATTCGGCGGACACCAGCATCTGCATGTGGGTCACGTGCAACGTGATCCGGTCGCACGCCCCCGGCCAGCAGGTTTCATCGACACTCACGATCCCGTCGTTCGGCGTATCGAGCCCGAACAGCAGATGCCCCATGCCGATCGCACGATCGCCCGATATCACTCCGATCTGGTACGGGAGGGCCGGACAGCGCGATCGGGCGAGCCAGTCGGGCAATGCCCGCCCCAGTATCCACGACAGGCCCGGCCGGCGAGCCACGCCCTCGGCGCTGCGACTGCCCATGCATGGCGATCCCAGCAACAGCACGCGACGAATTCGGTCCGGGCAATCGTGTCGCGCGAGCATCGCCAGGATGATCACTCCCCCGAGGCTGTGCCCGACCAGATTCACCGAGCCATCGGGCATCCCGGCCAGTCGGCACATCAGCGAGTCCGCGATGTCGTCCAGCCGACCACGCATCGATGGATACGAGAAGGTCAGCACGCGGTAACCCAGCCGCTGCATACGCCGACGGTGCAGTGCGAATACGATTCCATGCATGCACAGCCCATGAACCAGCACGACCGTGCCGCGCGCATTTTCAGTCACGCCATGCTCGCCATGCCAAGATGGACCAGCCCAGGATCATGAGCGCGCCCCCGATCGGCGTGAGCATTCCAAGCCAACGCATGCCGGTGAGTGCGAGCAGGTAAAGCGTTCCGGAGAACAGCACGGTACCGGCGCCCAATGCCAGAATCGCCGGACCGACTCTTCGCAGGGGGCAGGCGCCGAGCGCGACCAGCCCCACCGCATGCCACATCTGATACTGCACCGCCGTATGCCACCAGGCCAACTCGATCGGTCCGAGCATGCCGCGCAGCCCATGTGCGCCGAAAGCGCCCAAGGCGACGCCAAGCGCGGCCAGCAAACTGCCGGACAGCAATGCGATGCGGCTCATCCTTGTGTCAGCGGATGAAATTGCGCATGACCTCGCTGAACATGTCGGTACCGCCCCGCTGCAGCCATTCGAACGCGACCATCTCGCGTGACACGATCTCGATGCCATGGCTGCGCATGCGTGCGTAGGCGAGGTCACGGTTGGCCGGGTCGCGGGACCCGCAGGCGTCGGCCACGACGAACACCTCCTTGCCCGCCCAGCGCAGACCCAGCGCGGTCTGTTGCACGCACACGTGGGCCTCGGTCCCGCACACGACGACCTGCCGACGCGACTCCACCGCCGTGACCTTGAGGCAACCGTCGGCCTCGGCCGAAAAGCATTCCTTGGCCACGTATTCGGCTTTCGCGGTGGCGGCTCTGACTGCCTCGACCGTTCCGCCGATCTTCTGCGGCCAGTGCTCGGTCACGACGATCGGCACGCCGACCCGCTCGGCGACGCCGCCCAGCCAGATGCAGTTCTCGATCACCTTGTCGCCATCGTGAATGGCCGGCGCCAGCCTGGCCTGCACGTCGATCACCAGCAGCGCTGACTTCTCCCGATTCATCAGCATTCCCTGTCCTCCATCATTTTTCGAGTTCGGCTCGCGCGCGAAAATGCTCGAGCGCCTCCGGGTTGGCCAGCGCTTCGATGTTCTTGACCGGCCGATCATGCATGACGTTGCGCACCGCGAGCTCGACCATCTTGCCGCTGCGGGTCCGGGGAATGTCATACACCTGCAGGATCTTCGCCGGGACATGGCGCGGCGTGGTGTTGTCGCGAATGGTCCTCTTGATGCGCGCGGTGAGTTCGTCGTCCAGCGTGAGGCCATCGCGCAATCTGACAAACAGTACCACACGCACATCACCTTGCCAGTCCTGGCCGACCACGATGGATTCGACCACCTCATCGAGCTTTTCGACCTGTCGGTAGATCTCGGCGGTACCGATGCGCACACCGCCCGGATTCAGTGTCGCGTCCGACCGTCCGTAGATGACCAGCCCGTCATGCTCGGTGACTTCGCAGAAATCGCCATGGCACCAGATGTTGTCGAAACGCCCGAAATACGCGGCGTGGTATTTCGACCCGTCGGCATCGTTCCAGAAACCGATCGGCATGACCGGGAATGGCCGTGTGCACACCAGTTCGCCCTTCTCGCGCCGAACCGGTTGGCCCTCATCGTCGAAGACGTCGACCGCCATGCCGAGCCCCTTGCACTGGATCTCGCCACGCCACACCGGCAGCGCCGGATTGCCGAGCACGAAGCACGAGATGATGTCGGTTCCACCCGAGATCGAGGCCAGGCACAGGTCGGACTTGATCTCGCGATACACGTAGTCGAAGCCCTCCGGCACCAACGGACTGCCGGTGCTCATCATCGCCCTCAACGCGTCGAGCCGGTGGCTCTGACGCGGCTTCAGATCGATCTTCGCGATCGCGTCGATGAACTTCGCCGACGTGCCGAAATGGGTCATGCGCTCGGCGTCGGCGTAATCGAACAGGATGGTGCCCTTGCCGATGAACGGGGAACCGTCGTACAGCAGCAGCGTCGCCCCGGTCGCGAGGCCGGACACCAGCCAGTTCCACATCATCCAGCCGCAGGTCGTGAAGTAGAACACCCGGTCCCCGGGTTTCACGTCGCTGTGCAGGCGGTGCTCCTTCAGGTGCTGCAGCAATGCGCCGCCCGCACAATGCACGATGCACTTCGGCACGCCGGTGGTGCCGGACGAATACATGATGTAGAGCGGGTGATCGAACGGCAGGGGCTCGAACGCGATCTCGGTTCGGTCGTGATGCGGGGCGACGAAATCGGCAAGCATGCGCGCATGCGTAATACCGGAAAGGTCGTGCGACTTGTGCACATAGGGAACGACAACGACCCGCTTCAGCGACGGCAACTGCGCGACCGCTTCACCGATCTTGGCCATGCAATCGACCACCTTGCCGTTGTACCAGTAGCCATCGGCCGCGATCAACAGCTTCGGTTCGGTCTGGCCGAAGCGATCGAGCACACCCTGCACCCCGAAGTCCGGCGACGCCGATGTGAAGATTGCGCCGATGCTCGCCGCAGCCAGCATCGCGACGATCGTCTCTGGCATGTTCGGCATCCATGCAGCGACACGATCACCCGGGGAAATGCCCATCTCGCGCAACGCCGCCGCGAAGCGAGCCACCTCGCGATACAGTTCGCCGTGGCTCAGCCGGTTCTTGACCTTGTCCTCCCCCCAGAAGACCAGCGCATCGGAGTCGTCACGACTGCGCAGGAGATTCTGCGCGAAGTTCAGCCGCGCCTGCGGAAACCAGCGCGCGCCCGGCATTCGATCGCCATCGACCAGGACGGAGTCGCCGGCCTCACCGAGCACGCCGCCGTCTTCCCACACGGCACGCCAGAAAGCCTCGGGCTGATCAACCGACCACGCGTGCAGGGCCGCGTAGTCCGGGAGCGTGATCGCGTGGCGCGTCTCGATCCGGCGCGCGAACTCGGTGATGTTGGCCGACGAAACCCGCTCGGCCGAAGGCGTCCACAGGGGTCGGGCATCACTGGTTTCGCCCGCAGTCAGGGTGGTCATAGTCGTCTCCTCCATTTCATGTTCCTCGCTTGCCCACGGGTTTCGAGTGGGGATGCGCGAGGCTATCGTTGGTCTCGTTCGCAGTGCGCACGGTGCCGGTCAGAACAGTCGCCGAATCACGTCGGGAAGCGGCGCCGACTTGCCACTTTGCACATGCATCCATACGATTTTCGCAGAACCTTCCGCGAAAAGGCGGTCGTCGCCGTCGACATGCAGTTCATACCAGTTCATCACGCTGGTCCGCCCCGGTTTTCCAGCATAGACCCGCACTTCCACCGTGGCCGGATAATTCACCGGTACCCTGAACGTGCAATCCGCATGGATGATGACTGCCCCCGTTTCGGCGTCCGGTCTCACCGGAAAACCCAGATCCTCTATCCATTCGACGCGAGCCTGCTCGAAATATCGAAAATAAAGCGTGTTGTTCAGATGCCCGTATGCATCCATGTCTCCCCAGCGTACCTGAATCCTGGTGGAATGGACGAGCTTGCGTTCGACGCTCATTGACGATCCTTATGTGTTCATCGATGGGGCGATAATGTAACATACGCTGCCGTATGTTACAGGCCGTATCGTTGACCGACGCATCGGGACGCCCTGCCCGCTACGACCGGGAGCGCCCCGACTGGCGGCACGAACCGGGTGCGGCCGGACGATGGTAGCGTCGGCCCGGACCCTGCGGGCTCAAGCGCGCTAAACTAATGGCAAACAATGCCGGCCCCGGCCAAGGTGTGCGCATGGCGGGCAGAAACGAGGAGAACACGATGGAACGCGAATCGATGGAATTCGACGTGCTGGTAGTCGGTGGAGGCCCGGCGGGGCTGGCTGCCGCGATCCGGCTGAAGCAAATGGCCGACGAGAAGGAACAGGAGTTGTCGATCTGCCTGATCGAGAAAGGCGCCGAGATCGGTGCGCATTCGCTTTCCGGAGCAGTCCTTGATCCGCGCGCGCTCGCCGAACTGTTTCCCGACTGGAAGGAAAGGGGCGCACCGGTCAACACCGAGGTCACCGAAGACCGGTTCATGTTCCTGTCGGAAAAGGGCAGTCGTGGCGTTCCGATCGCTTTGCTGCCGGCCTGCTTCCAGAACCACGGCAACTACATCGTGCGGCTGGGGCACCTGGCCAAATGGCTCGGCGAGCAGGCCGAAGCGGCCGGCATCGAGGTGTACCCGGGATTCGCAGCGGCCGAGATCCTGTACGACGACGAGGGCGCGGTGAAGGGCATCGCCACCGGCGACATGGGGCTGACCCGCGAGGGCGAACCCGGTCCCAATCACCAGCCGGGCATGGAACTGCACGCGAAATACACGCTGTTCGCCGAGGGCTGCCGGGGTCACCTCGGCAAGCAGCTCGAAGAGCGCTTCAAGCTGCGCGATGGCGTCGACCCCCAGACCTACGGCATCGGCATCAAGGAGCTTTGGGAAATCAAACCCGAACATCACGTGCCCGGACTGGTCGTGCATACCGCCGGCTGGCCGCTGGATACGCACACCTATGGCGGCTCCTTCATGTATCACCTGGAGGACAATCTGGTCGCGATCGGTTTCGTCGTGGGGCTCAACTACGCCAACCCCTATCTGTCGCCGTTCGAGGAGTTCCAGCGCTACAAGACGCACCCCGACATTCGCCACTTCCTCGACGGTGCCAAGCGTCTGTCCTACGGCGCGCGGGCGCTGTCGGCCGGCGGCCTGCAGTCACTGCCGAAGACGACGTTCCCGGGCGGCGCACTGATCGGTGACGACGCCGGTTACCTGAACGCTTCGCGGATCAAGGGCATCCACGCCGCGATGAAATCCGGCATGCTCGCGGCAGAAGCCGCGTTCGACGCGCTTTCGGCCGAGCGCGCCCGGGACGAACTGGAAGCCTATCCGCAGGCCTTTCGCCAGAGCTGGTTGTTCGACGAGTTGTACAAGGCGCGCAACTTCAAGCCGCTGATGAAGAAGGGTCTGTGGATGGGATCGCTGCTGTTCGGCATGGATCAGATGCTGTTCCGCGGCAAGGCGCCATGGACGTTGCACAACACCGCCGACCATGTCGCGCTGAAGCCAGCCAGTGAATGCCAGCCGATCGACTATCCGAAGCCCGACGGCGTGATCAGCTTCGACCGCCTCAGTTCGGTGTTCCTGTCGAACACCAACCACGAGGAAGAGCAGCCCTGCCACCTGCAGCTGAAGGATCCGTCGGTCGCGATCAGGATCAACCTCGACCAGTACGACTCGCCGGAGCAGCGCTACTGTCCGGCCGGCGTCTACGAGATCGTGCGCGACGGCGAAGGCGGCGCGCCGCGGCTGCAGATCAACGCCCAGAACTGCGTGCACTGCAAGACTTGCGACATCAAGGATCCCACCCAGAACATCAACTGGGTCGTGCCGCAGGGCGGCGAAGGGCCGATCTACCAGGGCATGTGAGGTTTGACGCCCCGACCCCGGCGGACGGGGTCGGGCATCGTTCAAGTCACTGACCGTGGCCGCGATGCATCTCGTGCATCTGGTGCATCGGCTGGCCTGCGCCCATGCCCTGCTGAGCGGTCCCCAGCGGCACGACCGGCGCCTCGATGGTCTGTTCGAAGCGGGCACCGGCCGCATCCTCGAAGATCAGCGTCAGCGGCACCGTCATGTCTGCGCTCATGTCCTGTTTCAGATCCATCAGCATCACATGATGGCCGCCCGGCTTCAATTCCACCGTCTGGCCAGCGGGCAGATCCAGTCGGTCGATCCTGCGCATCCTCATCACGTCATTCTCCATCGCCATCTCGTGGATCTCGACCACGCCGGCCGCCGGTGACCCGGCCCCGACCAGACGCGCGTCCTTTTCCGCAGTGAGTTGCATGAATGCACCGGTGGCGCGTTGCGGCGCGACGGTACCGCGGACCCAGGGATCCGACACGGTGACCTGTGCGAAGGCCGGCATGACGAGTGCGAGGGTGAGGGCGGATGCGAGTAATGCTTTTTTCATTATGTTCTCCTTGTCCAAACTATTTGGCGCGCTTGATTGGCAGGACCGGTCGCGCGGGTTCGACATGCTGAACCCATGCTGAAGCTTCAGCGAAGGATCCGACCGGAGCACGCGCGCCGCCTTGATTCTGCTCAATCCGCGGCGGGCCATTGTCCCGAAACCTGTCAACCCACCCAGCGCCGCGCATTACGGAACATGCGCATCCACGGCGAATCCTCAGCCATGTCGGCAGGATGCCAGCTCATCTGCACCGTCCGGAAGCAGCGCTCCGGGTGCGGCATCATGATCGTGAAGCGCCCGTCCGGCGTCGTGAATCCGGTCAGTCCGTCCGGCGATCCGTTGGGGTTGGCCGGATAACGCTGCGCCACCTGGCCGTGGTTGTCGATGTAACGCAGCGCCGCATGCGCAGCCTCACGATCCGCGTCCCGACGGAACACCGCCCTGCCCTCGCCGTGGCTCACGACGATAGGCATGCGACTGCCGGCCATGCCGGCCAGCAGGATGGACGGGCTGTCCAGCACTTCGGTCATCACGAAACGGGCTTCGAACTGTTCGCTGCGATTGCGCTCGAACACCGGCCAGTGCGCGGCACCCGGGATGATGTCGGCCAGGTGCGCCATCATCTGGCAGCCATTGCACACGCCCAGTGCGAAGGTGTCCTGCCGCGCGAAGAAGGCCTCGAAGGCCTCGCGCAACCCGGGGTTGAACAGGATGGACTTGGCCCAGCCCTGCCCCGCCCCGAGCACGTCACCGTACGAAAAGCCACCGCATGCGGCCAGCCCCTGGAACGTGGCCAGGTCGAAACGACCGGCCTGCAGATCCGACATGTGCACATCATAAGGCGCGAACCCGGCGCGCTCGAAGGCGGCGGCCATTTCGTTCTGCGAGTTCACCCCCTGCTCGCGTAGCACCGCGATCCGCGGGCGCGCGCCGCTCGCAATCATCGGCGCGGCGACATCCTCGTCCGGATCGAAGCGCAGCGACACGCTCAGCCCCGGATCGGTCGCATCGGTGAGCGCGTCGAAGGCCTCGCGGGTGCTCTCGGCGTCGTCGCGCAAACTCGCGATGCGATGACTGGTCTCGGACCAGGCCTGCAGCAGCTCCACGCGACCGGCGCCGAACACCAGCCTGGCGTTGCGCCAGAAACGCAGTTCGTCCTTGTCGTTGGGCTCGCCGACGAAATGGTAGCTGAGGCCTGCGTCGCGCAACGGCCCGGTGATGCGGGCCCGATCCTCACGACGGATCTGGACCACGGCACCGAGTTCCTCGGCGAACAGCCCCGCGAACAGCCGGTCGTTCAGACGGCCCTTGATCGTGTCCGGCTTCTTGTCCAGACCATCCACGTCATTCATGTACGGGTCATAGCAGACCGTGTCGAGCATCACCGACAGCCCGCAGCGCGATGCGAAGGCCATCTCGCAAAGCGTCGCGAACAGGCCGCCGTCGCTGCGATCGTGATACGCGAGCAGCAGGCCCTCGTCGCGGAAGCGGCGGATCAGATCGAAGAACGCGACCAGTTGAGCCGGGTCCACGTCCGGCGCATGTTCGCCGACCGACTCGTGCACCTGGGTCAGGGCCGATCCTCCGAGCCGGTTCCGGCCGCTTCCCAGGTCGATCAGCACCAGCTCGGTCTCATGCTCGCCATCGAGCTGCAATTGCGGCGTCAGGGTGCGACGGACGTCGGCAACCGGCGCGAACGCGGTGATCACCAGCGACAATGGCGCGATGACCGCCTTGTCCTGGCCGTTTTCGGTCCACCCGGTCTTCATCGACAGCGAATCCTTGCCGACCGGAATCGCGAGCCCGGCGGACTGGCAGAACGCGGACACCGCGGCGACCGTATCGAACAGCTTTGCGTCCTCGCCGCGATGGCCGGCCGCGGCCATCCAGTTGGCCGACAGCTTGACCCTGCCAATGTCGGCGATGTCGGCCGCGGCGATGTTGGTGATCGCCTCACCGACCGCCATGCGCCCCGAGGCCGCGGCATCCACGCACGCGACCGGCGTGCGTTCACCCATCGCGAAGGCTTCGCCCGCGTGACCGATGAAACTCGTGGACGTGACCGCGACATCCGCGACCGGAACCTGCCACGGACCGATCATCTGGTCGCGTGCGGTCAGGCCGCCGACCGAGCGATCGCCGATCGTGATCAGAAAACTCTTGCTCGCGACCGCGGGCAGCCGCAACACCTTCAGGCAGGTTTCGCGCAGGTCGAGATCGGTGACGTCGAAAGGCGGCAGATGCACCGCGCGCCGCGACACGTTGCGGGTCATCTTAGGCGGCTTGCCGAGCAGAACCTGCATCTGCATGTCGACCGGCTTGTTGCCGAAGTGGCGATCGGTCAGGGTCAGATGCCCATCGGCCGTCGCCTCACCCAGCACTGCGAACGGGCAGCGTTCGCGCTCGCAGATCGCGCTGAAGTCGTTCAGGCGCTCCGGCGCGATGGCGAGCACATAGCGTTCCTGTGATTCGTTGCTCCAGATCTCACGCGGGCTCATGCCCGGCTCCTCGATATGCACCTCCCGCAGTTCCAGCCGCGCACCCAGACTGGCCGAATCGGCGAGTTCGGGCATCGCGTTCGACAGACCGCCCGCACCGACGTCGTGTATCGACAGAATAGGATTGGCCTCGCCCTGCTGCCAGCAGCGATCGATCACCTCCTGGCAGCGACGCTGGATCTCCGGATTACCCCGCTGCACCGACGCGAAATCGAGATCCGCGGTATTGCTGCCGGTCGTCATGCTGGACGCCGCGCCCCCGCCCAGGCCGATCAACATGCCCGGTCCGCCAAGCTGGATCAACAGCGTTCCCGGTTCGAACTCGATCTTGAGCGCCTGCGCGCCCTGAATGCTACCGATGCCGCCGGCGATCATGATGGGTTTGTGATAGCCGCGCACCTCACCCATGACTTCCTGCTCGAAGGTGCGGAAGTAACCGGCCAGATTCGGCCGGCCGAACTCGTTGTTGAACGCGGCTCCGCCGAGCGGGCCTTCGATCATGATGTCCAGCGCGGAGGCGATGCGGTCCGGGCGACCATAGGGTCGCTCCCAGGGCTGAATGAAATCCGGAATTCGAAGATCGGATACCGAGAATCCGGTCAGGCCCGCCTTGGGGCGCGAGCCCCTGCCGGTCGCCCCTTCGTCCCGGATCTCACCTCCGGAACCGGTCGCTGCGCCCGGAAACGGGGAGATCGCGGTCGGATGATTGTGCGTCTCGACCTTGGCCAGGATGTGCGTCAATTCGACGTGATGCCGCCACTGGCCGTCCTGATCCGGATAGAGACGGTCGGCCACCGTGCCCTCGATGACCGACGCATTGTCCGAGTAGGCCACCACGGTGCCCTCCGGATGCGCCGCGTGGGTCTCGCGAATCATGCCGAACAGCGTCCTGCCCATCGGCTTCGCGTCGATGACCCAGTCGGCATTGAAGATCTTGTGACGACAATGCTCGGAATTGGCCTGCGCGAACATCATCAGTTCGACATCGGTCGGATTGCGTTCGATCCTCAGGAAATTGTCGAGCAGGTAGTCGATCTCGTCTTCCGACAACGCCAGACCGAGCTCGATGTTGGCCGATTCCAGCGCGCCGCGTCCGTCGGTCAACACATCGATGGCGGTCAGGGCCTGGGGTTCGTAATGATGGAACAAGGCCTCGGCGGCCTCGACGCTGTGCAGCACCGATTCGGTCATTCTGTCGTGCAGCATCGGCAGCAGCGCCGAAAAGTGGCGATCGTCCAGCGTGCCCCTGTGCTGCAGCGCATAGGCAAGTCCGCGCTCGATGCGCACGACCTTGTCGAATCCACACTGGTGCGCGATGTCGGTCGCCTTCGAGGACCACGGAGAGATCGTCCCCAGCCGAGGAACGATCACCAGGTGGGTGCCGTCGGTCGGGTTTCCGGAAACCGGCGACACGCCGAGCAGATCGGTCAGTCGCGCCAGTTCGGCCGACTCGAGTTCATCCGTCAGTTCGACGAAGAACCAGTGCTCGGCCGTCAGGCTGTGGAGCTTGGGAACGACGTCGCGCAAGCGTTCCTGCAGACGGGAAAGACGCGAGGAGGAGATCGCCGCGCCACCGCGCAGCGTGAGGATTTCGGTCATGTCGATCGATTCGGAAGGAGAGTGGGAGAGCGGCTGGCGTGGAGTCGCCGGAGCGTCGGAATTATACCCGAGCCGTGGCCCCGGGTTCGCCGCTGTGGCCGCCCGTCTCCGGGTTCGCACCCTTGCCGCGAGCGATTGACTGATAGAATCCACGCTTTTCGCCCGCCTTCTCATCATGATGCGCTCCGGCCCGTCGCCCGCCTCTGCTCGCGCACCCCACCGGTGGGTCTGGGCGCTCCCGGCCCTCACCGGGTTGCTGGCGGCGATCGCGCGTCTGAATGATTGGAACACCGACTGGTTCGTCGCATGGAATGGGGCCGCACAAGTCCTGCCGGCTGCAGTATGGGCGGGGGTGACGAATCTCGGTTCGACGGGCGGCGCGTTCGCGGTCGTGACCGCCACACTCGTCTGGCAACCGCGCTGGGCCGCCGCCGCGCTGCTGGCGGCGCCGGCCGGGACGCTGTTCACGCATGGCTTCAAACGCCTGTTCTCGGAGGCGAGACCGGCCGCCGTGCTCGATCCCGAGCAGATCACCATCATCGGTACCGCGCTGAAGGCCAATGCTTTTCCATCCGGTCATTCGGTCACGGCCTTCGCGCTGGCGGCCGTGATCGCGCTGTGCAGCCTGCACGCCGGTCGTCGCCGGCTGGCCTGGCTTGCGCTGGCCGTGGCCACCGTCACCGCGTTTTCCCGGGTCGCGGTAGGCGCGCACTGGCCGCTCGACATCCTGGTCGGTGCAGCCGGAGGCTGGCTGTGCGGCGCACTGGGCGTGTGGTGGTCCGCAAGATGGCGATTCTGGGAAGCGCCGAACGGGGTGCGCATCATGTCGGCGCTGCTCGGTGCGTCGGCGCTGTGGCTGTTCTTCGAGAATCTCGGTTATCCCGAAGGTCGCTGGATGCAATATGCCCTTGCGAGCCTCGGTGTCGCGGGCGCCGTCGCCGCGTTCATTCGCAGCAACGGGCGCCCGCACTGACATGAAGAAGCTGCTCGCGATCGCGTTCAGCCTCGCCTTGCTGGCATGGCTCGTCAGCGACGGTCGCGGGCGGGACCTGATCGATATGCTGCGCCGTCTCACGCCGTCGATGATCGTGATCGCGCTCGGTGGTCTGTTCGTGAGCTATCTGCTGCGCGCGATGCGGGTCTACGACGAGTTCCGCGTGAATGCCGGCGGTCGCTTTGGTCACTGCCTGCGCATCGTGCTGATCCACAACGCGATGGTGAATGTCGTGCCGTTCAGGGGAGGGGAGGCGGCCTTTCCGTTGTTGCTGCGCCAGACCTTCGGCACACCGCTGGGACGCGCGCTCGCATCGCTGTTCTGGTTTCGCCTGCAGGACGTGTTCGTGGTGGCAGTGATCGCAACGCTGGTATGGCCGGGGTTGCCGCCCGTGCTGCGCATGGTCGGCGTCACCGGGCTGATATGCCTGGCGTGGTATCTTCCGCGTTGGGCAAACGGCCCTGCACTTGTAGCGACCGGTTCTGCGAACGCCGGCCGCCTTGCAAGGCTGAGACAGGCTTTTGCCGAGTCCACCCGCCATGCGCGCTTCGGCTGGCTATGGACGCTCGCCAACTGGACGGTCAAGCTTGCGGTTCAGGCGTGGTTGCTGGCTGAGCTTCTGAACGTGGCCCTTCCGGTCGGCATGGCCGGCACGCTCGGTGCCGAACTGGCGGCCATTCTGCCGGTTCAGGGGGTCGCGGGCTTCGGCACCTACGAGGCGGGCGCCGCGGCAGCGCTGTTGCCCCACGGGGTCGGGCTCGAACAGGGATTGAAGGCTGCACTCGTGCTTCACCTGGTCGTGATTGCGTCCGCCGTCAGCGCCGGCGCGATCGCATGGCTGATTCCAGTCGATGAACCCGGCATCAGGCACTAGAATCCCAACACCGCATTCACACACGACCGACCCCGATGATCAAACGCCCCCTGCCCGCTACCGAGCCCCAGATTCCCGACGGTTTGCCGGAACACCGCCTGTCGGTGGTCGTGCCGATGTACAACGAGGCCGAAAACGTCGAGCCGCTGCTGGAACGTATCCACCTCGCTCTCGGCCCCTACCCCTGGCCATGGGAAGTGGTACTGGTCGACGACGGCAGTTCGGATGGCACGCCGATGGAACTCGCCCGCTGTGCCGCGCAGTTCGGCCCGCATGTGCGAATCGTCGAGCTGTTGCGCAACTTCAAGCAGACTGCCGCAATGCAGGCCGGACTGGACGCCGCGCGCGGCAACGTTGTGGTCACGATGGACGGAGACCTGCAGAACGATCCGATCGACATCCCGCGCATGGTCAAGCGCCTGCTGGTGGAAGACCTGGATCTGGTCGCGGGCTGGCGCAAGGACCGTCAGGACGGCCTGTGGCTGCGCCGGATTCCTTCACGCATCGCGAACCGGCTCATTGCACGCATGACCGGCGTTCATCTGAAGGACTACGGCTGCAGTCTCAAGGTCTTTCGCGCCAGCGCGATCAGGAACGTTCGCCTGTATGGCGAGATGCACCGCTTCATCCCGGCCTGGCTCGCCACGGTCACCACACCCAAGCGAATCGCGCAGGAGGTGGTCACGCACCACCCGAGGGTCTTCGGCGAATCCAAGTACGGTATCTCGCGCACCTTCCGCGTGGTGCTCGACCTGGTCTTCGTCTATTTCTTCATGCGCTACCGCACCCGGCCGGGCCACTTCTTTGGTGGAATCGGCATCGTGCTGGGCACCCTCGGCATGCTGATCCTGGCCTACATGTTAGGACTCAAAATCTTTCTCGGCGAGTCGATCGGCACCCGACCGATGCTGTTCGGCGGCTTCTTCCTGCTGATTGCCGGCGTTCAGATGGTCACGTCAGGGGTACTGGCCGAACTGCTGACCCGCATCTACTACGAGTCGGGTACGTCGCGTGCCTATCTTGCCCAGCCGCAGCCGAGTCTCGAAACGGACGAGGCCTGGCATCGCAGCGAAAATACACTTCCATCCCCATGATGCCATCGCTCTCTACCCGCCAGCAGACCGCCGCGTTGACGCTGCTGATCTTTTCGCTGCCGCTCGTGTCGTTCTTTCTGCGACTCGGGGCCGCTCCGCTGTTCGACATCGATGAAGGCGCCTTTTCCGAGGCGACGCGCGAGATGTTCGAACGCGGCGACTTCCGGACCACGTATCTGAACGGCGAGCCACGCTTCGACAAACCGATTCTCGTGTATTGGTTTCAGGCGATCGGCTATCTGATCTTCGGCGTGAACGAATGGGCGTTCCGCCTGCCCTCGGCGGTCGCGGCCGCCCTGTGGAGCTATGCGACCTGGCACTTCGCACGCGAGCGTCTCGGCCCGGAGGCGGCGCTGGTCGCCCTGGCCGTCTCCGCAACCGCGCTCGGACCCTATGTGATCGGTCGCGCTGCGACTGCCGACGGACTGCTCAATCTGCTGCTCGCGCTGGCGCTGTTCGACGCGTGGCGCCACCTCGAGACCGGCCAGCGCGCGCCACTGCTGCGCAGTTACGTGTGGATCGGCCTGGGGGTTCTGACCAAGGGGCCGATCGCGCTGCTGGTGCCGGGCATGGTGACCTTACTGTATTGCGCGACGAAGGGTGAATGGCGTCGCTGGCTCGCATCGGTATTCGACCCGAAGGGCTGGATCATCCTGATCGTGCTGGTGGTGCCCTGGTATGCGGTCGCGCTGTTCGTGCACGGTCAGGAATTCATCGACGGCTTCTTCATCAAGCACAACGTGGAACGCTTTTCCGGCACATTGCAGGGGCACGCCGGCAGCATCTTCTACTATGCGCTGGCGGTGCCAGCGCTGCTGCTGCCCTGGACCGGACCGCTGATCGCGATGTTGCGGCGAATCCGCAGCGACTACGCGACCGAGCTGCACCGTTTTCTGTGGCTGTGGGCCGGGTTCGTCATCGTGTTCTTCTCGCTGTCGGGCACGAAACTCCCGCACTATGTCCTTTATGGGTCGACCCCACTGTTCCTGCTGATCGCGGCCCACCACAAGACCTTCACCGACCGGATCGGACACCTGATCGCGCCGACCGCGTTGCTCGCGCTGCTGCCGTTGCTGCCGCTCGTGTTCGTGCTCGTCGCCGCCACGGACGCAGGCAACGCCTACTACCGGGCGCAACTCGCGCAGTCCCTGTCGCACGCCGGATGGAGCTATTTCGCGGTCACCCTCGCAGCGCTCGTGCTCTGGCTGTTGATCGCGTCACGCTGGAAAACCGATATCTGCCGAAAGCTGACCGTCGCAGCCACTGTTCAGGTGCTGGTGCTGAGCCTGGTGGTCACACCCTGGTTCGGCGCCGTGCTGCAGGGCTCGGTCAAACAGGCTGGTCTGCTGGCCAAGGAACTCGGCGAACCGGTGGTCAGGGTGCGCTTCAACGTGCCAAGCTTCAGCGTCTATCGCGAAGCGGTGACGCCGAGCCGCCAGCCGGAGGTCGGAGAACTCGCGATCACCCGCATCGACCGCCTGCCATCCGAGGGGGTGGAGGTCTTGTTCAGCGAGGGCGGCGTCGCGCTGTTCCGGCGCATCGCAACCGACTGACGGGAACATTCACCGGTTTCGCGGTTCGCGCCTTCGTGACGACCGCGAGCGGCCGGGTGTCAGCGTGCTGCAGTCTTGACCGCCTCGGGGACGACCGTAGCAGGCGCGGCTCGTGCTGCCTCAGTCGGGGCAGCGGAAGGCGTTGCCGGGGAAACCGGCACGCCCTGAGTGGAGGGCGGCACCCGTGCAGCCGCGGGTCTCTGGACTGCGCGCTCGGGCGCAGCGCCTGAAGCCTTCTCGGCCGGACCCACGGCCTTGCCTGCCCCCTTGTCTTCGACCCGGAGCAGATTACCCTCGACGGTCGCGCCGCATTCCATCTGCAATTGCCGGTAGGAGATATTGCCGGAAACCTTCGCCCCGGGCTGCAACTCGAGAAAATGCTCGACCTCGAGATCACCGGACACGGTCCCGTTGATGACTGCATCATAGGCGCGGACCCGGCCGACGATGCAACCCTTTTCGCTCAGCACGACCAGGCTCTTCTCTCCGCGTTTGCCGATCACACTGCCCTCGATCTTGCCGTCTACCCTGAGGCCGCCCGAAAAGAGGACGTCGCCGACGATGTGAAGATTGTCGGCAATCAGACTCGATAGTTTGGTCACCTCGATCGCATTCTTCTGTTTCCTGCCGAACATCGATACTCCTCATGCCGTCGATAATGTTTCGCGTCGCTCAACCGGACTCACCCGCGCTCTTCAGGAACTCGAGTTCCTCCTTGAGTTGCTTGAGCTGTTCATTGAGCACGACGATCTGCCGCTCGAGTTCCGATTGGGTCACTGCGCCAATCTCGAGATCCAGCATCGCCCGCTCGAACTTCTCGGACAGGCTGTCGGCCTTCTCTTCCAGCGCCAGCTTCTCGGACATCAGCGCGTCGAAGCGCGGATCTGCGGTGAGGCGCTCCTGTGCGTAGATCACGCCAAGAGCCGCCAGGGCCAGCACGACGATGACCGCCGAAACCGGTAAGACGAAAGCCCATGGACCGCGTCTCGACGCCAGCACCAACTCCCTGCCGGTCAGGTCACGGCCACTGCCACTGCCCGAAAACATCGAATCGGAACCCTAGAAACGGGCGAGATAGATCGAAGGATCGACGAAATGGCCGTCCTGGAGAATCTCGAAATGCAGATGCGGGCCGGTCGATCGTCCGGTCGACCCCACCAGCGCGATCCGGTCGCCCGGCATGACCGCCTGCCCTTTCTTGACAAGCAGTTTGGATGCGTGCGCGTAGCGCGTCACCAGGCCCGCCCCATGATCGATCTCCACGGTCAGCCCGTAGTGCCGACGATTGCCCGAAAAAATGACCTTGCCCCCCGCGCTCGCATGGATGGGCGTACCCCGAGGCGCGGCAAAATCGACCCCGCTGTGAAACGCCCGGCGCCGGCTGACCGGATCGACTCGATTGCCGAAACGGGAGTTCATGCCCACGCCCTGCACCGGATGCCGGCCGGGGAAAGCCATGTGGGCATGATTGACCGATGTGGCGACACGGTCGAGTTCGGACAGCACGTCGGCAAGCCGTCCCATATCCTGCTCGATCCGCGACAGATCCTCGGTGAGTTCGAACGCCGGATCGGCGTCCGCATCCTCGAACAGCACTGCGTCCAGCCCGCCTTCTTCGGTCGGCCGCAGTAGCGGGCCGCCTGCCGGGGATCCCGGCGGGGTTCGCGCCTCGCGACCACGCGGGATGTCCGCCGCATCGTCGGGTTTGATGCGCTCCTCGAAATCCTCGATCACGCCGAGGCGCGTCGCAAGCTCCAGTGCTTCCGCCTCGAGCTGGATGACGCGTCCGGACAGTTCGCCGAATCGCTCGATCAGATATCGATTCTCGATCGGAAGCCTGACTCCGGTACCCGAAGCATCGGACCCGGCGAGACCAACCGCATCGGCTGGCGGGAGCGCGTCGGGTGACAGTGCATACGCCTGAGAAACAGGCGCAACGCCACGACTGAAACCGTATCCCAACCAGATGCCGCCAGCCAACATGATCGACATGCCGACGAAAACGAGACCCAGAAACGCCCTCAGACTGACGGTGCGCATCCTCGATCGGGTCATCGATTGGGCGGAAAGAATGACCAGTGCCATTCATGTCCTCCAGAATTCTTGGGTCGCCCCTGCCGGACGGCAGTGGGTACCTGAACATCCATTCCCTGCTCGGCAAACTGGAGCAATTCCTGATGCCGGAAACAGAATTTTTCCAAGTCTAACACCAAAGTACGCGCGGCGTTCAAGTGTTACCACGTCGCCGAGACGGCACTAACACAATGTTTCGTATGAAAAAAATGACGTCCGAAAGGCACTGCCGGAAGGCTCTTCCGAGTGCGACCGCACACGTCGTCTGTCAGGACACTAAGCAGCGGGACCGAACGCCCCGTCCTGCAGTTGCTGCAGCGGTCCGGGCGCCACGGTCACGGATTCAGGCACGGCGCCATACCGTACCAGTTGGCGAGTCTTCCAGCACGACCCCCTGCTCCAGCAATTCTGCGCGGATCCGGTCCGCCTGTGCGTAATCACGCGCCTTCTTTGCCGCCACACGTCGAGCGATGCTCGATTCGATCGACCCGATGTCGATGCCGGCAGTTTCACCGCGCTGCAGGAAGGCGGTCGGATCGCGCGAAAGCAATCCGAGCAGGCTGGCCAGCCCTTTCAACTGGCTGGCCAGCTTCGAAGCGCCGCTCCGATTGACCTCGTTCGCCAGATCGAACAGCGTCGCGACCGCCTCGGCCGTATTGAAGTCGTCGTCCATGGCCTGACGAAACCTCAGCGCATGGCCCTCGCTCCAGTCGACCCGCGCGTCCTCGCTGGGGACATTGCGCAGCGCGGTATACAGTCGCGTCAGCGCATTGCGGGCATCGTCCAGATGCTTGTCGGAGTAATTGAGCGGGCTGCGGTAATGGGCACGCAGGATGAAGAAACGCACGACCTCCGGATCATATCTGTCCAGCACTTCGCGAATCGTGAAGAAGTTTCCGAGCGATTTGGACATCTTCTCGTCATCGACCCGCACGAAACCGTTGTGCATCCAGTAGTTGACGAAGGGATGGCCATGAGCACCCTCCGACTGCGCGATCTCGTTCTCGTGATGCGGAAACTGCAGATCCTGACCGCCGCCGTGGATGTCGAAGCGCTCGCCAAGCAGGTCGCCACTCATGGCCGAGCATTCGATATGCCAGCCCGGGCGCCCGATACCCCATGGCGAGGTCCATTTGACCTCGTCCGGTTCCTCAGGACGCGCGTGTTTCCACAACACGAAATCGAGCGGATCACGCTTGTCGCCGGAGACCTCGACCCGCTCACCGGCGCGCAACTCGTCTATGGATTTTCCGGAGAGTCTTCCATAGCCTTCGAACTTCCTGACCGCGTAGCACACGTCATGACTGTCGGCGACGTAGGCAAGCCCCTTGTCATGCAGTCGGGAGATCAGCGATTGCATGCTGCTTACGTAATCGGTCGCACGTGGCTCATGGTCGGGGCGCAGCACACCGAGTGCGTCGCCGTCCTGATGCATGGCCTGGATGAAGCGACCGGTCAGGGCGCGGATCGACTCGCCGCGCTCGCCGGCACGCCGAATGATCTTGTCGTCGATATCCGTGATGTTGCGCACATACTTGACCTGGAAACCGCTCGCCCGCAGCCAGCGCACGACCATGTCGAACACCACCATCACGCGCGCATGGCCGAGATGACAATAGTCATACACCGTCATTCCACACACATACATCCCGACTTTGCCCGGTTCGATCGGTTCGAATACTTCCTTCTTGCGCGTCAGGGTGTTGTAGATCGTCAGCATGAGAGCATCCAGTGGGCATTGCAGAACGGCGCGATCGACCCGATGCGTGTCGCCTCATCGGGGGCCCGCTTGAGCAGGCCGTCGGACGGTTCGATTGTACCGATTCGGGTCTGTTGATAGAATTGCCGCCTGTCACGGAACCAGGGTCTCCGAAGGCGGCGGATCATAGCACAGGGGACGCCCTCTTCACCCACTCCATCGGCCACGGTGCGACGCGCCTTCCACGGCAGTGCCGGGGTCGGGTCGGAAACACGTCTCAAGGAGTGCCTCCAAACACCGGATCGCGGCGCCTGTCACGCGCCCACCCATCCGCTTCGCCCGATTCACACACTTCAAGACAAGGGATTCACATGAAGCGCTTCTTCCTGGCCATGCTCTTTCTCGTTATCGCCGGACCCGTCGCAGCCGACCAGCCGATGGTCGAGATGCGGACCAACCAGGGCCTGATCACGATCGAACTGTTCGAAAAGGACGCGCCGGAATCTGTCGCCAACTTTCTCGAGTATGTGCGAACCGGTTTCTACGATGGCACGATCTTTCACCGCGTCATAGACGGCTTCATGATTCAGGGCGGCGGATTCGAACCCGGCATGAAACAGAAGCAGACCCGCGATCCGATTCGCAACGAAGCCAGGAACGGACTTCGCAATGAGCCTGGCACACTTGCCATGGCACGCACCAACGACCCTCACTCGGCCACCGCCCAGTTCTTCATCAATCTGGTATCCAACCGCGCGCTCGACAACCCGTCGCGCGACGGATGGGGCTATGCGGTGTTCGGCCGCGTCACCGAAGGTTTCGACGTCGTGCAGCAGATCGGCAAGTTGCCCACCACCACGGTCGGCCGCTACCAGAACACCCCGGTCGAGCCGGTGATCATCGAATCCGTTCGCATTATCGAAAGCGCGCCGGCGCAATGACACACCGACAGGAGAACAGCATGGCAGTCAGACTGCACACCAATCACGGCACGATCACGTTGGAACTCGATGCCGACAAGGCCCCCGAGACGGTCAAGAACTTCCTCGCCTATGTGACGGCGGGACATTACGACAACACGCTGTTCCACCGTGTCATCGACGGCTTCATGATCCAGGGTGGCGGTTTCGAGCCGGGGATGAAGCAGAAGCCCACCGGTGAACCGGTTCGCAACGAAGCCGACAACGGCCTTAAGAACGAACCGGGCACCGTCGCGATGGCACGCACCCAGCAGCCCCATTCGGCGACCGCGCAGTTCTTCATCAATGTCGGCAGCAACGACTTCCTGAACTTTCGCTCGGCCGACATCCAGGGCTGGGGCTACTGTGTGTTCGGACGCGTCAGCGAAGGCATGGACGTCGTCGACAGCATCCGCGCCGTCAGGACCGGATCCAGCGGATTCCACCAGGACGTTCCGGTCGAGGACGTAATCATCGAACGCGCCGAGATCGTCTGATCGACCATCTGTCGACGCGAACGGGATGCCCTGGATGAAGGCGCAATTCATCTCCGACCTTCACCTCTGCGAGGAAAGACCCGAGACCACGCGGGCCTTTCTCGCCTTTCTCGACGGGCCGGCGCGGCGCACCGACGCCCTCTACATCCTCGGAGACCTGTTCGAATACTGGGCGGGTGACGACGACGACTCCCCGCTCATAGACACCGTGAGCGTCGCGCTGTCCAGACTGTCGTCGGTAGACACTCGTCTGTTCTTTCTCGCCGGGAACCGGGACTTCCTGATCGGCCCCGGCTTCGCCGAACGTGTCGGCCTGCGGCTGCTCGACGAACCGAGCCTGATCGAACTCGACGGCACACGCGCCCTGCTCAGTCACGGGGACACGCTGTGCACCGATGACCAGGCGTACCAGACCTATCGCGGGCAAGTGCGCGATCCGGCCTGGATACGCGAATTTCTCGACCGTCCGCTCGCCGACCGCAAGCACTTCATCGAGAACATCCGCCAGCACAGCGAGCGCGCCAAGCGCGTTAAACAGGCCGAAATCATGGATGTGAATGCGGGTGCGGTGGAGGCGCTGCTGCGAGCCTACGACTACCCCTTATTGATCCACGGCCACACCCACCGTCCCGCCCGGCATCTGCATCGCGTCGACGGTCACGACTGCGATCGATGGGTGCTCTCGGACTGGCAGGACGAGGCGCATTACCTGGCGTGGGAAGACGGCACGCTCAGTGCCCGTTGCCTCCGCCCCGGTTCGGCATCGGACCGCTGAGCGGCAAGTCAGGCGAGCAGCCCCTGGACCAGATCGGCCTTGATGTCGTCTACCGACTCGAGGCCGACCGCAATACGCAACAGCCCGTCGCCGATACCGGCCGCACTGCGCGCTTCCGGTGAAATGCGGCCATGCGTCGTCGATGCCGGATGGGTGATCGTCGTGCGGGTGTCGCCCAGATTGGCAGTGATCGAGATCATCCGGGTCGAATCCACGATGCGCCACGCCTGCTCCCGGCCACCCGCGACATCGAAGCTGAGGATCGCACCACCCAGTCGCTGCTGCTGCATTGCGAGTCGATGCTGGGGGTGCGACACAAGACCCGGATAATGGACGCTGGCGATGCCGGGTTGATCCTCCAGCCATCGGGCGAGTTCCAACGCACTGGCAGACTGCGCTTCCATGCGGATGCGCAGTGTCTCCAGACCCTTCAGGATGACCCACGCATTGAACGGCGAAATGCACGGCCCGGCGGTGCGCAGGAACTTGAACACCTCGTCCATGACCGCCTTGCGGCCGACCACGGCGCCGCCGAGCACCCGTCCCTGTCCGTCCAGATACTTGGTCGCCGAATGAATGACCACATCGGCGCCGAGGTCGAGCGGGCGTTGCAATGCGGGCGTGCAAAAGCAGTTGTCTACCGCAAACAGCGCACCGGCTGCACGGGCGAGCTCGGCCAGGGCCGCGATGTCGACCACTTCGGTCAGCGGGTTCGACGGCGTTTCGACGAAAATCAGCCGCGTGTCCGGACGGATTGCGGCTCGACAGGCATCCATGTCGGTGGCCGGAACGAACGAGGTTTCGATACCGAACCTGTTCAGAATGCCGCCGAAAAGTTGCTGGGTCGCACCGAACAGGCCGTTCGATGCGACGATGTGATCGCCCGCCTTCATCGTCCCCATGACCAGCGACAGAATCGCCGCCATGCCCGACGCAGTCGCAACCGCGGCCTCGCCTCCCTCGAGGGCTGCGAGACGCGTCTGCATCATCGTCACGGTCGGATTGGAGAAGCGCGCATAGACGTTGCCGTCCTCGTCACCGGAAAACCGCGCGGCCGCCTGGGCCGCGTTATCGAAGACGAAGCTGGACGTGAGATACAAGGCCTCGCTGTGTTCATTGAACTGGCTGCGCGTCGTGCCGGCCCTTACCGCGAGGGTATCGAAATCGGATGGGATCATCGGCGTGAGGTTTCAGTTTTCATTGGAAGTGACGAGATTCAGATCGAGCTGTCCGTCGTCGCCGTCATCGCCGGCGAACTGCTTCTCGCCGCGCTGGTTCTCGACACCGAAGAGATACTCGTCGGTGATGTCCCCGGTCACGTAGCAACCATCGAAACAGGACGTCTCGAAGAAGCTGATGACCGGATTCAACGCCCGCACCGCGGCCTTCAGCGCGTCCAGGTCCTGATAGATCAGGCCATCAGCCCCGATCTCGCGACAGATCTCGTCCTCGTCGCGCCCGGCCGCAATCAGTTCGCCACGGGTCGGCATGTCGATACCGTAGACGTTGGCGTAGCGCACCGGCGGCGCCGCGGAAGCGAGATAGACCTTTTCGGCCCCTGCCTCGCGCGCCATCATCACGATCTCACGACTCGTGGTGCCGCGTACGATCGAATCATCGACCAGCAGGACCCTCTTCCCGCGGAACTCCTGCGGAATCGTGTTCAGCTTCTGACGGACCGACTTGCGCCTGACCGCCTGCCCCGGCATGATGAAAGTGCGACCGATGTAGCGATTCTTCACGAATCCCTCGCGGTAGGGCAGTCCCAATCGATAGGCCATCTCCATCGCCGACGGCCGGCTCGAGTCGGGAATCGGGATCACGACGTCGATATCGACATTCGGTTGGGTGCGTTTGAGTTTCTCGGCCAGGAACTCGCCCATCTTGACTCGCGACTCATAGACCGAAATACCGTCGATGATGGAGTCCGGACGCGCCAGGTAGACGTACTCGAACATGCACGGCGCCTGAATCGTGTGCTGGGCGCACTGCCGGCTGTGGAAACGTCCGTCGGTGTCGATCAGGATCGCCTCACCCGGTGCGACATCCCGAAGCATCCTGTAGCCGAGCACATCGAGTGCGACCGATTCGGACGCCACCAGCCAATCCGAGCCCTGCGCGGTGTCGTTGCGCCCGACCACCAGCGGCCGGATACCGTGCGGATCGCGAAAGGCGAGCAGGCCGAAACCGGCGATCAACACCACCGCTGCGTACGCGCCGCGACAGCGGCGATGAACGTTGGCCACCGCACGAAAGACCGCTTCCGCGTCGAGCTTGAAGCCATTTGCCGCGGCCTGTAGTTCGTGCGCGAGCACGTTCAGCAACACTTCGGAATCCGAGTTGGTGTTGATGTGTCGCAGGTCGGACAGGAAGATCTCGCGCGTGAGTTCGTCCGCGTTGGTCAGATTGCCGTTATGGGCCAGCAGCAGGCCGAACGGTGAATTCACGTAGAACGGCTGCGCCTCGGCCGGGTTGCAGGCCGAGCCGGCCGTCGGATAGCGGACATGGCCAATCCCCATGTTCCCGACCAGGTTGCGCATGTTGCGCGTCCGGAACACGTCACGTACCAGACCGGGTCCCTTGTGCATGAAGAAGCGGCCACCATCCGAAGTGGCAATGCCTGCAGCGTCCTGTCCGCGATGCTGAAGCACCTGCAAACCATCATAGAGGAGCTGATTGACCGGAGACGTCGCGACGACCCCAATGATTCCACACATGCTGATAACCCTATCTGAAGCGAATCCTTTCTGCGACCGCATCCGGCAGCCACGGTTTTGCAGCGATCACCGCCGTCTCGAGTGGCGGTGCGAACAATGCATTCGTCCACCAGGGCTCAGCAGCGATGCCAACCAACCCACCGAACAATACCAGCACGATCGCGATTGCGACGCCTCTCGCAAGCCCGAACAAAGTGCCGAAAAAACGATCCGCAGGTCCAAGGCCGGCTGCGCGCAACAGTTCGCGCAACAGAAATCGCAACACCGCGGCGATCAATAGTACGCCCACAAACAGGAGAGCAAAAGCAGCCACCTGTCTCCAGACCGGCTCCGCGATCACACCGGCCAGCATCGTCGCGACCCGGGCCGAATACAGCCACCCTACACCGAGGGCCAGCACCCAGGCCAGCAGCGCGATGATCTCGCTGACCAGCCCGCGCCACAGGCCCACCGCCGCCGAAAGCGCAAGAATGCCAAGGAAAATGTAATCGAAAACAGTCATTCGGCGCCGACGATGCTGAGGCCTGGGTCCGTGAGGCCGGCGCAAGCCTCGTTTCGGGCGTCCTGCCGACGCGCGCCGCGCCCAACTGAAGGGCACGTCGATCGACTGCAGATGGTCGGATCTCGCATCGAGTCAATCGTCCAATGACATCACCTTGCGGTGACAACGCCATCGATCCCGAGCGCGCTCAGACGCTCCACCGCCCGCTGCGCCTCGCTACGCGACGGAAATGGACCCAGCCTGACCCGCGTCACTGCACCGGCAGACTCGGTGAAGGCAGAGAATCCCCGCCCTTTGAGATCATCGCTCAAGGACACGGCCTTGCTCGCCTCGCTGAACGCGCCCACCTGCACGAAAAAGGATTGCGATACTCCGGCGGCCACCCGCCCTTCCAGAATGGCTCGAACCCTGGCCGCCTCTTCGTCGGCGCTCGCGGCGGGCTGCGCAGGCGCGCGTGTTGCAGGCGGAGCCGGTGCGGGTACCGGCGCGACCGGCCGAACGCTGGGCGCCTCGAGTGTGGCCGGCGCGTCTCGATCCGCGACGCGCGGGTCGGTCGCTTCAGACGCGGCCGCATCCTCACGCGCGTCCGGAGCGACTGCCCCGCCGTCAAGTGGGGGTTGCTCGACCGGTGCAGGCGCGACCTCGATGTCATCGACCGGGGTCGGGCGACCACCGATCGGTCTGGCCAACAGACTGTCGGCCTCCCGGTCAGGAATGGTGACCTGTATATCCTGCACCGGCAGCCCGGGCTCGTCGTCCATCACCATCGGCAAAATGAGGGCCGCAACCAGTGCAAGCGCGGCCGCACCGACCAACCGGCGTCGCGATCGCTTCTTCAGTTCCAGATTGTCGTTATCGGCCACGTCAGGACCTCACCCGCGCTGCATTCATTCCCGCCATCACGTCCGCTACGGTCAGGAAAGAGCCAAAAACGACGATTCTATCACTCTCGGCAGCACCATGTTGCGCCGCATCAAATGCCTCGCGTGGCAAATCGAAACAGCGGTCCTGCACGTCAATCCCGACAGCGGACAAGCGTTCGGCCATCTTCTGGGCGCTCATTCCCCGCCCCCCGGGCAGGCCGGCAATCAGCCAGTGGTCGATTCGGTCACGAATGAGCGCCACGACTCCTTCCACATCCTTGTCGGATAGCATGCCGAAAACCGCCCAGGTCTCCGGAAAGAACCCCATGTTGGACAGGTTTTCGGACAGCACGCCGACAGCCTGTGGATTGTGCGCGACGTCGAGCACGACCGCGGGACGTCCGGGCAGCACCTGGAAGCGCCCGGGCAGATCGACCAGCATCAAGCCTTGCCGGACCGCCTGCATCGATACCGGGATACGGTCTCGAAGCAGATCCAGCGTGGTCAGCACAGCCGCGGCATTGAGCAGTTGATTGGCGCCACGCAAGGTCGGATAAGCCAGTCCGCCGCGCCGCAACAGGCGACCGCTGGCATGGGGCGCCTCATATCGCCAGTAACCCCACTGCTGGCGGTCACCGCCGAACCCGAAATCCCGCCCACTGATCCACAAAGGGGTGCCGAGCGACTCGGCGTGTGCGAGCACGCTTGCCGGGGGCAAGGGATCACTGCAGACCGCAGGTCTGCCCGGCCGAAAGATCCCGGCCTTCTCGTGCCCGATTGCCTCACGATTGTCGCCCAGATACTCCATGTGATCCATTGCGACACTGGTGATGACAGAGCAGTCGGCATCGAAGATATTGACTGCGTCGAGGCAGCCGCCGAGCCCGACTTCGAGGATGATGACATCGGGCTTCGCGTCACAGAAGATCTTCCACGCCGCGAGCGTGCAGTGCTCGAAGTACGTCAATGGCACCTCGCCACGCACCGTCTCGACCGCCTCGAGCGCCTCGACCATCTGCGCCTCGGTGACCTCGTCCCCATTCACGCGCACCCGCTCCGTGTAACGCAACAGATGGGGTGACGTATACAGTCCGACCCGGAAACCCGCCGCCTTGAGGATGGCCTCCAGCATCGCGCACACGGAACCCTTGCCGTTGGTGCCGCCGACCGTGATCAACACCGCATCACTGGAACAGTTCAGGGCCTGCCTGATCTGCTGGACCCGGTCCAGTCCGAGCTGGATCGGAGTGGCATGTCGACGCTCGAGTCGCTCGAGCCAGGACGCAAGATCGTTCACGACGATCAGGCTTCGAGTACGTTCTGCCGGGTCAGCAGCCCGATCAGCGAGGCGAGCCGTTCGCGCAGCTCGCGGCGATCGACGATCATGTCGATCGCCCCTTTCTCGAGCAGGAACTCCGACCGCTGAAAACCTTCAGGCAGTGTTTCGCGAACGGTCTGCTCGATCACGCGCGGCCCGGCAAAACCGATCAGCGCACCAGGTTCGGCGATGACCACATCACCCATGAACACGAAACTCGCCGACACGCCACCCATGGTCGGGTCGGTCAATACGGTGATGAACGGCAGCTTGCGACGCGACAGACGGGTGATGCCCGCGGTGGTCTTGGCCATCTGCATCAATGAAAACAGGCCTTCCTGCATGCGGGCACCGCCGCTGGCCGTGACGCAGATGAACGGAATGCGCTGTTCCTCGGCTACCTGGACACCGCGAATGAAGCGCTCCCCGACCACCGAACCCATCGATCCGCCCAGAAACTCGAACTCGAAGCATGCCACGACCACCGCCAAGCCCTGGATGGCGCCCTGCATCACGACCATTGCGTCGGCCTCTCCGGTGTCCTTCTCCGCCACCGAAAGCCGCTCGGTGTATTTGCGCGAATCCTTGAACTTGAGCGGATCGATCGGCACCACCGATGTGCCGATCTCGACCCGCCCTTCGGCGTCCAGCAGCAGGTCCAGACGCGCACGGGCACGCAGACGCTGATGGTGGCCACATTTCGGGCACACCGCCTGATTGGTCTCCAGATCCGAACGGTAGAGCACTGCCTCACAGGCGGGACACTTGCTCCAGAGTCCTTCCGGAATCGACTTCCGGACCGAAGAGTCGGCCTTGTTGATCCGCGGCGGCAGTAGTCGCTTCAGCCAGCTCATGCGCGCGCCCCCACGATCTCGTCCATTGCGCTCCGCACACCCTTCACGAAGGCGGAGACCCGGGTGGTGACCTCCTCGCGGGGACTCGACTCCATCTCCTCGATGATCCGGCTGCCGATCACCACCGCATCGGCCACTTCGGCGATTCGAGCCGCGGTTTGCGCATCGCGAATCCCGAAACCGACACCGACGGGCAGTCCTACCCGCTTGCGGATTTGCGGGATTCGGGCCGCGACCTCGGTCAGGTCCAGCGTGGCCGAGCCGGTGACACCTTTGAGGGAGACATAGTAGATATAGCCACTGCCGGCTGCGGCGATATCGTCGAAACGGGCCGGTGTCGAAGTCGGCGCCAGCAGGAAGATCGCATCCAGGCCGGCCTGCCTGAGGGCCGCCGCGAATTCACGACATTCCTCGGGCGGATAATCCACGACCAGCACGCCGTCGACACCCGCCTCGCTCGCCAGTCGAACGAATTCCGGGACCCCGATGGCCTCGATCGGATTGGCGTAGCCCATCAGCACGACCGGCGTGTTCGGATCGGTCCGTCGAAACCGGGCGACCAGTTCGAAGACTTTTCTGAGATTCATCCCCTTCGCCAGGGCACGCTCGGACGCACGCTGAATAGTCGGACCATCGGCCATCGGATCCGAGAACGGCACCCCCAATTCGATGATGTCCGCCCCGCCCTCGACCAGCGCATGCATCACCGGCACGGTCAGTTCCGGATCGGGATCGCCTGCGGTCACGAACGGTATCAGCGCACACCGACCACTGACACCGAGGCGCTCAAAAACGGATTCAATTCTGGACATAATCTGCAACCGAATGGCCGGGTACGTTTGAACCCGGCGGTGAATTCAAAACTGGAGTCCCGAGTGCTCGGCCACCGTATGCATGTCCTTGTCGCCTCGACCGGATAGATTGACCAGGATGATCTGGTCGGACGACAGTTGCCGTGCGAGCCTGGACGCATACGCGAGCGCATGCGCGGTTTCGAGCGCGGGTATGATCCCCTCGAGACGGCACAGGTCATGAAAGGCCTTCAGCGCTTCCGTATCGGTCACGCCGACATATTCCGCACGACCGCTGTCCTTGAGCCACGCGTGCTCGGGCCCGACCCCCGGATAATCAAGCCCGGCCGAGATCGAATGCGTCTCGATGATCTGCCCGTCCTCGTTCTGCAGCAGATACGTGCGGTTGCCATGCAGCACACCCGGCCGGCCGGCCGACAGGCTGGCCGAATGGCGGCCGGTCTCCATCCCTTCACCCGCGGCCTCGACACCGACCAGGCGCACGCCCGGCATATCCACGTAGGGGTGAAAGATACCCATTGCGTTGGACCCGCCCCCGACGCAGGCCAGCACGTAGTCTGGCTGACGCCCGGTCAGTTCCGGCATCTGGGTCAGGCACTCCTTGCCGATCACCGACTGGAAATCGCGCACCATCATTGGATAGGGATGAGGGCCCGCTACGGTGCCGATGATATAAAAGGTATTGTGAACGTTGGTGACCCAGTCGCGCATCGCCTCGTTCAACGCATCCTTGAGCGTCTTCGAGCCCGACTCGACCGGCACGACCGTGGCGCCCAGCAGTTTCATGCGATAGACGTTGGCTGCCTGGCGCTTCACGTCCTCGGAACCCATGTACACCACACATTCCATGCCGTAGCGGGCGGCGACCGTGGCGGTCGCGACCCCGTGCTGACCGGCCCCGGTCTCGGCGATCACCCGCGGTTTTCCCATGCGGCGTGCGAGCATCGCTTGGCCGATGCAGTTGTTCACCTTGTGCGCACCGGTGTGATTCAGGTCTTCGCGCTTCAGGTAGATCTGCGCCCCGCCCAGCAGCTCCGACCAGCGCTTCGCGTGGTAGATCGGGCTCGGACGCCCGACGTAATGCTTGAGGTCGTACTCGAACTCGGCCATGAAAGCAGGATCGTTCCGACTCTGCTCGTAGGCCAGACGAAGCTCCTCGATCGCCGGGATCAGTGTCTCGGAGACGAATATACCGCCATAGGGTCCGAAATGTCCGCCGACATCCGGAAAATTGTATGCTGCATCAGCCATCTGCATTTCGAACTCCTGCGACGAATGCCGCGATCAACGCGGCATCCTTGATTCCCTTGGCCGATTCCACACCGCTCGACACGTCGACCGCCCAGGGACGGGTGCGTCGGACGGCCTCACCCACGTTGTCGGGATCGAGACCGCCCGACAGAATGAGCCGTCGATCGAGCCCGGCGGGAATGAGCGTCCAGTCGAATACCTTTCCACCCCCACCATATCCCGCGACGAACGCGTCGAGCAACAAGCCGGACGCGCAAGGGTGCGAAGCGCTGAATTCTATCAGATCGATACCCGGCTGGACTCGCGCAGCCTTGATCCACGGACGCTGATAACACGCACAATCGCTCTCGCTTTCGTCCCCATGGAACTGCAGCAGCTGCAACGGGACCTGCGCCAACACATCATTCACGAACGCTCGCTCGGGATTTACGAAGAGTCCGACGGTCGTGACGAAAGGCGGGATCAGCCTTGCGAGCTCGGCAGCGAGCGAGGGCGCGACGAAGCGCGGGCTGGGCGGATAGAACACGAGTCCGATGGCATCTGCACCGGCTTCGACGGCGGCGATCACATCCTGCGTACGGGTGAGGCCGCAGATCTTGATACGGGTGCGTGACATTCAGACCAAGGGCAGACGAGGCTTCGCGATGATACGCCCTTCCCCCGGAAGGCGCCAACCAGCAGGGTAATCCACGCCACAAAGATAAAGCCCCCCTGGCGGGAAAGTCGGGGCGGCAAGCCGGCGATCGCCGGACTCGAGCACGTGGCCGAGCCATTCTGGTGGATAGCGCTTCTTGCCGACATAGACCAGGGCCCCCACCAGATTCCGAACCATATGATGGAGAAAGGCATTGGCATGGAAATCGAAGATGATGAACTCGCCGTCACGCTGCACATCCGCCTGATGCACCAATTTCACCGGCGACTTGGCCTGACAGCCGGCCGCGCGAAATGCCGAAAAATCGTGCCACCCCAGCAGCCCGGATGCCGCAGTCTGCATCAACGGCGCGTCCAGCGGAACATGGAACCAGCCCACGCGCCCAGCCAGCATTGCCGGCTTGACCGGCGTGTTGTGCAGAATGTAGCGATACCGACGTCCCTGGGCGAGAAAGCGCGCATGAAATGCGTCGTCCACATCGACCGCCCAGCGCACCACCACCGGTTTGCGCAGCAAACTGTTGACGCCGCGGATCCAGCTGGAACCGGGCCGAATCGCAGACGTATCGAAATGAACCACCTGCGCGGTCGCATGCACGCCCGCGTCTGTTCGCCCCGCGCAATGCAGCCTCACGGGATGCCCTGCGATGCGCGCCAGGGCCTTCTCAAGATGATCCTGTACTGTGCGACCATGTTGCTGGCTTTGCCAGCCCTCGAAGGCATCGCCGGCGTACTCGACACCCATCGCAACCCTCATCCGAGCGACACCACGACAGTGAGGCCGACCATGACCAGGCCGAGCACCACATAATCGGTAAGCCGCAGGGGCTCCCTGACGATCCGAATCGGTTCATGGACGTCGTCGACTGGGTCATCCAGCCAGCTTTGCCAACTGACCGACTCGCGTGCATCGACGTGTTCGAGAACCAACAGGGTTCTGACCGCAACCCGCGCGGCCGGAAAGCCCAGTCGCTCCAACGGTTTCAGCAACGCGTAAAGGCCGCCCACCAGACGGCGTGCAGGCAGATGCTCCATCAGCATCGCAACGCAGAACACGACCGCAAGCACACGGCCCGCATGCTCGATCGCCAGCCAAACGCCTTCGCGCGACGGACTGAGGCTGGGCCAATCGGCGAACAGCGCTTCACCCGGGGTGAAACCGGCAAACAGCACGACGATGGCCAGAAGAAGGAATCTGATCCTGCGCAGCAGCCGCAGGCACCGCGCCCGCGCATAGGCCAGCGCGCCGACCGCGCAAAGCAACACGGCGCCCAGCAGCCAGTCAAGCTCGAGAACCTGAAGCGTCGCGACGCCCGTGAGCCACAGGAAGATCAACAGCCCGGCATGCATTCAGACAGGATGCAAAGTGATGATCCGCCTCACCGTTACGGTACCGAGACGGATCTCACGAGTCGCAATGACAGGAATCGTGATTCAGCCGAGCCGTTCCAGGAGTCGGGCGGCCGCTTCGCGCTGCACCGAAGAACCCTCGCGCATGACCTCGTCGATCAGTTCGCGAGCGCCTTCCTTGTCGCCCATCTCCTCGTAGGCCCGAGCGAGATCGAGTTTGGTATCGATCTCCTGATCGAGTTCGGGATTCGGCGCACGCTCACCGGTGACGGCACCCGCGTCGCCCGACCCGGCGGACGATGCAGCATCGCCGTCGAGGCCCAGATCCAGATCGAGATCGAGATCGATGCCGTTCAGATCCAGCGGCGGAGGCGCTTTTTCCGCCGGCTTCTTGTCAGCGCTCTCGTCGAGATTGAAATCGAAATCGAGCAAGTCGTTGTCGAATTCGGTCTGCTCCAGATCGACGCCAGATGCATCATCCTGAACATCGCGCAGGAAGTCCCGATCCAGCATGGTCGCGTCGAGGTCATTGCTGCTGGCGCTCGGGCTCGCGGCATCCGTTGCATCGTCGTCGGTCATGAAGTCCCTGACGTTGTTTCCGACGACCGTCGCATCGAGTGCCTGGGAATCGTCGGGCATCTCGGTCTGGACATCCGGCAGTTCTATCTCCGACAGGGCATCATCAACCAATCCGCCACCGGCCGCACTCCCCGCTGTGTCGTCGGCTTGCTTTGCCTTGGGCGATCTGGCACCGGGCACGTCCCCATGGGTTGCCCCGGTTGACACATCGCTCACGTCCAGATCGAACTGCATGCTCTGGTCGTCGCCCAAAGCGTCCAGGACCGATGCGTCATCGGCCCGAGCACGGGCATCGACCCCCGCTGGCGTCGACCGTTCGTCGAGTTCGTCGGGCTTCGTCGTGTCGTCTCCGAGATCGAAGTCGAGCACGGTAAAATCGACAGTGTCGTCGTCGGAACCGGCATCACCGTCGAATGACTGGGCTGCATCGGCATCGACCGTTTTCGAATCGCTGTCCTCGACCCGAGCGCCATCTTGGTCCGGACGGACTGCAACAGGCGAGGAAGTCGTGAAATCGACTTCGCTGAGACTCGCATCGGTCCCAACGCCGGCCCCTTCGCGGGATGCGTTCGAAGCCGCCGCTCCCGCGGCGAGACCCACGGCGCCCGCAGCGAGCATTCCGCTTGCGGCACCCGCTCGCGGAAAATCACGGCCCGGTTCGGTTTCCGGTGCGTCCTCCATGTCAACCCCTTCGGGGGACGACTGGTACAGGGGATTCTGCGGCTCCAGTTTGAGGCCCATCTGGGCGACTTTCGCCCAGTCCTCACCCTGCCCGCCCGTCTTGGCATAGAACTCGGTCGCAACCGACTCGAACTGTCGCGCACTCTGCCGCTGCGCGTAGATCTCGAGCAGCTTCACGTACAAGGCCGCCCGCGACGAATCCACCTTCAGTGCGTCCAGCAGGATCTCTTCGGCTTGCGCGTCGCGTCCGTAGGCCATATAGACGTCCGCCTCGGCAACCGGATCGACGCCCTCGTCCGCATCGATCGAAGACAGACCCGATTGGCTGAAGTCGGTATTCAGAACGCTGCTGCTGCCGGTATCGACCGACTGCCCACCCTTTCCGCCGAAAACCGAGTGTGCCTCGGACGGATAGTCTCCCGCCGCAGCCGTCACTGCGTCTTCCGCCTCGTTCCTGCTGCGCTGACGCCTCTTGATGCCCGCGTAGAGCAGCAACAGCCCAAGAATCCCCCCACCGCCGGCCAACAGCATCGGGTCCTGCATCAGTGTCTGCAGGAAGCCCGGTTGCGCCGCGGGCGGTGCAATCGGCGCACGTTCGGGGATGGTTTGCGGCGGCGCAGCCGCGGGCTCGGGTGGTGGAACCGGCTCGGCCGCCACCGGCGGAAGCGGTTCGACCACCCCGGGCGTCGGCTCGACGACCGGTGTCCCGGTTGCGGGCCCTGTTTCGGTCGCGTCTGCAGTGGCTTCCTGGACGGGAGGCAGCAGCAATTCAGCCGGAACCTCGCCACCGGCAGCCAGTTGCTGCTGCATCTGGGCGAGACTCTGGTTCCTGAGTTCGATCAAGCGTTGCAGGTCACGGATGCTGCGTTCGAGGTCCGCCAGTCGCTCGTTGGCTTCCTCCAGGGATTGCTCTCTGGCGACCAGTTCCTCCTCGAGCGCCTGTAGCCGCGCGAGCCGCGAATCCTCCGCGCCTTCCACCGGCGCACCGGACACCTCGACACGATCCTGTGGCGCATCGGTCACTGCAGGCGCTTCGACCCGGGGGGCGATCTCGCCGGCACTTTCTTGCGTCGCTGCGGGTTCAGCCGGGGCCGGGCGAGCGGCCACCGCACCGGACAAGCGGCTTCGATAGGCTTCGAAATCGGCAGCCTGCGCAACGATCTCGCGCCTGGCCTGCGCCAGCTCGACCGCGCTCGCAGTTGCCTGGTCGGGTATCGTCATGATCGCGCCGGCGCGCAGACGATTCATGTTGCCATCGTCGAACGCCTGCGGATTCTGACGTAGCAGCGCCACCAGCATCTGATCGAGCGTGACGTTCGACTGGCGATGAGCGCCTGCGATACCGCGCAGGGTATCACCTCGACGAACACGGTACTCCCCGGATGGCGCAGCGGCGCGCGGCGCCGCAGCCGCGGGACGCGGAGCCGGCGCTGCGGCCCGCGGCGCTTCGACCGGCACGGCCGCGACCGGCGGTCGCGTGAGCTGCACCGGATCGAGGAGGAAGGTATATTCGCGCAGCAAACGCCCGCCGGCCCAGTTCAACTCGACCAGCATCTCCATGAAGGGCTCGTTGACCGGGCGATCGCCGGTCACCCTGACCACTGAACGATTGCCGCGGGTCTCGACCGAAAACTGCAGGCCGGTCATGAACGGAGAGTAGGTCACACCCGTCTGCCTGAACGCATTGGCCGGCGCGACCCGTGCCGACAGACTCTGCAGTTCCTGCGCCGTCGCCTGGAGCTCGATTTCGGCCCGCAACGGCTGCCCCAGCCCACTCAGAACATTGATCGCGCCCAGGCCGGCCGCCTGACTCGCAAACGGAAAGGCTGCAATCGCGGTCGCGACCAGTGTTGCCTTGAGCGTGGTTTTCATAGCGGTCATATCGATTAACACACCCCTTCGGGCGCCGGGCTGCGCGGAGCACGGCGTCATGGACACGGATTGCTACCCATATTTTCTAGCAATCTAGCATTTTCGTGAGGTTTGCGCAGCAATTCTTTATTTCATATGGAACTTTTCGCTGCACCCTCGCTGCGAAAAGTTGTTCTCTCCCTCCGAGCGAGGCTCGGAGGGCATTGGATACGTCGGCGATTCGAGGGGCTCCTGCCCTCGCACCGGGCGTGATCCATCAAGCGTCGAGCAGGATTCCAAGCATGCGACGCAGCGGCTCGGCCGCGCCCCACAGGAGTTGATCTCCGACCGTGAATGCCCCGAGATACTCCGGCCCCATGGCCAACTTGTGGAGACGCCCAACGGGAATGCCGAGCGTACCGGTCACCGTCGCCGGACTCAGTTCACGCTCGGTGATCTCGCGTTCGTTTGGTACCACCCTCACCCAGTCGTTGGCAGTGGCAATGATTTCGCTGACTTGGTCGAGCGGCACATCCTTTCTGAGTTTGATCGTGAGCGCCTGCGAATGGCAGCGCATTGCGCCGATGCGCACGCACAGGCCGTCGATCGGGATACTGCCCGGGCTGCGGAAGCTGGGTCGGCCGAGAATCTTGTTGCACTCGGCACCGCCCTTCCACTCCTCCTTGCTCTGGCCATGCTCGACCGGTACGTCGATCCACGGAATCAGGCTGCCGGCCAGCGGCGTGTTGCGGAAGTTCTTCGTCGGGAAGGCATCCGAGCGAATCGTATCTGCGACCTTGCGGTCGATATCCAGGATGGCCGAGGCAGGATCGGCAAGCAGGTCGGACACCGACGCGTGGATGGCGCCCATCTGCGCAATCAGCTCACGCATGTTCTGCGCGCCGGCCCCCGAGGCCGCCTGATACGTCATCGCGGAGATCCACTCCACCAGGTCGTGCTTGAAAAGGCCGCCCAGGCCCATCAGCATCAGCGACACCGTGCAGTTACCGCCGATCCAGTTACGGCCACCCTTTGCCAGCGCGTCGTCGATGACATGCCTGTTGACCGGATCGAGGATGATCACCGCGTCGTCGGCCATACGCAGCGCCGATGCGGCATCGATCCAGTGGCCGTTCCAGCCGGCCGCCCGCAGCTTTGGATAGACCGCCTTGGTGTAATCGCCGCCCTGGCAGGTCATGACGATGTCGCATGCCTTCAGCGCATCGATGTTCATCGCATCCTGCAGAGGTTCGGACGCCTCCTTGCCGCCAAGGCGCGGTGCCGCACCACCGGCGTTGGAGGTGGAGAAATACACCGGGTCGATATGGGCGAAATCACCCTCTTCCACCATGCGCTGCATCAGCACGGAACCGACCATCCCACGCCAACCGACCAGACCAACCTTGTTCATCATCGTTCCTCTCGTGTTTCCGAAGTCTTCACAACGCCGCCAGCACGGCGTCGCCCATTTCCCGGGTTCCAACCTTCCTCGTGCCGGACTCGAAGATGTCGCCGGTACGGTAACCCTGAGCCAGCACCGTCCTGACCGCCGCTTCGATCCGCTGCGCGGCTTCTTCCAGCGCAAACGTGTAGCGCAGCATCATCGCCGCCGACAGGATGGTGGCCAGCGGGTTCGCCACGCCCTGCCCCGCGATGTCCGGTGCCGACCCATGCGACGGCTCGTAAAGCCCCTTGTTTCGCTCGTCCAGTGAGGCCGATGGCAGCATGCCGATCGAGCCGGTCAACATCGAGGCCTCGTCCGACAGAATGTCACCGAACATATTGCCGGTCACCATCACGTCGAACTGCTTGGGCGCGCGCACCAGCTGCATCGCGGCATTATCGACCAGCATGTGCGAAAGCTCGACATCCGGGTAGTCAGCGGCGAGTTCGGTCATCACGTCGCGCCACAACTGCGTGGTTTCGAGCACGTTCATCTTGTCCACCGAACACAGACGGCCGTTGCGCTTGCGTGCGGCCTCGAAGGCCACGCGGCCAATACGGCGGATCTCCGACTCGGTGTAGTGCATGGTGTTGAAACCGTAGCGTTCGCCGTCCCGAACCTCGATGCCCCGCGGCTGGCCGAAATAGATGTCGCCGGTGAGTTCGCGCACGATCAGGATGTCCAGTCCGGCCACAATCTCGGGCTTCAGCGACGATGCGTTGGCCAGTTCCGGATACAGGATGGCGGGTCGCAGGTTCGCGAACAGCCCGAGTTCCTTGCGGATCGCCAGCAAGCCACGCTCGGGGCGCTGCTCGCGCGGCAACGCATCCCACTTCGGTCCGCCCACCGCACCGAGCAATATTGCGTCGGCCTCGCGAGCCAGCCGCGAGGTCGCTTCGGGATAGGGACTTCCGGTCGCATCGACTGCAGACCCACCCAGCAGCGCCTCCTCCAGTTCGAACTTCAGATCGAGTGCTTGAAGCACACGCACGGCCTCGGCCATGATCTCGGGGCCGATGCCGTCACCCGGCAGGACACAAACTTTCATCGAAGATTCCTTGTACCGATCCAACCCCTGCGGGCCGGATCGCTTTCACGAAAAATAATACGGATGCTCGCTCTGACGGCGTGCCTCGAAAGCACGAATCTCGTCGGCGTGGAGCAGCGTGAGACCGATATCGTCCCAGCCATTGAGCAGACATTCCTTGCGGAATGCATCGACATCGAAACTCAGAACCACGCCATCGGGCCGCGTGATGGTCTGCGTGGCGAGATCGACCACCAGGCGATAGCCCTCGGTGTCCAGACATTGAAGGAACAACTGGTCGACCTGCCCGGCCGGCAACACGATCGGCAATACACCGTTCTTGAAGCAGTTGTTGAAGAAAATGTCGGCAAAGCTCGGTCCGATCAGGCAGCGAATCCCGAAATCCTCAAGCGCCCACGGAGCATGCTCACGCGAACTTCCGCATCCGAAGTTGTCCCGGGTCAGCAGAATCTGCGCGCCCTGATACCGCGACTGATTCAACACGAAATCCGGATTCTGCGGACGGGCCGAACAGTCCTGACCCGGCTCACCATGATCCAGATAGCGCCACGCGTCGAACAGGTTCGGCCCGAAACCGCTGCGCTTGATCGACTTCAGAAACTGCTTCGGGATGATGGCATCTGTATCCACGTTGGCGCGATCGAGCGGTGCGGCCAAGCCGTCGAGAATCGTAAAAGCTTTCATTATTGGACTGCCCTCTGGATGGCTTCCCCGCCCTTCTCGATATCCTTGCCGATGCCCTGAACGGTATTGCAACCGGCAACCATGAAGCCCGCGACAAGCAGGGAAAGTACGAAACACAACCTCATCATTTTCTCCACTCGCGGTCAGACCAACGTGCGCACATCGGTGAAATGGCCCGTCACCGCCGCCGCGGCCGCCATGGCCGGGCTCACCAGATGGGTGCGCCCCCCTGCGCCCTGACGCCCCTCGAAATTACGATTGGACGTCGACGCGCAGTGTTCACCATCCTCGAGACGATCGGCGTTCATGGCCAGGCACATCGAACAGCCCGGTTCGCGCCACTCGAATCCGGCCGCCGTGAAGATCTCGTGCAACCCCTCTTCCTCGGCCTGGCGCTTGACCAGGCCGGAACCAGGGACGACCAGCACACGCTTCACGCTGTCCGCCTTGCGACGCCCCCTGGTCACCTTTGCCGCTTCACGCAGGTCTTCTATGCGCGAGTTCGTGCACGACCCGATGAACACCTGGTCGACCGGAATCTCGGCGATTGGCGTGTTCGGTGCGAGGCCCATGTAATCGAGCGCACGCTCCACGCCCTCGCGCTTGATCGGATCGGCGATCGTCGCGGGATCGGGCACACGCCCGCCCACGGTCGTCACCATCTCGGGCGACGTGCCCCAGGTCACCTGCGGCTCGATCCCGGCCGCATCCAGAACCACGACCTTGTCGAACTCGGCTGCTTCATCCGAATGCAGCGTGCGCCAGTAGGCCGCCGCCTTGTCCCACGACTCGCCGCTCGGCGCGAATGGCTTGTCACGCAGATAGGCAATCGTGGTGTCGTCCACCGCGACCATGCCGGCACGCGCACCCGCTTCGATCGCCATGTTGCACACGGTCATCCGACCTTCCATCGACAGCGCGCGAATCGCGCCGCCGCCGAACTCGATCGCATAGCCGGTTCCACCCGCGGTGCCGATCTTGCCGATGATCGCGAGCACGATATCCTTGGCGGTCACGCCGGTCGGCAGGTCGCCGTCCACCCGCACCAGCATCGTGCGCGACTTCTTCTGCAGCAGACACTGCGTGGCCAGCACATGCTCGACCTCCGAAGTACCGATACCATGCGCCAGGCAACCGAACGCACCATGCGTAGAGGTATGCGAATCACCGCAGACCACGGTCATGCCCGGCAAGGTCGCGCCGTTTTCCGGCCCGATCACATGCACGATCCCCTGACGCAGGTCCTTGAACGGGAAATAGGCCAGCGCACCCGACTCTCGGATGTTCGCGTCCAACGTCTCGACCTGGGTGCGCGAAATCGGATCCTTGATCCCTTCATCCCAGTGGTCGGTCGGCGTGTTGTGGTCCGCAGTCGCGACGATCGAACTCACGCGCCATGGCTTGCGCCCTGCCAGCTTGAGCCCCTCGAACGCCTGCGGACTGGTGACCTCATGGACAAGGTGCCGATCGATGTAGATCAGTGCGGTCCCGTCGTCCTGCTGGCGCACGAGATGGCTCGTCCAGAGCTTTTCGTAAAGGGTTTGAGGTTTCATGCCCACCATTCCACCGAATCGATCAAAGTCGTTGATTATTTCACACGCCAACGCGAGAGGATAGGCTGCTGCCTGCGCGCATTCGGATACGGCGGCTTGAACCTCATGATTCACATCTTCGGTCCCGCCTCTCCGATCCGGGTTTCCAGCCCCACATCAACCAGACCAGCCCGACCAGCGCAAAACCGGAACCCAGCGTATAGGTCCACGCGGAACCAATACTGTCCCAGGTAAATCCGCTCAACACACCACCCAGCATGCCGCCAGCCCCGAACGAGAGACTCCCGTACAAGGCCTGACCCCTCGATTGGAGTTTGCCGGGAAACCACAGGTTCACCAGCGCGATTGCGGCCGCATGATAGGCACCGAAGGTCGCGCCATGCAGAAGCTGTGCGACCAACAGCACCGCGAGTTCATCGACGCCCCATGCGATCATCAGGAAACGCACGATCGCGGCGACAAAGGCGAAGATCAGGATATGCCGCGCGCCGAATCGCTTCATCAGACGGGGCATCAGCATGAATACGCCAATCTCGGCCACAACGCCGAGCGTCCACATCCAGCCGACCAGCGACTTGCCGTAACCGTTGTCCACCAGGTAGATCGAGTAGAAAACGTATAAGGCGCCGTGGGCGGCGGACATGAAGAAACAGGCCCCGAAAAGTGCCTGCACATGCCTTTGCCTGAGCGTCGTGACGAGGCTCTCCGCGGTCCGTGATTCCAGCGGCCGAGGGGCTTCCGGCAACAGCATCGCAGACAGCACGATCGAAGCGAGTATCAGCGTACTCATCCACAGCAGCGAAGACACCGGCAGGTGATCGAGCGCGTAACCGATGAGCAGCACCGCGACGATGAACCCGACGGATCCCCAGGACCGGATGCTGCCGTAACGATGCCCTTCGCCTCCAAGATGATTGAAGGTCGTGCTCTCAACCAGCGGCAACGCCGCGCTCCAGAAAAAGCTCATCAGCGCCATCGCTACAAAGACGCCGACGAAGTCGGTGGTGGCAAAGAAGAGGCAGAAACCCAGCAAGCTCGCCACGGCCGACACCCTCACGATGGGCATGCGCACACCCGCCCGCTCCGAGAGCCAGCCCCAGAGGTTGGGAGCGACGATTCGCATCAGTTGCATCAGCGACATCAGTATCGCGATGTCGGTCGCCGAGAATGCGAGTGACTGCAGGTATAGGGTGAAGTACGGTGCGAATGCACCGATGAACGCGAAATAGGCGAAGTAGTAGCCGGAAAGGCGCCAGAAAGGGAGCATCGCAGCATTGTAGCGTCCGGCAAAGCCGGCGCACCGGTTTGATGACCCGCACGGTGCGCCAGAGGCGGCGGCCGCTGTGCTACTCCGCCGCGAGGACCGCCGTCAGGCGCTCAGCATCTGATACAGATCGTCCTTGAGCTTCAAGCGCACCTTCTTGAGGCCCTCGAGATCGAAATCGCTCATGTGCTCAACCTCCTGCTCGACACGCTGTACCTGTCGATTGACCTCGTGATACTCGTCGAACAGTCGCGCGAAATGCGCATTCGAAACCTTGAGATCGTGAATGCGATCGTCGTATTCCGGAAACTCCGAGTGCAGATCATGCGGGTCTAACACCATATGGACTTCTCCCTGTTGCGTCGAAAAACTCACGTAAGCGTTCTCGAGGATTCAGTCTAGCGCCGCGACGATGTGACGCTGTTGATCGCCGTCAACGGCACGACCGAATCGAGCCACCTCAGTCGGTCGGTGCGGGCGGGCTTTGCTCGCCATCCGGGCTCAGGCGCGGAACGACCGGCATTTCGCTCGTCACATCCGCGCCTTGCGCACGCTGCCGCAAGGCATGATCCATGAGCACCAGCGCCAGCATCGACTCGGCGATCGGGGTTGCACGGATACCGACGCACGGATCGTGCCGACCATGAGTATTGACCACCACCGCATGGCCGCGACGATCGATCGAGCGCCGGTCCAGCCGGATGCTCGAGGTCGGCTTGATGGCGATGCTGACGATCACGTCCTGACCGGTGGAAATGCCGCCCAGCACCCCACCGGAATTGTTGCTGAGATAGCCGTCGGGCGTCATCTCGTCGGAATGCTGGGTGCCGCGTTGCACCACGCTGGCGAACCCCGCGCCGATCTCCACGCCCTTGACCGCGTTGATGCCCATCATCGCATGCGCGATGTCCGCGTCGAGCCGGTCGAAAACCGGTTCGCCCCAACCCGGGGGCACGCCAGTCGCGATCACGTCGATGCGCGCGCCGATCGAGTCGCCGGATTTGCGCAGCGCGTCCATGTAGCCTTCGAGCTGCGGGACGATGCCGGCATTCGGGGCGAAGAACGGATTGCGGTCGACCTCGTTCCAGTCGACGAACGGGATTTCGACTTCACCGAGCTGGGCCATGTAGCCACGGATCACGACGCCGTAGCGCTCGCGCAGCCACTTGCGCGCGATCGCGCCGGCCGCGACCCGCACCGCGGTCTCGCGCGCGGAGGAACGACCGCCACCGCGATGGTCGCGTACACCGTACTTCTGGCAGTAAGCATAGTCGGCGTGGCCTGGGCGGAAGGTGTCGGCGATGTTGCCGTAGTCCCGCGAACGCTGGTCGGTGTTACGGATCAACAATCCGATCGGCGTACCTGTCGTCACGCCCTCGAAAACACCGGACAGAATCTCCACCTCGTCGGCTTCGCGCCGCTGGGTGACATGTCGCGAAGTACCGGGCTTGCGTCGATCGAGTTCGCGCTGGATGTCTGCCACATCGATTGCAAGCCCCGGCGGACAACCATCGACGACACAGCCGATGGCCGGCCCATGCGACTCGCCGAACGAAGTCACGCAGAAGAGTTTGCCTAAGGTGTTACCGGACATGAAGGACTCGCAGCCGACGCTGATTCAAGGCGCCGCAGTTTAACACATGGGCTCCGGGCCCAGTCCCCGCGCCAGCGGGGACTGGCCGCCTCAGTGGAAAAAGCGCTCCAGCCGCTCGAAGACCTCGTGTTCGGCCGAATGCCGCCTGACCGACAGCACATCGATCAGTTTCTCGAGTTGAAGCACCATCTGCTCCAGACGTTGATCGTCGAAAACGAGCAGCCAGATCCGGCTGCGCTCGGGGTTGGACATCGGCATGCACAGAATGCCTTCGACGTTGAAGGCCCTGCGTGCGAAGAGATTGCATATGTGACTCATCACGCCGGGATGGTTATTCACCTCCAATTCGAGCACGACTTTCGCGTAGTCTGCCTGCTGCAACGGCTCGGCAACCTGTTCGATCATATTCAGCCTCCGATCATTTCGGTGTTGGCGGCGCCCGGCGGCACCATGGGATAGACGAATTCCTCGCGATCGATGGACGCATGGATCAGACAGGGACCCGGAGACGACAGCGCCTGCGCAAGGACGGCCCGCGGGTCGTCGGCCGTATCCAGATCGACGCCTGCGACGCCGAAACCCTCGGCGATCGTCAGAAAATCGGGTGCGCCGCGATACTTGGACGCAAATACGCGCTTGCCGTAGAAAAGGCTTTGTTGCTGATAGACCAGGCCGAGCGAGTTGTTGTTCATCAACACGATCTTCACGTTCAGGCCTTCCTCGCCCAGGGTCGCGAGTTCCTGGATATTCATCAGAAGACTGCCGTCGCCCGAAAAGCACACCACGGTGCGTTCGGGCGCCGCCAGCGCCGCGCCGATCGCGGCCGGCATGCCGAAACCCATCGTGCCCAGGCCGCCTGATGTCAGCCACTGCCTCGGGCGCCGGAACGGGTAGGCCTGTGCGACCCACATCTGATGCTGTCCGACATCGGTGGTGATGACCGCCTCATCGTCGAGTACCGACGCGACCGCATGGATCAGACCGTAGTGCGTTCGGGGATTCGCGCTTCCGGTCAATTGCATCGGGAAACGTGCTCTCAGGCTTTCGACATGGGCCAGCCAGCGCTCGCGCAACTGCACCCTGACCCGTGGCAACAGTACCTCCAGGACGGTCCGCACGTCGCCGTTGATCGCGACATGCGCCTTCTTGATCTTGTGCAGTTCCGACGGATCCACATCGATGTGGATGATGTTTGCGTTGGGACAGAACTGGGCCGCCTTGCCGATCGCGCGATCGTCGAAGCGCGCCCCGACACAGATCAGGAGATCCGCTTCCTCGAGCACGAAGTTCGTGTAGCGAGCCGCATGCATGCCGAGCATGCCAATCGACAGCGGATGATCGAGCGGCATCGCACCGAGACCCATCAACGTCATCGTGGTCGGCAGGCCCGCCTGCTCGGCCAGCGTCACCGCCTGCTGGGCTGCACCCGAGTGAATGACCCCGCCCCCCAGATAGAGCACCGGTTGCGCGGCCTCGTTGATCATGCTTGCGGCTCGCTCAACCGCGGTCGGGTCGACTGCAGGCGTGGCCTCGGCCACCGCCGGTTCGGGGAAAGCCTCGAAGGCGACCGTCTGGTTCTGCACATCCTTGGGCACATCGATCAGGACGGGTCCGGGACGGCCGGACATCGCGAGGCGGAACGCCGCAGGGATCACCTCAAGCAACTCCTTCGCGGATCGAACCAGGAAGTTGTGCTTGGTGATCGGCACCGTGATGCCATAGATGTCGACCTCCTGGAACGCGTCGGATCCGATCATCGAAAGCGGCACCTGCCCGGTGATCGCCACCAGCGGAATCGAATCGAGCATCGCATCCGCGATCGCGGTCACGAGATTGGTCGCACCAGGCCCGCTGGACGCGAAGCAGACCTCCGGACGGCCGGACACACGCGCCATGCCTTGTGCGATGAATCCGGCACCCTGTTCATGCCGCGCCAGTACATGACGAATCTTGTCACTACCCGACAATGCGTCATAAAGCGGCAGGATCGCGCCGCCCGGGACACCTGCGATCGTGCGAACACCCTGTCTTTCGAGCAGGCGCAGGATCAGTTCGGCACCGGTCATTTGCAGCATCTCATTCTCCTTTACTACGGTTATCCGGGCGCAAATACGACGGACAAAACAAAACCCCCGCCGGGCTTGCGCGCCGGCGGGGGTTGGATTCTGTTGCTGGTGTTTCCGGCCCTTTACGACGCGCGCCCGCCTACGCGTACTACTACGCGTACAGAGGAGCTGACGATCAGGGACAGGAAAAAAGCGTTCATTGGAAACACCGACAGTGGTGCTAGATTTTAATCATCGAAAGGCGTTCAGCGCAAGGACTGATTGAGTGCGAGCCCTCACTGAGCAGCGGCCATGGTGCGCTGCTTGAGCGAGGGCTCGCGCAAAACCCGAGAAGTCAGTGCGCTCGCGGGGCCTTCGCGACAGGCTGATCCGCATCCGGCACCGTTCCGGCAATCTCCGCCGGAACGGTCGCGTCGTCCGCGAGCGGCTTCGGTTCGCGCTCGAGCGCGAACTCTAGCACCTTGTCTATCCAGCGTACCGGGATGATCTCGAGCGCGTTCTTGATGTTCTCCGGCATCTCGGCCAGATCCTTCACGTTCTCCTCGGGAATCAGTGCCCTGGTGATGCCCCCGCGCACCGCGGCGAGCAGTTTTTCCTTCAGGCCGCCGATCGGCAGAACCTCGCCTCGCAGCGTGATCTCGCCGGTCATCGCGACATCGCAGCGAACCGGAATACCGGTCAGCGTCGAGACCAGCGCGGTTGCGATCGCGATACCCGCAGACGGCCCATCCTTGGGAATCGCTCCCTCTGGCAGGTGGATGTGGATGTCGCTCTTCTGGTAGAAGTCGTCGTTGATGCCGAGCGACCGGGCGCGCTTGCGCACCACCGACAGGGCCGCCTGAATCGACTCCTGCATGACTTCACCAAGTTTCCCGGTGGTCACCACCTTGCCCTTGCCTGGCAGGACCACCGATTCGATGGTGAGCAGTTCGCCACCCACCTCGGTCCACGCGAGCCCTGTCACCTGGCCGATCTGGTTTTCCTTCTCGGCCATACCGTACGAGAACTTCTGAACCCCGAGATACTTGTCCAGATTTTTCGCATTGACGGTGATCTCGCTACTGCGCTTCTTCAGCACCAGCGACTTCACGACCTTACGGCAGATCTTCGATATCTCGCGCTCCAGGCTCCGGACACCCGCTTCACGCGTGTAATAGCGGCAGATGTCGCGCAAACCGTCCTCGCTGACCGCGAGCTCATCGACCTTCAGGCCATTGTTTTTCATCTGCTTGGGCAGCAGGTAGCGCTGCGCGATGTTGACCTTCTCGTCCTCGGTGTAACCCGACAGGCGGATGACCTCCATCCGGTCGAGCAGCGCGGCCGGGATGTTCAGCGTGTTCGCGGTCGCGACGAACATCACGTCGGACAGATCGAAATCGACCTCGATGTAGTGATCCTGAAAAGTATGGTTCTGCTCCGGATCGAGCACTTCGAGCAGCGCCGAACTCGGGTCTCCGCGAAAATCCATGCCGAGCTTGTCCACTTCGTCGAGCAGGAACAACGGGTTCTTCACGCCGACCTTGTTCATGTTCTGCAGGATCTTGCCGGGCATCGAACCGATGTAGGTCCGACGGTGGCCGCGTATCTCCGCCTCGTCCCGCACGCCCCCTAGCGCCATGCGCACGAACTTGCGGTTGGTCGCCTTCGCGATCGACTGGCCGAGCGAGGTCTTGCCCACACCGGGAGGGCCGACCAGGCACAGGATCGGAGCCTTGACCTTGTCCACCCGCTGCTGCACGGCCAGATACTCGACGATGCGCTCCTTGACCCGCTCGAGACCATAGTGGTCACGGTCGAGAATCTTTTCCGCGGCTGCGAGATCCTTGCTGACCCGGGACTTCTTCTTCCACGGAAGACCGATCAGGGTTTCGATATAGTTGCGCACGACCGTCGCTTCGGCCGACATCGGGGACATCAACCGCAGCTTCTTGAACTCGGCCTGGGCTTTTGCGAGCGCCTCCTTGGGCATGCCCGCGCCCTTGATCTTGCGGTCCATCTCTTCCAGATCGGCGCCCTCCTCGCCCTCGCCGAGTTCCTTCTGGATGGCCTTGACCTGCTCGTTCAGATAGTACTCGCGCTGGCTCTTCTCCATCTGGCGCTTGACCCGACCACGGATGCGCTTTTCGACCTGCAGGATGTCCAGCTCGGTCTCCATCTGCGAAAGCAGCTTCTCGAGCCGGTCGGCGGTATTGAACATCTCGAGCACTTCCTGCTTCTGCTCGAGCTTCAGAGGCAGATGGGCAGCGATCGTGTCCGCGAGCCGGCCGGCGTCCTCGATGCCGGACAGCGACGCGAGGATCTCCGGCGGGATCTTCTTGTTCAGCTTCACGTACTGGTCGAACTGGCCGATGATCGCGCGGCGCATCGCCTCGACCTCATGGTCGTCCGTGTCGGGCAGCGGCACCGGCGTGACTTTGGCGACGAACAGGCTGGGCGTATCGACGACCGAGTCCAGGCGCGCGCGCTGCACCCCCTCGACAAGCACCTTGATCGTGCCATCGGGCAACTTGAGCATCTGCAAAATGCTTGCGACGCAGCCTATGTCGTACAGATCATCGGAAGAAGGTTCGTCCTTGGCCGCGGACTTCTGCGCGACCAGCAGGATGCTCTTGTCCGCTTCCATCGCGTTCTCGAGGGCCTTGATCGACTTGGGCCGACCCACGAACAACGGAATGACCATATGCGGGAACACGACCACATCTCTCAATGGGAGAAGCGGAAGCTCGAGTTGCTGGCTGGGAAGTTCGGGGGTGCTTGACATGTTGTATTTACCTTGCAGGAACATGTTGAGCCATGTGGGGGCTCAACCGACAAAATCAAGCGTCTGGCGGTCGATACCCGCCATCTGGACACTCTCCGCGGCCCCATCGGAGCGCGGGCGTCGTCCGTGCAGGCCGACGCCCGAAGGGCTCAGTTGGAGCCGGAAACCTTTTGCTGCGGCTGGTCCGAGTAGATCAGCAGCGGTTGCGACCCGTCCTCGATGGTTGCCTCATCGACCACGACCTTCTCGACATTCTCGAGCGCCGGCAAGTCGTACATGATGTCGAGCAGCGCTGCTTCCAGGATCGAGCGCAGTCCGCGCGCGCCGGTCTTGCGTCGGATCGCCTTGCGCGCGACGGCGTGCAGCGCCGCCGGGCGGATCTCGAGTTCGACTCCTTCCATCAGGAACAGCTTCTGGTACTGCTTGACCAGTGCATTCTTGGGTTCCACCAGGATCTGGATCAATGCATTCTCGTCGAGTTCCTGCAGGGTCGCGACCACCGGGAGTCGGCCGACGAACTCGGGAATCAGGCCGAACTTGACCAGATCCTCCGGCTCGACCTGCCGGAAGGATTCGGACGTGCTCTTGCCGCTGCGGCTCTTGACCTCGGCACCGAATCCGATACCGGCCTTCTCGGTACGCTCGCGAATCACCTTTTCCAGACCGTCGAACGCCCCGCCGCAGATGAACAGGATGTTGGTCGTATCGACCTGGATGAAGTCCTGATTCGGATGCTTGCGCCCGCCCTGGGGCGGAATGGATGCGGTGGTGCCCTCGACGAGTTTCAGCAGCGCCTGCTGCACACCCTCACCAGAGACGTCGCGCGTGATCGACGGATTGTCCGACTTGCGCGAGATCTTATCGATCTCGTCGATGTAGACGATGCCGTGCTGCGCCTTGTCGACTTCGTACTCGCACTTCTGCAGCAGCTTCTGGATGATGTTCTCGACATCCTCGCCGACGTAGCCGGCTTCGGTCAGCGTCGTCGCATCGGCCATCACGAACGGGACGTTGAGCAGTCGTGCCAGCGTCTGGGCCAAGAGCGTCTTGCCAGAGCCGGTGGGGCCGATCAGCAGGATGTTGCTCTTGGAGAGCTCGACTTCATCCTTGTCACCGCCCAGATGCCGCAAGCGCTTGTAATGGTTGTACACGGCAACCGAAAGATTGCGCTTGGCCTGACTCTGGCCGATCACATACTGATCGAGAATCTCGCAGATCTCGCGCGGTGTGGGCAGACTGCTCTTCGCGCCTTCGCCGCTTGGGTTGTCCATCATCTCGTCGCGGATGATGTCGTTGCACAGTTCGATGCACTCGTCGCAGATGAAGACCGACGGACCCGCAATGAGCTTGCGGACCTCATGCTGACTCTTTCCACAGAATGAGCAGTAAAGCAGCTTTTCGCTGCCGGTCTTTTTTTCCGTCATGGTCGGTCTCTCTCCAGGGTCAGGTATCTGCGCGCGACGTCAGCACCTTGTCTACAAGGCCATATTCAAGCGCATCGGTTGCGCTCATGAATCTGTCCCGATCGGTATCCTTTTCGATCTGCTCGATCGGCTGGCCGGTGTGTTTCGCAAGCATGCCGTTCAGCCGGTCGCGGATGCTGAGTATCTCACGGGCGTGAATCTCGATATCGGACGCCTGCCCCTGAAAACCGCCCAGCGGCTGGTGGATCATGACCCTTGAGTTGGGCAGGCAGAAACGCTTGCCCTTCTCGCCCGCCGCGAGCAGGAAGGATCCCATGCTGGCAGCCTGCCCGATGCACAGCGTGCTGACATGGGGCTTGATGAACTGCATCGTGTCGTAGATCGCCATACCCGCGGTCACCGATCCCCCGGGCGAGTTGATGTAGAAGTACACATCCTTGTCCGGATTCTCCGACTCCAGGAACAGCAACTGCGCGACGATCAGGTTGGCGGTCACATCATTGACCGGGCCGACGAGGAACACCACCCGCTCTTTCAGGAGCCGTGAATAGATGTCGTAGGCACGCTCGCCACGCCCGCTCTGCTCGACCACCATCGGAACCAGGCCGAGTCCGACCGGGTTCCACTTACTACCGCCTTCAGCTACGTTGCTCATCGAATGGCCCCTCGCCGCCCTCAGGCAGCGTTCCCCATCAGTTCATCGAAGCTGGTTTCGTTGTCGGTCGTGTGAACCTGCGAAACCACCCACTCAACCACGTTGTCCTCAACCACCACCGCCTCCGCCTGGGCGAGCCGCTCAGGCTGCGCATAATACCAACGTACCAGCTCCGACGGGTCCTCGTAGCTCTGAGCCATTTCCTCGACCAGAGTTCTGATCTGCTCCGGCTTGGCAAACAATTCCTTCGCCTTCACCAGCTCGGCCATGATCAGGCCCAGCTTGACGCGACGCTCGGCCTGCGACGTGAACCAGGACGGGTCGACCGGAATGTCCTTTACGTTCATACCGCGCATCTCCATGTCGCGCCTGGCGTTGTCGGCCAACTGACGCGATTCGGCCTCGACCAGCGCCGCCGGAACTTCGATCGGGTGGACCGCGATCAACGCATCCATGACCTGCTCCTTGACCTTGGCCTGGATGCGGCGCTTGACTTCGCGCTCGAGATTGCTCTTGACCTCTTCGCGCAGTTTGCCGACATCGCCGTCGGCCACGCCGAGCGCGCGGGCGAAATCCGCATCCACTGCCGGCAGCTTGGGCGCCTCGACGCCCTTGACCGTGATCTCGAACTGTACCGCCTGACCGGCGAGATTGGCGGCGTGATAATCGTCAGGGAAAGTCATGTCGAAGGTCTTGCTGTCGCCGGCCTTCAGCCCCTGCACGGCCGCCTCGAAATCCTTGAGCATCGAACCCGCGCCCACGACGAACGGAAAATCGTCCGCCTTGCCCCCTTCGAATTCCTCGCCATCCTTGCGCCCGACGAAATCGATCACCACTCGGTCGCCATCATGCACCGGCCGGTCGGTTGCCTCGAAGGTGGTGCGCTGCTTGCGCAGGACCTCGAGCGTCTTGTCGACTTCGGCGTCGCCGACCGCCAGCACCGGACGCTCGATCTTCTGACCGGACAGATCACCCAGTTCGACTTCGGGATACACCTCGAACACCGCGCTGAACGCGAGCATGTCTTCGTTGGCGGCCTCGCTCGGCTCGATGCGCGGACTGCCGGCCACCCGCAGCTTCTGTTCGCGGACCTGCTCCCCGAAACTCTTCTCCACCGCGGCGCCGATCGCCTCCGAGCGCGCCTGCTGTCCATAGGACTGCGCCACGATCTTGAGCGGTACCTTGCCCGGGCGAAAGCCCGGCATCTTGACGGTGCGAGCGAGGCGCTTGAGGCGGGTTTCGACCTCTTTTTCGATGTCGGCCATCGGCACGGACATCTCGATCCGCCGTTCCAGCGCGCTCCGGGTTTCCTGGTTGTTCTGCATCAATTCATCCCTGACAAGTCGAAGTGAAAAGGCACCGGTGCGAATGATCCGAGTGGCCGGATTCGGCTCGGTCGTTCGATGCGGCGCCCCGTATTTTGCGAATAAACGGGCATTCTAGCATACGGGACCAGTCTTCCTTCCAGCAGCAAGACCCGTCCATAATGGACTCATCGAACAGCTTCGGCACGACGAGGAACTCGGCGAGAGTGACCACTCTCTGACTGTCATGCGGTGGAGAGGAATTCGCGACTGCACGACTGCCGATTGCCCTTCCCGCGTGCTTCTTGAGCCGTAGCACCTGGCCAGCAGGCCTGAACAGGAGATCCGGAATGAGCATCTTCAACGCCTATCAGGCGCGTTTCGAGGCGGACAGAGAGGAAGAGTTTTCCATCCAGGAGTATCTGGAACTGTGCAAGACCGATGCTTCGGCCTATGCGACTGCGGCCGAGCGAATGTTGATGGCTATTGGCGAGCCCGAACTGGCTGATACGCGTCTGGACCCGCGTCTGTCGCGGATCTTTTCGAACAAGGTGCTGCGACTCTACCCGGCCTTTCGTGACTTCTACGGCATGGAGGAGGTCATCGAGCACATCGTGTCCTACTTCCGTCACGCCGCCCAGGGGCTGGAGGAAAAGAAACAGATCCTGTACCTGCTCGGACCGGTCGGGGGCGGCAAGAGCTCGCTGGCCGAAAAGCTGAAGACCCTGATCGAAAAAGTGCCCTTCTACGCGATCAAGGGCTCCCCTGTGCATGAATCGCCGCTCGGGCTGTTCGACCCCGACGAGGATGGCCAGTTACTCGAAGACGACTTCGGTGTCCCGCGGCGTTACCTCAACACGATCATGAGCCCATGGGCGGTCAAGCGCCTGAACGAGTTCGGTGGCGACATCACGCGCTTCCGGGTGGTCAAGCTCAGGCCCTCGGTGCTGCGTCAGATTGCGGTCTCCAAGACCGAGCCGGGCGACGAGAACAATCAGGATATTTCGTCCTTGGTCGGCAAGGTCGACATCCGCAAGCTCGAACAGTACTCACAGGACGATCCTGACGCGTACAGCTACTCGGGCGGCCTTTGTCTCGCGAACCGCGGCCTGCTCGAGTTCGTGGAGATGTTCAAGGCGCCTATCAAGGTCCTGCATCCGCTACTGACCGCCACCCAGGAAGGCAACTACAAGGGCACGGAGGGGTTCGGAGCGATTCCGTTCGACGGCATCGTGATGGCGCACTCCAACGAGTCCGAGTGGGTCGCGTTCAAGAACAACAAGAACAACGAGGCCTTTCTCGACCGGATCTACACGGTCAAGGTGCCCTACTGCCTGCGCGTGTCGGACGAAATCCGCATCTACGACAAGTTGCTCGCGGACAGCTCGCTGTCCGAGTCGCCATGCGCGCCCGACACGCTGAAGATGATGGCCCAGTTCGCAGTGCTGTCGCGACTGAAGGAGCCCGAAAACTCCAGCATCTTCTCCAAGATGCGCATCTACGACGGGGAGAACCTGAAGGACACCGACCCCAAGGCGAAGAGTCTGCAGGAATACCGCGACTACGCTGGCGTCGATGAGGGCATGACCGGGCTTTCGACCCGCTTCGCGTTCAAGGCGCTGTCCAAGGTGTTCAACTTCGACCACCGTGAGGTCGCGGCCAATCCGGTGCACCTCATGTACGTGCTCGAGCAGCAGATCGAGCGAGAGCAGTTTCCGCCTGAGACCGAAGCGCGTTACCTCGGCTATATCAAGGAATATCTCGCGCCGCGGTACGCCGAGTTCATCGGCAAGGAGATCCAGACTGCGTATCTTGAGAGTTACTCGGAGTACGGTCAGAACATCTTCGACCGCTATGTCACCTATGCCGACTTCTGGATCCAGGACCAGGAGTTCCGTGACCCGAACACCGGTGAGATTCTCGATCGCTCCTCGCTGAACGACGAACTCGAGAAGATCGAGAAACCGGCCGGGATCAGCAACCCGAAGGACTTCCGCAACGAGGTGGTCAATTTCGTGTTGCGCGCCCGGGCCAAGCACGATGGCAAGAATCCGAGCTGGACCAGCTACGAAAAACTGCGTGGCGTGATCGAGAAGAAAATGTTCTCGAACACCGAGGACCTGCTGCCGGTCATCAGCTTCAACGCCAAAGCCAGCATAGACGAACAGAAGAAGCACCAGGACTTCGTCGACCGCATGATCGACAAAGGCTATACGGAGAAGCAGGTGCGCCTGCTGTGCGAGTGGTATCTGCGGGTCAGGAAGTCCTCCTGACTGCATCGCAGACTGCCGACCTTAACGATGCACCTGGCCTTGAGGCACTCAATGGTCCGAATCGTCGACCGGCGCTTTGACAGCAAGAAGAAGAGTGCGGTCAATCGCCAGCGCTTTCTGCGTCGATTCAAAAAACAGATCCGGCGCGCGGTGAACGACGCGATCAACGATCGCTCGATTCGGGACCTCGACAACGGCGAGGACGTGTCGATCCCGGCGCGCGACCTCGGTGAGCCGCATTTTCAGCATGGTTCGGGCGGAATCTGGGAGCAGATCTTTTCGGGCAACGACCAGTTCATGAGCGGCGACACCATCAAGCGCCCGTCCGGAGGCAGCGGCGGCGGAGGTGGTGGACGGGCCAGCAACGAGGGTGAGGGCGAGGACGACTTCGTCTTCCACCTGTCGCGCGAGGAGTTTCTCGACATCTTCTTCGATGACCTGGCGCTTCCGAATCTGGTGCGCACGCAGCTCGCGCGGGTGACCGACTTCAAGAGCCAGCGCGCCGGTTTCTCCTCCGACGGCTCCCCCGCCAACATCAACATCGTGCGCTCGCTGCGCGGCGCGCTGGGGCGACGCCTGGCCCTCGGTGCGCCATTCCACGGGCGATTGCGTGAGCTGCAACGCGAACTGGAGCAGTTGATCGAAGCGCACGGCGAGGACCACGCGGACGTGATCGCGCTGCACGAGGAGATCGCCCGCCTCAAGCTCAAGATCGATGCGATCCCGTTCATCGACAGCTTCGACCTGCGCTACAACAACCGCATCCGCGTGCCCAAACCGACCACGCAGGCGGTGATGTTCTGCGTGATGGACGTGTCCGGGTCGATGGACGAGCAGAAGAAGGCGACCGCCAAGCGTTTCTTCATGCTGCTCTACCTGTTCCTGACCCGCAGCTACGAGCACATCGACGTCGTCTTCATCCGTCATCACACGATGGCGAAGGAGGTCGACGAGGACGAGTTCTTTCATTCGCGCGAGTCGGGCGGCACCGTCGTGTCGAGCGCGCTGAACCTGATGCATGACATCATTGCCGATCGCTACGCTGGCGGTAGCTGGAACATCTACGGCGCGCAGGCCTCGGACGGCGACAACTGGGACAACGATTCACCGATCTGCCGTGAGTTGCTCGCGACCCGCGTACTGCCGTGGTGCCAGTACTTCGCCTACATCGAGATCACGCCGGGCGAACCGCAGAACCTGTGGCGCGAGTACGAGAAGCTGATCGACAGCCACGCAAATTTCGCGATGCAGAATATCGAGGAACCGGCGCAGATCTATCCGGTGTTTCGCGAACTGTTCAAGAAGAGCCTCGCATGAGCCGACCCGCGCTGAAGCCACAGCCCCTGCCCGACACGTCCGAATGGACCTTCGAGGCGATCGAACGCTACCACACCGAGATCGCGAGGGTCGCGTCCGACTTCGGACTGGACACCTACCCGGTGCAGATCGAACTGATCACATCCGAGCAGATGATGGATGCCTACGCGTCGGTCGGCATGCCGGTCAATTATCACCACTGGTCCTTCGGCAAGCATTTCCTGGCTACCGAGAAGGGCTACAAGCGCGGTCAGATGGGCCTGGCCTACGAAATCGTCATCAACTCCAATCCATGCCTCGCCTATCTGATGGAGGAGAACACGCTGACGATGCAGGCCCTGGTCATCGCGCACGCAGCTTACGGGCACAACAGCTTCTTCAAGGGCAACTACCTGTTCCGCACCTGGACCAATGCGGACGCGATCATCGACTACCTGCTGTTCGCGAGAAACTTCATCACTCAGTGCGAGGAGCGACATGGTGAAGAGGAAGTCGAACTGTTGCTCGACTCCTGCCATGCGCTGATGAATCTTGGCGTGGATCGATATCGGCGTCCGCAGAAACTGTCACTCGCGAAGGAAAAGATGCGCCAGCAGGAACGCGAGGAATACCTGCAGAGCCAGGTGAACGAATTGTGGCGCACGCTGCCCAGTCTGGACGCGCGAGAAGAGCGCCTGCCGCAGCGCCGCTTCCCGCCCGAGCCTGAAGAGAACCTGCTCTACTTCGTCGAGAAGCACGCACCCCTGCTCGAACCCTGGCAGCGGGAGGTCGTGCGCATCGTCCGCAAGATCTCGCAGTACTTCTTTCCACAACGCCAGACCCAGGTCATGAACGAAGGCTGGGCGACCTTCTGGCATTACACCATCCTGAATCGTCTGTATGACGAGGGCCTGCTCGGGGAGAGCTTCATGCTCGAGTTCCTGCAGTCGCACACCAATGTGGTGTATCAACCCGCCTACAACGAGCGCTGGTACAACGGCATCAATCCCTATGCGCTCGGCTTTGCGATGTGGCGCGACATCAAGCGGATCTGCGAGGCGCCGACCGAAGAGGACAAGCACTGGTTTCCGGACATCGCCGGCAGCAATTGGCAGGACACCTTCGATTTTGCGATGCGCAGCTTCAAGGACGAGAGCTTCGTGGCCCAGTTTCTGTCGCCGACGGTCATTCGCGATTTCAAACTGTTCTCGGTGCTCGACGACGATCGGGAGGACAAGCTCAGGGTGTCCGCCATCCATGACGATGCGGGCTACCGTCGAATTCGCGAGATTCTGTCCGATCAGTACAACCTGGGTAGCCGGGAACCGAACATTCAGGTCTGGAACGTCGACCTTCGCGGCGACCGGTCGATCACGCTTCGCCACCAGCCCTACAAGCAACGCCCGCTGGCCGACTCGGCCGATGAGGTCATGAAACATTTCGCTCGTCTCTGGGGCTTCACGGTGCGACTCGAGACCGTCGACGACAAGGGCGAAGTCGAGTTGCTGCAGGAGACCCGTATCGAGAAGCGCCGAGGCAACGACCACTGATTCGACCAGGTCCGCAGCGGACAAGTACAATTGTGGTTCTTTCCTTCCGGGAGTCTCCATGTTTGCATCTCTCCAGCCGATCTACACGGTCGCCGGCATACGCGCGATCGAGAAGGCGGTCATCCCGGATGCCAACCCGCCCTTGATGGAGCGCGCCGGACGCGCGGCTGCCGAGGAAGCCTTTCGCCTCACGATGGACAGGACCGGTCCGGTGCTGATCGTGTGCGGACCCGGCAACAACGGCGGGGATGGATTCGTGATGGCACGCAGACTGCAGCAGGCCAAGCGGGAAGTCGTCGTGGTGTTCGACGGCAACCCCGATGCCCTGCCCGTCGAGGCCGCGGGCGCCCTTCAGGCCTGGCTCGATATCGGCGGGAAGATCGGTGACACGCTCCCGCCGTCGCCCGCGGACGGCTGGGCCTTGGTCGCGGACGCCTTGTTCGGTATCGGTCTGCAACGCCCGATCACCGGGCGCTATGCCGAGTGGATCAACACGCTGAACGAACTCGATGTTCCGAGAATGGCGATCGACGTCCCAAGCGGGCTGAATGCCGACACCGGGAGTCTGCTGGGTACCGCATTCAAGGCGACCCACACGCTGACCTTCATTGCGCTCAAACCAGGACTGTTGACGCTGGACGGACCCGATCATGTCGGACACCTGATCGTGCGCCCGCTGGATATCGACGTGCCGGAAGAGCACGCCGCCCATGGCCATCGCATCCACCCTGCGCTGTTCAGAGGCCATCTGCACCCGAGACTCTACAATACCCACAAGGGCAGTTTCGGCGAGGTCGGCATCATCGGCGGCGCGCACGGCATGAACGGTGCAGCGCTGCTGTCCGGCCGCGCAGCGCTCAAGCTCGGCGCGGGTCGGGTATATGTCAGCCTGGTCGATCGCGAGGCGCCGTCCGTGGACCCATTTCAACCCGAGTTGATGCTGCGCCGACCCGAGCACGTGCTCACACAGGCCAAGGTGCTGGCGATCGGGCCCGGGCTGGGTTGCGACGACGAGGCGGACTCATTGCTGAGCGCAGCACTCGAATCCGACAATCCGCTCGTGATTGACGCCGATGCACTGAATCTGCTGGCGGCCAACCCCGATCACATGGCTCGCTGCGTTCACCGCACCGCCCAGACGCTACTCACTCCGCATCCGGGTGAAGCCGGGCGTCTGCTTGGCTGCGGCACGTCCGGTGTCCAGCACGACCGCGTCTCGGCCGCGCTGCAGTTGGCCACTCGATTCGACGCGCTGGTGGTGTTGAAGGGCTGCGGCAGCGTCATTGCGTTTCCCGACGGCTGCTGGTTCATCAACAGCAGCGGCCATCCCGGTATGGCCTCACCCGGCATGGGCGATGTGCTGACCGGCTTGCTGGCGAGCCTGCTCGCACAGCACTGGCCGGCGGAGGCCGCGATGCTCGCGGCGGTGCACCTGCATGGCGCGGCCGGGGACCGACTCGCGCGCGAGGGCATCGGCCCGGTCGGGCTGACCGCAGGCGAGGTTCTGGAAACGGCACGCGGCGTGCTCAACGGCTGGATCGTGGAGGCCGGGAACGCCCGACGATGACCTGGCACGCCGCCGAAACCCGTCGGCCCAGGACGGCCGGTCCGCACCCGTCCACGACAGAACGCCAGGATGCGACCCGCCCGCCAGTGATAGAATTTACACATCTTCCCGGCGTAAATACCACCCCATGACATTCACCGAACAGCTCCGGATCGAGATCCAGCGTAACGTTGCCGCATCGCTTGCGGAGGACGTGGGTACCGGTGACCTGACCGCACAGCTCATTCTGGCCAAGACCGATGCGCGGGGACGGGTCATCACCCGCGAACCGGCCATCGTGTGCGGCACGGCCTGGTTCGACGCGACCTTTGCGGCGCTCGACCCGACCGCGACCGTGCTGTGGCATGTCTGCGACGGTGAAGAAGTCGAACCAGGGCAGGCGCTTTGCGATGTCGTAGCCGGCGCGCGCGAGTTGCTGACCGCGGAGCGGACTGCACTGAACTTCCTGCAGTTGCTGTCGGGCACCGCCACGGTGACGCGCCGGTTCGTGAAGGCGGTCGAAGGAACGTCGGCCTCGATCGTCGACACCCGCAAGACGCTCCCGGGCTTGCGTCTGGCACAGAAATACGCGGTCGCCACCGGGGGCGGCATTAATCATCGCATCGGTCTGTACGACGGCATCCTGATCAAGGAGAACCACATCATCGCCGCAGGCGGCATCGCCGCGGTCATGCGCAGGGCTCGCGAGATCGCGCCGTCACATGCGTTCATCGAAGTCGAGGTCGAATTTCTCGATCAGCTCGAGCAAGCGCTCGAGGCCGGAGCCGGCATGATCCTGCTCGACAACATGGATCTGGAAACCATGCGCGAAGCGGTCCGCATCAATGACGGGCGGGCCCAACTCGAAGCATCGGGCGGCGTCAATCTCGAGCAGGTACGCGAAATCGCCGAAACCGGCGTCGACCGGATCTCGATCGGCACGCTGACAAAGGACGTGCGCGCGCTGGATCTGTCGCTGCGTCACATCGAGGAGTAGCCAGCGCTTTCGGCGCCTACTTCCGGGACCGCCTGTCCGCCTCCTCGTCGAAGCGCCTGATTGCGCCCGCATAACCGCGCATACCCAGCACCGCGATGACCAGCGCGATGACCACGAGCACTGCGACCTTGAAGATCACGCCGACCATGCCGCCTCGACTCCCACGTTCGACGAGTTCATGACTGGACCACACGTTCGGCGATGAAGCGCTTGACCGCGTTCGCGTCCGGCGGCATGACCTCAACCCGTTGCGGCAGCGATTCGATGCCGATCAGCGCCTGCGGGCGCTCCGGTTCGCGGCCCAGCGCCTCGCGGATAGTCTCGGCAAACTTGACCGGCAGCGCGGTCTCGAGCACGACGATCGGCATGCCGATGTCGCTGTGCTCGAGGGCGACCTTGACTCCGTCTGCGGTGTGCGTGTCGATCATGACCCCATAATCGGCAAACACGCGCCGGATCGTGGCTAGACGGTCGGCGTGGGTGCTGCTGCCGGACAAAAAACCGAACGTGGGCAGCCGCTCGAGGTAGGACGTTTCGTTCAGGTCGAACGCGCCGCCCGCGTCCACTTCCTTCCACAATGCCGCGACCACCGCCGTGTCGCGCCCGACCAGGTCGAACACGAAGCGCTCGAAGTTCGACGCCCGGGAGATGTCCATCGACGGGCTGGACGTGACCTGCGTCTCGGCGGCGCGGCGCGGACGGTAGATGCCGGTGCGGAAGAACTCGTCGAGCACGTCGTTCTCGTTGGTCGCCAGAATCAGCCGCCCGACCGGCAACCCCATCTGCCGTGCGATATGCCCTGCGCAGATATTGCCGAAATTGCCCGACGGCACACAGAACGCAATCTCCTCGTCACTGGATTCGGTCGCGCCGAAGTAACCCTTGAAGTAATAGACGATCTGCGCTGCCACCCGCGCCCAGTTGATCGAATTGACCGCACCGATGCGATATCGGGACTTGAACTCGGCATCGTTGGAGACCGCCTTCACGATGTCCTGCGCGTCGTCGAACATCCCGGTGACCGCGATGTTGAAGATGTTGTCGTCCTGCAGCGAATACATCTGGGCGCGCTGGAACGCACTCATCCTGCCGTGCGGGGACAGCATGAACACGCGCACGCCATGCTTGCCTCGCATCGCGTACTCGGCCGCCGAACCGGTGTCACCCGACGTCGCGCCGAGGATGTTGATCTCCTGTCCGCGCCTGGCCAGCACGTACTCGAACAGGTTTCCGAGCAACTGCATCGCCATGTCCTTGAATGCGAGCGTAGGCCCGTTGGAAAGTTCGAGCAGCGCCAGCCTGCCCGGTGCCAGCCAGCGGACCGGTGTGATGTCGGCCACATCGTCGCCCGGCCGTGTGAAACGATACACGTCGGCGGTATAGGTCTTGTCGCACAGCGCCTTCAGGTCTTCGGCCGGGATGTCGGTGATGAACTTCGACAGGATCTCGAAGGCGAGTCCGGCATAGGACAGCGTACGCCAGCGATCGAGTTCTTCGCGCGTGATTCGAGGGTAGGATTCCGGCAGATAAAGGCCGCCGTCCGGCGCCAGCCCGCCCAGCAGGATGTCACAGAACTCGGCCTTGGCGGCATGACCGCGGGTGGAGAGATACTTCACGGAGAATCCTCGCAATGCATCGATGGCGGAAAGAGCAGGATGCTTCGCGTCAGCGTTCTATTCACCACTAAAACCGCAACATGGTGAATCCGAAAAAACAACCGTTTAGCACCACCCTGTGACACCGGAAAAGGGCGCATTTTGCCACCCCGAGTCCTTGAACTCAAGGGAGCGCGCAGACTGCGCAGGGAGCAAATGAAGTGTCCGGACAGGTCATTTGCTCCCCACATTGGCAACGGATAGAACTGGCTAATACCGGAATACGCCTCTAGTATGAAACACGAACTCCTCTTTGCAACGAGACAGCGACCAACGTCAGAGGGAGGCAGATGAAGGTGAAAGCGTATTCGTTACTGCCGGCCAGCAGCGAGACCCGGGGCGCGATCCGGGCGAGATATGCGGTCGATGAGGCCGAAGCCGTAAGGGACCTGGCGGATCGGTTGGGCCTTTCGCGAGACCGGCGCCAGGCGTTGTCCGATGAGGCCGCGCGGCTCATCCAGCGAGTCAGGGACGACACCAACCCGACGATGATGGAGGCTTTTCTCGACGAATACGGCCTCTCGACGGACGAGGGCGTCGGTCTGATGTGCCTCGCCGAAGCGCTTCTGCGTGTGCCCGACGCCGAAACGATCGATGACCTGATCGAAGACAAGATCGCCCCGTCCGACTGGAGCGCGCATCTCGGAAACTCGTTTTCGCCGCTGGTCAACGCATCGACGTGGGCGCTGATGCTGACGGGACGCGTACTCGCCTCTGATCCCTCCAAGCCCGCTGCCGGCGCACGCCGGCTGCTCAAGCGGCTGGGCGAACCCGTGGTCCGCACCGCCGTCGGGCAGACGATGAAGATCATGGGACAGCAATTCGTCCTCGGCCAGACGATCGAGGAAGGCATCAAGCGGGCCGAGAAGCTGCGTGCGAAGGGATACACCTATTCCTACGACATGCTCGGCGAGGGCGCACGGACCGACCCGGACGCACAGGCCTTCTACGACAGCTATGCGCACGCCATCAACGCGATCGCCAAGGTCGCGAAGGCGGATATCCGCGACAACCCCGGGATTTCGGTCAAGCTTTCGGCGCTCTCGCCCCGTTATCTGACCACGCATCGCACGGCGGTGGATGAACAGGTGATCCCGCGCTGCCTGAAGCTTGCCCGGATGGCGGCGAAGGCGAAGGTCGGGTTCAACATCGACGCCGAGGAGCAGGACCGGCTCGATGTGTCGCTCGATGTCGTCGACGCGGTGCTGGCGGACGAAAGCCTCGAGGGCTGGGACGGTTTTGGCGTCGTCGTGCAGACCTATGGAAAGCGTGCGCCCGAGGTGCTGCAGCACCTGTATTCGCTGGCCGAGCGACTGGACCGCAAGATCATGGTGCGCCTCGTGAAAGGCGCCTACTGGGACACCGAGATCAAGCTCGCGCAGGAGTTGGGCGCGCCCTCCTTCCCGGTCTTCACGCGCAAGGTGAATACCGACGTGTCCTACATGTCCTGCGCAAAGATGTTGTTGGACATGCGCGACCGGATCTATCCGCAGTTCGCGACTCACAACGCCCATACCTGCGCCGCCGTGCTCGAAATGGCCGGCAACGATCGCGACGGCTTCGAATTCCAGCGCCTGCACGGCATGGGAGAGTCGCTTCACGAGATCGTTCGAAAGCAGGCCGGCACGCGGTGCCGGATCTACGCGCCCTGCGGACCGCACAAGGATCTGTTGGCCTACCTGGTGCGGCGTCTGCTGGAGAACGGCGCCAATTCGAGCTTCGTGAACCAGATCGTCAACGAGGATATTCCGCCCGCGACCATCGCCGCCGACCCGGTGGATCGGGCGCTGGCGAATGATCCGATCCAGAACCCCGGCATCCCTCTGTCACGTGACCTGTTCAAGCCGGCGCGCGAGAATTCCAGGGGATGCCGGATCGAGGAACCGTCCAGTGTGCTGCCGCTGATCGAGGCACGTGATCGCTTCGCGGACACCAGATGGACCGCACGACCGATCCTTGCCGGCGATGCCGCGCCGGAGTGTGCGGCGAAAGACGTGATCTCTCCGACCGACGGCAGCGTCGTCGGAAAGGTTCACGAGGCGACTGCGAACGAGGTGGCGCAGGCGCTCGACGCCGCCCAGGGCGGGTTCGAGCAGTGGTCGCAGACCCCCGTCGCGACCCGTGCGGCGACCTTGCGCCGGATCGCCGACCTCTATGAGGAGAACATGGCCGAGTTCTGTGCCATCGCCACCCGCGAGGCCGGGAAGATCCTGCTCGACGGGGTGGCCGAGGTGCGCGAGGCCGTGGATTTCCTCCGTTATTACGCCTGTGAGGCCGAGCGGCTGGAAGCCGAGGATCCGGGCAGAGGGCGCGGCATCTTTGTCTGCATCAGCCCGTGGAACTTCCCTCTGGCGATTTTCACCGGTCAGATAGCCGCAGCCCTTGCAGCCGGCAACGCGGTCGTGGCGAAGCCGGCCGAACAGACGCCGATCATCGCGACGCGGGCGGCGGAGATGTTTCGCGAGGCCGGCGTGCCGGCGGCCGCCTTTCAACTGCTGCCGGGTGACGGCCCGGCCGTGGGCGGCCCGCTCACCTCCGACCCACGTATCGCCGGCGTCTGCTTCACCGGCTCGACCGAGACGGCGCAGCGGATCCATAAAGCATTGGCGGCCAACGCGTCCGCGAGCGCCGTGCTGATCGCGGAAACGGGCGGCCTGAACGCGATGATCGTGGATTCCACTGCGTTGCCCGAGCAGGCGGTCGACGACATCGTCGCCTCGTCCTTCCAGTCGGCGGGCCAGCGCTGCTCTGCGCTTCGCATGCTCTACGTCCAGGAGGACACCAAGGATCGGGTGGTCGAAATGCTGATGGGCGCGATGGACACCCTGGTGACCGGCGATCCCTGGTCGATCGACACCGACGTCGCGCCGGTGATCGATGCCGAGGCGCAATCCGACATCTCCGAATACGTCGACGCGCAGCAAAAGAAAGGCCGCCTGCTCAAGCGTCTCGCCGCACCCGAAGACGGCAACTTCGTCGGCGCCGCGCTGGTCGAGGTTGATGGCATTCAGGATCTCGAGCGCGAGGTATTCGGACCGGTGCTTCACGTTGCGTCCTTCAAGGCCAAGGACATCGATAAGGTGGTCGACGCGATCAACAACCGCGGTTTTGGGCTGACCTTCGGCCTGCACACCCGGATCGACGACCGCGTGCAGCAAATCGTCGACCGCATCCAGGTCGGCAACATCTACGTCAACCGCAACCAGATCGGCGCCATAGTCGGCAGCCAGCCTTTCGGCGGTGAGGGGCTCTCGGGCACCGGACCGAAGGCGGGCGGACCGCACTATGTCAACCGCTTCCGCCGAACCGAGGAACCGTCAGAGCATCCCGCACCTGAAGGCGATGCGGTTTCGGCGAGTCAGGTCGAGGATGCCTTCGCGACGCTCGACGCGACCGCCTGGTCGGCACGCGTGGACCGGGCGCAGGTGCTACGCAGGGCGCTCGACGGCAAGGGGGCATTGGTGCGCCGGGCCGTCAACACCGCCGCGAGTCTCGACAGCGGACCGTTCGCTCTGCCTGGGCCGACCGGTGAGTCGAACCGGATGATCATGCCGCCGAAGGGGCCGATTCTCTGCCTTGGACCGGAGATCGAGACGGCGCTCGGTCAGGCCGCCCAGGCGCTCGCCGCCGGATGCCCTGCGCTGATCGTCGCGCCCGGGGCCAAGGCAGCGGTCGAGCAACTCATCAAGGCCGGCGCGCCGGTCACAGGCATCGACGGGACCGTGCCTGCCGTGGAACTCGCGAAGGCAAAGGGATTCGTCGCCGTGGCCGCGGCTGGTGATTCCGACTGGACACGCGGGCTCAGGCAAGCGCTCGCCAGCCGTGATGGCCGCATGGTACTGCTCGAGACCGAAGTGATCTGTGCTGAGCGCTATTACGCCGAACGGCACATCTGCATCGATACGACCGCCGCCGGGGGCAACACCAGCCTGCTCGCCGCAGAGGCGTAACCCGCCTCACACAAAAAACGAAAGCGAGGAAGATCATGCAAACAGGAGTCTGGATCAGCCTGACCATCTACTTCGTCGCTATGCTGGGCATCGGGTTCTACGCCTATCGGAAATCGACGGGAAACTCCGAAGAATACATGCTGGGCGGACGCAACCTGCCACCTGCGGTCGCGGCGCTATCGGCCGGCGCATCGGACATGTCGGGCTGGCTGCTTCTCGGGCTGCCCGGCGCGCTCTACGCCGCCGGCCTCGTCGAGGCCTGGATCGGGATCGGCCTGTTCATCGGCGCGCTGGTCAACTGGATCGTCGTCGCCCCGAGGTTGCGCGAGCAGACCGAGCGCTATGACAACGCCCTGACCATCCCGGAATTCCTAGCCAACCGCTTCCCGACGCAGGCAACAGCGCTGCGCCTGGTCTCGGCGATGATCATCGTGGTGTTCTTTGCGGTCTACACCGCCTCTGGCCTCGTTGCAGGCGGCAAACTCTTCTCGACGGCCTTCAGCGGGGGCTACCAGACCGGAGTCTGGCTGACGCTCGGCATCGTTCTCGCCTACACCGTGGTCGGAGGGTTTCTCGCGGTCTGCCTCACCGATTTCGTCCAGGGCTGCATCATGATGCTGGCGCTGGTCATCATGCCGGCCGTCGTCCTTTATGCCGGTGACGGCGGCGGTTTTGCGCAGGCCGGAGTCACCTTGTCGGGTATCGACGGCTTCACCCTTTCGTGGTGGACCGAGGGCATGACCTTCATCGGCTGGCTCTCGTTGATGGCATGGGGGCTTGGCTATTTCGGCCAGCCGCACATCATCGTTCGCTTCATGGCAGTCAGGAGCGTCGCCGAGGTCTCGACCGCACGCAACGTCGCGATGAGCTGGATGGCCATCTCGCTGATCGGTGCGATCGGCGTGGGGATCTTCGGCCGCGCCTATGTCGAGCGCAGCGGAATCGCGCTGGCCGACCCCGAGACGATTTTCATACTGCTTGCCGAGACGCTGTTTCCGGCGCTGATCACCGGCTTCCTGTTCGCAGCCCTGCTCGCCGCGATCATGTCGACCGTTTCAAGCCAGTTGCTGGTGTCCTCGTCGTCACTGGCGGAGGACTTCTACAGGCTACTGGTCAACAAGAAGGCGAGCGACCGGGCGATCGTGACCGTCAGCCGCATCGCGGTCGTGGCGGTGGGTGCCGTCGCAGCCCTTATCGCGAGTGATCCGGACAGCCAGGTGCTCGGACTGGTGGCCAATGCGTGGGCCGGCTTCGGAGCCGCCTTCGGCCCGCTGATGATCCTGTCCCTGACATGGAGCCGCATGACCGGGCTCGGCGCCGTAGCCGGGTTGATCACCGGCGCAGTGACGGTGATCGTGTGGATCGCACTCGGCTGGAATTCGAGCTTCCTTGGCGGCCCGGGTATCTACGAGATGATCCCGGGCTTCGTCCTGGCGATGGTCGCCATCGTCGTCGTCAGCCTCGCCACCGATGCGAAGGGCGAGTTCCGCCCGATCACCGGAGGGGCGTGAGCGGTAGACCGACCTGATCTGGCCGACTGATCGAGCGACCGGCCAGGCGGAGGCTGGACCGGCCATGCGGTGCGCCCAAACGGCGTCGGGCGAATTCAACCCATGCCGGGACGCATGCCGCATTGTTCGAGCAGGGCCTGCCAGGCCTTGGTATGGCGCGCCACGGCACGATCGAAACCATGCCAGAGTCCTGTTTCGCCCTGCTGCGACAGCACCTCTTTGGCATAGGCGTCGAAGCTCGCGCTACGCATCTCGCCGCCGAGCGCGGCAAGTGACTCGATCGTCGGAATGAGCGCGAATCTCGCCTGCTGCACTTCCGACAGATAAGGCTGGACCTCTCCTGCAAAGACCGACAGGAACATACTGTGCATAGTGTCGGCGCGACGGGTACGAATGGGTTTTTCGCACAACGGGGTCTCGCCCAGTCTGGCCTCGAGCAATGAGCTGGCATCCTCCAGCCGGGTCGTCAGCAGGATCGCGCTCTGGATCAGTTGACCCGCGACCGGCTGGCGATGCCAGCGCTGGTAGACCGGGTCGAGTCCATCGACATCGACGTTCAGCTCTCCAGCCAGCGCACGCTGCAGCGTCGCGTCGAGGAACTGGAGGTCGGATGCGGCCTGCGACACTGCATTGGGATCCCTCCTCACCGGCATCGCGCCCCGGGACCGGGTGAACACCGCCTCGATCTCGCGGCTGCCCCAGACTGCATTCCACGCGATGTCGCCGAGGATTTCACGCTTGATCGCGATCACCTCGACCAGGCGCTGTTTCAGACCGTCGCGATCCAGTTCGGGGATGCACTCCTCGGCCGCGCGGATGAAGCGCAATTCATAATCCAGGCGGGCGGTCGGATGCATCACACGCCCGAGGGTGGAGTTACGCTCACCGACGACTTGCTGCAGCTCACATCCGTACAAGCCCAGGAAGTCGAGCATGCTCGCGTTGACATGCGCAATCTCGCGAACCCGCTCGCGCATGCGCGGAAACTCCGGCGCGACGGGAACCGTCGACAGCGACGAATCGACCTCCAGCACCCTGCCCAACCGCTTGACGTACTCTTCCATCAGCGAATCCGGCTTCGCGAATGGATCACAAGCCGCAATCATGGGCATCAGCATTATGACCGGCCACAGGCGTTTGAGCCCGGCCCTCAAGCGCGCAAAGCATTCCCTGCTCGAGCTCATCATGGCATAGCCATCCCCGTTACCGTCGCACTCGCCATTTGCGACGAAAACCTGCATGTCGACATCGACCTCAAAAGGCCCGCTACGGTTCGAAATACGGTCTTCAACCGCACGATAAAAAACGGGCCGGTGCGATCGCTCGCCACCGGCCCGGGATCGAGAAGCGGATGCCTTATTACTGCAGGGCTTCCATGCGGATGCGGGTCACCGAGCCATTGACGACCGGCAAGGCCTCGATCTGCCGGATCGCGAGGTTCGCGTTGCGCTCCACGGTGCGGTGGGTCAGCATGATGATGTCGGTCTGCGACTCGCCCTGCTCCGCCTCCTTCTGGATCAGCGCTTCGATCGAAATCTCGCTGTCGGCCAATATGCGCGTGATATCGGCGAGTACGCCCGGCTTGTCGTCCACCCGCATGCGCAGATAGTACGAAGTCACCACGTCCTCGATCGGCAGCACCATCAGGTCGCGCACCTGGTCCGCCTGGAAGGCGAGGTGCGGCACGCGATGTTCCGGGTCGGCCGTGTGCAGTCGCGTGACGTCGACCAGGTCGGCGATCACCGCGCTGGCGGTCGGTTCGGCCCCTGCCCCCTTGCCGTAGTAAAGCGTCGAACCCACCGCATCACCCTGTACCAGCACCGCATTCATCGCGCCCTCGACATTCGCGATCAGGCGCTTCTCCGGCACCAGCGTCGGATGCACCCGCAGCTCGATGCCCTCGTCGCGCATCTTCGCAATGCCGAGAAGCTTGATCCGGTAGCCAAGCTGGCCGGCATATGCGATGTCGACCGCGTCGAGCTTGGTGATGCCCTCGACATGGGCTGCGCCGAACTGCATCGGCACGCCGAATGCGATCGCGCTCATGATCGTGACCTTGTGGGCCGCGTCCACGCCCTCGATATCGAAAGTCGGATCGGCCTCGGCATAACCGAGCGCCTGCGCCTCGCTCAGCACATCGGCGAAAGGCAGCCCCTTCTCGCGCATCTCGGACAGGATGAAGTTCGTCGTGCCGTTGATGATGCCGGCCAGCCATTCGATGCGGTTAGCGGTCAGGCCCTCGCGCAGCGCCTTGATGATCGGAATCCCGCCGGCGACCGCGGCCTCGAACGCGACCATCACGCCGCGCTTCTGGGCCGCCTCGAAGATCTCGTTGCCGTGCATCGCGAGCAGCGCCTTGTTGGCAGTGACCACATGCTTGCCGTTGTCGATCGCCTTCAGGACCAGTTCGCGCGCCACACCATAGCCCCCGATCAATTCGACCACGATGTCGATGTCGGGATCGGTGACCACCGAGAACGCGTCATCGGTGATCCGTGCGTCATCACCCGCAACCGCACGTGCCAGTGCGACGTTCTTGTCGGCCACGGTCACGATCCGGATCGGGCGTCCGGCACGGCGCGTGATCTCCTCCTGGTTGCGCTTGAGTACGTTGAAGGTACCGCCACCGACGGTACCGATGCCCAGAAGTCCCACATTGATCGGTTTCATGAGATGCACTTTAGGTTGAGAAATGAGTTGAGCGACAAGAACGAGCGGGCCATCGGTGCCTGGACGCGCGATATTCAGCTGCCGAGCCGCTTGCGATAGTGTTCGAGGAAGCGCGAGATACGTCCGATCGAATCACGCAGATCGTCCTCGTGCGGCAGGAACACCAGGCGGAAGTGATCCGGCTGCATCCAGTTGAAGCCGCTGCCCTGCACCAGCAGGACCCGCTCGGACTCGAGCAACTCGAGCACGAACTGCTGGTCGTCGACGATCGGATACATCTTCGGATCCAGCTTCGGGAACAGATACAGCGCGGCCTGCGGTTTCACGCAACTGACCCCGGGAATGTCGCTGATCAGTTGCCACGCGAGGTCGCGCTGACGCGAGAGCCGGCCATCGGGCGCAATCAGTTCGTCTATGCTCTGGTAGCCCCCCAGTGCAGTCTGGATCGCCCACTGGCCAGGCACGTTGGAGCACAGACGCATCGAGGCGAGCATGTTGAGCCCCTCGATGTAGTCGCGCGCATGTCGCTTCTCGCCCGACACCACCATCCAGCCGGCGCGATACCCGCAGGTGCGATAATTCTTGGACAGGCCGTTCATCGTCACGAACAGCACATCGTCCGCGAGCGATGCGATCGACGTGTGCGTCGCACCGTCGTACAGCATCTTGTCGTAGATCTCGTCGGCGAAGACGATGAGCTGATTCTGTCGTGCGATCTCGATGATCTCGCGCAGGAAGGACTCCGGATAGAGCGCGCCGGTCGGGTTGTTCGGATTGATGATCACGATCGCGCGGGTGTCCGCCGTGATCTTGCGACGGATGTCGTCGAGATCGGGCAGCCAGCCGGCCTGCTCGTCGCAGATGTAATGACGCGGTCTGCCCCCGGCCAGGCTGACCGCTGCGGTCCACAGCGGGTAGTCGGGCGCAGGCACCAGCACCTCGTCGCCGTTGTTCAGCAGTGCCTGCATCGCCATCACGATCAACTCGGACGCGCCGTTGCCGAGGTAGATGTCCTCGATGCCGACCGCGGCGATCTTCTTCTGCTGAGTGTAATGCATGACCGCCTTGCGCGCGGCGAACATGCCCTTGGAGTCGGAATAGCCGGACGCGTCGCGCAGATTGTGGATCACATCGACCACGATCTCTTCCGGCGCCTCGAACCCGAACGGCGCGAGGTTGCCGATATTGAGCTTGATGATGCGATGCCCCTCGTCCTCCATCTGCTTGGCGCGGGCGAGCACCGGACCCCGGATGTCGTAGCAGACGTCGGCGAGCTTGGCGGACTTGCGCACCGTGCGCAATGCAAGCTCATCGGTCGGCTGTGCAGGCGGCTCGATCACCGACACCGGCGCGAGTTGCAGCTTGTTGGTCACGCCCATGGCGTCATCCTCGTCGAAATACATCCGCTGCATGCACGACCAGTGCCTGAACAACCGATGCGAAAGACTATAATCTTATCCAACCGACGAGCGCGCGGCAATTTTGCCCCTTGGCCGCCCAGTGGACGCAAGCGCATGAAACTCAATCTGGAACGCAATCCCAACCTGAATCTGGTCACCGGCTATGGCGCGGGCCATGTGCTGATAAACAAGATCCGCCACGACGGCAACCTGGTGATCAGCGCGTCACAGGTGTTACCGAACTGGGCGCCCAACGGCTTCGATGGCCTCAGCAGCGAAGACTTCGGCATGCTGCTCGAACTCGAACCCGAGGTAGTCATCATCGGTACCGGCAGTCAGCTGCGATTTCCCCAGCATGTGCTGCTGCGCCCCTTGATCGAGGCCGGCATCGGATTCGAGATCATGGACATGGCGGCCGCCTGCCGGACCTACAACATCCTTGCCGGCGAAGGCCGCGCGGTCGTTGCGGCGGTCATGTTCGACCCCGAGTGAGCGATTCGGCCGAATTTCGCGACCGGCAGATGGCCATCCGCGCGGCCCCTGGTGCGGACCGACCACTCATGCGGCGTGGCGACGCTCACCAGAACAGCCAGAACAGCAGCAAACCCAGCACGACCCGATAGATCACGTAGGGCAGCATGCCGGTGCGCGACAGCAGGCGGATGAACAGCTCGATGCATGCGTAGGCACTCAGGCCGGCGACCACCACCCCCACCGCCAGGATGCCCCAGTCCACCGACTCGGAGGTACTGATCAGATCACGCCCGATCAGCACATTGGATGCAATCAGCGTCGGGATCGACAGCAGAAAGGAGAAGCGCGCGGCCGCTTCGCGGGTCAGCCCCAGCATCAGGCCCGCGGTGATCGTGATGCCCGAGCGCGACGTGCCGGGAATCAGCGCGACAGCCTGGGCGAGGCCGACCAGGACTGCGTCGCGCCAGCCGATGCTGTCTTCGCTGCGCGCCCGCTTCCCGGTCACATCGGCCCACCACAACACCAGTCCGAACACGACCGCCGTGGTCGCGATCACCAGCGGACCGCGCAGCATGTCTTCGATGAAGGACTTGCCCAACAGGCCGGCCACCACCACTGGGACGGTGCCGATCACGACCGCCCAGGCCAGTCTCGCATCGGCGTTCCAGCGTCCCGCGAACGAGCCCAGTCCGGCCACGCTCATGCGCAACAGTTCGTGCCGGAAATAGATGATGACCGCGCCCAGGGATCCGGCATGCACCGCGACATCGAAGGCAAGACCCTGATCAGGCCAGCCGGTGAGCACCGGAACCAGGATCAGATGGGCTGAACTCGAAATCGGCAGAAACTCGGTGACGCCCTGCACCAGCGCGAGCAGGACGGTCTGAAGATAATCCACGGGGCAATTCCGGTTGCGGTTCGATGCGAACGGCGATGATAGCCGATCCGCTTGTGCATTGCAGTAAGGCGCTCATGCACGGCCGGCCCCCAAGGCCGCGGGCCGATGACCTGGCCACGATTGTCAAACGACACGAATCTCCGCTACGCTGCATCGTCCCGACAACAAAAGGAAAACACCATGAGTGCTCAGACCGCCGCGCCCGAATTCTCGCTGCCCGCCACCGGTGGCCAGACCATCACCCTGTCCGCGCTCAAGGGGCGCAAGGTGGTGCTGTATTTCTATCCCAAGGACAACACGCCGGGCTGCACGAACGAGACTGCCGCCTTTCGCGACCATCACGCCGATTTCGTGTCCGCAGGCTGCGCCGTCTTCGGCATCTCCCGCGACAGCCTAAAGTCGCACGAGAACTTCAAGGCGAAGCTGGAGGCACCGTTCGAACTGATCTCGGACGCGGACGAAATCGCGTGCCAGGCCTTCGATGTCATCAAGATGAAGAACATGTATGGCAAACAGGTCCGCGGGATCGAGCGCAGCACCTTCGTCATCGACGATCAGGGGCGGATCGCACACGAATGGCGCGGGGTCAAGGTGCCAGGACATGTCGAGGAGGTCCTCGCGTTCGTCCGCAGCCTCTGATTTCAGCGCCTTCAGGAGAGATCGTTCGATGACAAAACGCAGCGCGCGTGCCCCCCGCAACAAGCTTTTCGTGCTCGACACCAACGTGTTGATGCACGATCCGACGAGCCTGTTCCGCTTCGAGGAGCATGATCTGTTCGTGCCGATCATGACGCTCGAGGAACTCGACTCGAACAAGAAGGGCATGTCCGAAGTCGCACGCAACGCGCGTCAGGCGAGCCGCATGATGGACGAGATCGTGTCGTCCGACGTCACCGACATGAAGCAAGGCATACCGCTGGAAGGCCCGTCGCACGGGCTCGCGACCGGCAAGCTTTTCCTGCAGGCGGAGGCGATTCGCTTAGAGCTTCCGGACGCATTGCCCACGGTCAAGGGCGACAACCAGATCCTGGCGGTCGTCATGCATCTGGCCGAGCAACATGCGAAGCGCCCGGTCATCCTGGTGTCCAAGGACATCAACATGCGCATCAAGGCCCGCGCGCTGGGACTGGAGGCGCAGGACTACTTCAACGACAAGGTCCTCGAGGACAGCGACCTGCTCTACACCGGATCGCGCGAGCTCAGTGCCGAGTTCTGGGAGACTCATGGCAAGGAAATGGAGTCCTGGAAGGAGGAAAGCCGCACCTATTACCGTCTGAAGGGCGCGATCAGCGCCGAGCTGCTGATCAACGAGTTCCTTTATCAGGACGGGCCGAACCCGCTTCAGGCCTGGGTCCGGAACAGGCAGGGCAACACCGTCCTGCTCGAGACGCTCACCGACTACAGCCATGCGAAGAACGCGGTGTGGGGCATTACGACCCGCAACCGCGAGCAGAACTTCGCAATGAACCTGCTGATGAACACCGACATCGACTTCGTCACGCTGCTCGGCCAGGCAGGCACCGGCAAGACGCTGCTCACGCTCGCCGCAGCGCTGACGCAGGTGCTGGAGACAAAGCGCTACTCGGAAGTGATCATGACGCGGGTGACCGTGCCGGTCGGCGAGGACATCGGCTTCCTGCCCGGTACGGAAGAAGAGAAGATGGCGCCATGGATGGGGGCGCTGGAGGACAACCTCGACGTACTCAACGGCACGGCCGGAGAAGGCGGCGAATGGGGCCGTGCGGCCACCCGCGACCTGATCCGATCGCGGATCAAGATCAAGAGCCTCAACTTCATGCGCGGGCGCACCTTCATCAACAAGTTCCTGATCATCGACGAGGCCCAGAACCTCACGCCCAAGCAGATGAAGACGCTGATCACGCGCGCCGGCCCCGGCACCAAGGTAGTGTGCCTGGGCAACATCGCACAGATCGACACGCCCTATCTCACCGAGGGCAGTTCCGGCCTGACCTTCGTCGTCGACCGCTTCAAGGGATGGGCGCATTCCGGGCATATCACGCTGCAGCGCGGCGAACGGTCCAGGCTGGCGGACCACGCAGCCGAGGTACTCTGAACCGGAGCCCTTGACGATCGGCGTCGCACGCAGTCTGCGCCGCGACGCCGAACCCGCTCCCAAAACGCGTTCGCACGCAATGACAGCCGCAGAGCAGACCGACCGATCCTGGCAGCATGCGATATAATTCGGAGTCTCGCAAAGGATCGCCGAAAGTGACGTCACCCACCGCCCCCGAGATGCTCGTCGGAGCCAGCTCGGAATTTCTGAAGAGATTCTCGCCGTTTAACGGAATGGAAGCCGATGCACTGAGCTTTCTCGCGGATCGCATCCGACTTGCCTATCACATGAAGGGCGCCGAGATCCTGACCCCGGCAATGGGCCAGCCTCAGTTCTTCTATATCATTCAGCGGGGCAAGATCCAGGCCCGGCAGTCCGGCGCCGCGGCGGTCACCGAGTACGCGATGATGGCGCTCGGGCCGGGTGAATGTTTTCCGATCGGTGCCATCTCGGCGCAACGTCCATCGACCAACGCGTATGTCGCGGTGGAAGACAGTTTCGTCTACCAGCTCGCGGCCGAGGATTTCCTGACGCTGATCCAGATGAGCCCGGTCTTTCATCTGTTCTGCACCCGCTACATCGCCAGCCTGCTCAATCAGTCGCGCCAGCAACTGCAGACGACGTTCTCGCAGCGCGCCGCCGAGCAGCAGACCATGACGACCCCGATCGGGCAGTTGCTCAAGCACGAGGCCGTCTTCGTCGCACCTGAAACCTCGACGCGCGCAGCACTCGAGACGATGGCGGAATTCAAGATTGGCTGCATGGTGATCACCGATGCCGAGCAAAGACCGGTCGGCATCCTGACGCAAAGCGACCTGCTGCCCCGTATCGTGCTGCCCGGCCTCGACCTGTCACGCCCGGTCAGCGACGTGATGACGCCCGACCCACGCGCGTTGCCGCAGAGCGCATCGGCCTACGACGCAGCACTCGAAATGGCGACCCATGGCGTCCGTCACCTGATGGTGCTGGATGACAAGGGGCGTATGCTGGGCGTCGTGTCCGAGCGCGACCTGTTCTCGCTGCAGCGAATCAGCCTGCGCCAGATCCGCGCCAGCATCGACAGCGCAAGCGATACCGAGACCTTGCAGAGCGCCAGTCGCGACATCCGCCAGCTCGCGCTGAACCTGATCGCGCAAGGCATCGGTGCGGAACAACTCACGCTGTTCATCTCGGCGCTGAACGACGCCCTGACGCGCCGCATCATCCGCCTGGAGCTGGAGCGTCACGAGATCGAGGGCGTCGATTACGCGTGGCTCGCTTTCGGTTCCGAAGGACGCCATGAGCAGACCCTGTCCACCGATCAGGACAACGGCCTGATTTTCGTGTGCGCCGATCGTGCCGCACGCGAGCCCTTGCGCCAGAGATTGATCGGGTTCGCGCGCAGCGTGAACGAAAGCCTTGCCGCCTGCGGATTTCCACTGTGCAAGGGCAACATCATGGCCAGCAACCCGGAACTGTGCCTGACCCTGGACGAGTGGCAGGCACGCTTCGACAGCTGGATTCGAGAACCGGAACCGCAGGCGCTGCTCAACGCATCGATCTTCTTCGACTACCGGGTGTTGATCGGCAACGAACAACTGGGCGACAAGTTACGGGGCTGGCTCAACAAGACCGCCAAGCGCAATTCGACCTTCCTGCGCATGATGGCGGCCAACGCATTGGAGGTGCATCCGCCCCTTGGACGTATCCGGGACTTCGTGCTGGAAGACGACGGCACGATCGACCTCAAGAAGTCCGGCGCCCGCCTGTTCGTCGATGTTGCTCGCATACTGGCGTTGCGCGCCGAAGTCGGGTCCAGCAGCACCGCCCAGCGCCTGCGCCAGGCCGGCGCGAGAATGGGCGTGCAGACCGACGAATTGTCGGCGATCGTGGATGGCTTCCACTTCATCCAGTTGCTGCGTCTGCGCTCGCAGCACCTCGAGACCGAGCATGATGCAGACGGCGACAACCGGATTCGTCCTGACGAGCTCAACGAACTGGATCGACGCATCCTGAAGGAAGCGTTCCGGCAGGCGCGCAAACTTCAATTGCGCCTCAAGCTGGACTATCAGCTATGAGTGTCGAAGCGGTTCGCGCGCCTGCTACGGTGGCCCCATGATTGCAGACGCCCGGAATCACGGTGCAAGGGAGCGGCGATGAACTGGTTGAGCCGCCTGCTGCCGAACCGCGCCGACACCACCTCGCTCGATGCCGCGTCCCGCGAGGCACTCGCACACTGGCACACGTTGCCTGAAGCCGACCTCACACGCTCGCACTTCGAGACCCGTTACGTGGTCCTGAACACCGAGGCGTCCGGACTCGACCCTGACAGAAGCGCCCTGCTATCGGTCGCCGCCATCGCACTCGACTCGGGCACGCTGACCGCGTCGGACAGCTACTATTCGGCGCTCGAACCCGACCCGGGCAGCGTGCTGACGAACCTGCTGACCTTCTCTGGATCGGGTCCGGTTGTGGTATACAACGCTGGGCTCAACCGAGTCATGCTGGACCGTGCGTTCGACCGTCACGTGGGTGTGACGCCCGACTGGGTCTGGCTGGACCTGTATTGGCTGTTACCAGCCCTGTTCGAGGCGCGCATCCATGGGCCGACACGCCTGTCCGAGTGGATGCGGCAGTTCGATATCGAGACTTTCCAGCGGCACCATGCGCTCGGCGATGCCTACGCGATCGCTCAGCTGATGATGGCCACCCAGGCCCGCGCACTGAAGCGGGGATTGAACTCTGCGCGCAGCCTGGCCGAACTCGAACGCACACGACGACAACTGAGCGGACGCTGACGGCGGCCGATCTTGAAGGAGCGAGGCTCTCGATGTTGATTCGCAAGACGATCCTGATCGCGCTGATGCCGCTCGCACTCACCGTTTCGGTCGGCGCATTCGCAGGCGAACAGGGTGCGATCGATTCATCCTTGAACTCTGTCGATGAAGCGCCCGCGTCGGAGAACCGCGCCCAGGGTCTGATCGACCATGGAATGGAATACCTGGGCATCCGCTACAAGTATGGCGGCACTTCGCCGGAAACCGGCCTGGACTGCAGTGGTCTGGTGCAGAACGTGTTCAGCAAGGCGGTCGGCCTGGACCTCCCCAGACGGGCGAGCGACATGGCCAGACTGGGCACCAAGGTCGGCAAGGCCGACCTGCAGCCGGGCGATCTGGTGTTCTTCAACACATCCAGACGCGCCTACTCTCACGTGGGCCTGTACATCGGAGACGGTCAGTTCCTGCATGCACCGTCGAGCGGCGGCAAGGTGCGGGTCGAAAGCATCAACGGTCGCTACTGGCTCGCCCGCTTCAACGGTGGCCGGCGCCTGCTCGAATCCGAAGGCTGACCAGAATCGCGCTCTCGATTCCGACCCGAAGCGGCGCACTGCGCCGCTGATGGATGATTTTGCGCCCACTGACGTGCGCCGCGACGCGAATGCCAAACCGATCAAGCACCTACGGACTGTTGCCGAGACGGTCGGCACTGACGATCAGTGCATGCATGGATCCCTCATCAACAAGATTTCTTCGCATTGCAGATCACTAAAACGAGAAGTTTTTGCAATTAGGAATCACTCTCGTTATTATTTGCATAACCTGGAAACCAACCACTGAAGGTGTCTGCATCATGAAGAACAAGGCTGTCCTGTTGTCCCTCGTCGCTGCCCTCGGCATGACCTCGCTGACCTCCCCGGCACTCGCGCAGGAGCTGAACGTCTACTCGGCCCGCCATTACCAGACGGATGAGGCCTTGTACAGAGAATTCACCCGACTGACCGGCATCCAGGTCAACCGCATCGAAGCGCGCGACGACGAACTGCTCGAGCGGCTGCGCAACGAGGGGGCGAACAGCCCCGCCGACGTGCTCATCACGGTCGATGCCGCACGCCTGACAGCCGCCCAGGAACTCGGCCTCTTCGCGCCGGTCGAGTCAGAGCTCGTCGCATCGCGCATTCCCGAGCATCTGCGCACCGACACCTGGCTCGCGTTTTCACAGCGCGCGCGCGTCATCGTCTTCAACCCGGAATTGGTCCAGGCCGAACAGGTGACGACCTACGAATCGCTCGCCGATCCGGCACTCAAGGGCAAGATCTGCTCCCGTTCCGGCAGCCATCCGTACAACCTGTCGCTTGGAGCCGCCCTTCTCAGTCATATCGGGGCCGAGGCGACCGAAGCCTGGGCCAGGCATCTCGTCGACAACTTCGCGCGCCCGCCGCGCGGCGGAGACACCGACCAGCTTCGCTCGGTCGCCGCCGGCGAATGTGGCGTGACCATTACGAACAGCTATTATTTTGCGCGCCTGATGCGCTCGGACAAGCCGGAAGACCAGGCGGTCGTCGCGAACGTGCGCTTCGTCTGGCCCAACCAGCTCAGTTGGGGGACGCATGTGAATGTGTCCGGCGCAGGCATACTCAAGAACGCGCCGAACAAGGAAGCGGCTGTGAAGTTTATCGAGTATCTCACCTCGGATCAGGCACAGATCTACTTCGCCGACGGCAACAATGAATGGCCCGTGGTACCGGGCGTCAGAACCGACAATCCCGCGCTGGCCAAAATGGGCGAATTCAAGAGCGACACCACCCCGCTCGGCACACTGTCGGCTGGCATCGCCGAAGCGCAGCGCATCTTCGACCGGGCCGGTTTCCGCTGACCGGTTCTCCCGCGCGAGGATTTTTTTGGAGACCGCCTTCGGGCGGTCTTCTGTTGCCCGTCAGTTTCCCGCGGTCGGGTTCGCGCTGGCTGCCACGGGCACGGCCATGGCGACCATGCTGCGGCGCCGATTCTTCACTATCTGACGCGAGATCAGGAACATCGGGATCAGTCCGACTGCCACGATCGTCAGGGCCGCCGTCGAGGCTTCGGCGAGGCGTTCGTCGGCCGCCAGCGTATGGGCCTGGGTGGCGAGCGTGTCGAAGTTGAACGGCCGCATCACCAGCGTCGCAGGCAGTTCCTTCATCACATCGACGAACACCAGCAGGCCCGCGGTCAACAGGCTCCCACGCAGGATCGGCACATGGACCCGCCGCAGCGTCGCGAACTTGCCATATCCAAGGCTGCGCGACGCATCGTCCATGCTGGGCGTGATCTTGCCCAGACTCGAATCGACCGTGTGCAATGCGATCGCCAGAAAGCGGGTCAGATACGCGTAGACGAGGGCCGCGATACCGCCAGTCAGCACCAGCCCCGGGTTGATACCGAACACACTCTCCCATCCCGACGCGATGAAGTTGTCGAGACGGGTCACCGGAATCAGCACGCCGACCGCGATCACCGACCCCGGCACCGCATAGCCGAGACCGACGATCCGGTTCGCCGCGGACGGCACCGTCGAGCGTGCGAGCCGGGCGGCATAGGCCAGCAGCACTGCGATCGCGACCCCGAGCACGGCCGTGACCGACGCGAGCACGAAGCTGTTGCGCGCCAGCGTCACGAATCGCGGACCGAACTGCGCGTCGCCTGCCGCGAAAGCCATGTCGAGCAACAAACCGCCCGGAAGCAGGAAACCGAACAAGAGCGGCATGAAGCACGCAAAGGTCGCGACCCAGGCACGCGCGCCGTCGAGACGGATGCGCGCAGGCGCGCCTGGCTGGCGTGACGTGTTGTTGAACCGTGCCCGCCCGCGACTGGCATGTTCGAGCACCAGCACCAGCACGACGAAGCCCAGCAGCACGGCCGCAAGCTGCGCAGCTGCGGCACGATCCCCGAGCGAGAACCAGGCACGATAAATTCCGGTGGTGAAGGTCTGAACGCCGAAGTACGCCACCGTACCGTAGTCGGCCAGAGTCTCCATCAAGGCCAGTGCGGTACCGGCGACCAGCGCCGGGCGCGCGAGCGGGAGCGACACCTGGAAGAAACACCGCCACGGTCCGAGGCCGAGCGAGCGCCCTGCTTCGAGCATGCCCGACGCGCGCTCGAGGAAAGCGGTGCGCGCGAGCAGGTAGACATACGGATAAAGCACGAACATGAACATCGCGATCGCACCGCCGACCGAGCGAACGTCCGGGAACCAGTAATCTCCGGCCCGCCAGCCGAAAGCCTCGCGCAGGCCGACCTGCACCGGTCCGACGAACTGTAGAAAATCCGTGTACACGTAGGCCATCACGTAGGCCGGCACAGCGAGCGGCAGCACCAGCGCCCACTCGAAAAAACGACGGCCCGGAAAATCGAGCATCGTGGTCAACCAGGCTGCGGTGATGCCGATGCTGGACACACCCAGCCCCACGCCGATGCACATCACGATCGTGTTGCGGATGAACTCCGGCAGCACCGTCTGCGCCATGTGCGACCAGGTATCCGAGGTCCCGCCGACGACCACGTTCGAGAAGACCGACAGGACCGGTACCGCGATCAAGGCTGCGATCACGACGCCGAACAGCGTCAGTCCCGACCATCCCTGCAGGAAACTTCGCATCCCTGAAACCCGTCTCATCGACACTCCACATTCTTTGCCATGCGAACCATCCACATGGCCGGCGTTACGGAATTATAATTGATCGCATTTAGGATACGGCGAAGCGATCCAGGCGTCGCGCTCAACCAGGACGGATCATAGACGACATGTCCCATCTCGAACTCGTCGACATTGACCTCGCCTTCGGCGAGCACCCCATCGTCCGGAAACTCTCCATGAAGCTGGAGAAAGGGCGAATCGGCTGTCTGCTCGGTCCATCGGGCTGCGGCAAGACCACGGTGCTGCGCTGCATCGCGGGCTTCGAACGGGTCGGGTCGGGCGAGATTCGCCTGGACGGCGCTCTCGTGAGTTCACCGTCCAGGCACCTTCCCCCGGAACAGAGACGGATCGGCATGGTGTTCCAGGATTACGCGCTGTTTCCGCATCTTTCCATCGCCGAGAACATCGGCTTCGGACTTAGACGCCAGCATGCGTCGGTCCGGTCAGGGCGTGTCGCCGAGTTACTCGGGATCGTGGGTCTGGCGGGCCAGGGGAACAAGTATCCACACGAGATGTCTGGCGGACAACAGCAGCGGGTCGCACTCGCGCGCGCGCTCGCACCCGCTCCCAGCCTGCTGCTGCTGGACGAGCCTTTCTCCAACCTCGATGTGGAACTGCGCGAACGCCTGTCGCATGAGGTCCGGGACATTCTAAAGGCGACCGGAACGACCGCGGTCCTGGTGACCCATGATCAGAACGAGGCCTTCGCAGTCGCCGACGAGATCGGCATCATGCACGAGGGCCGGATCCAGCAATGGGATTCGCCCTACAACCTCTATCACCGGCCGGCGAACCGTTTCGTCGCCGACTTCATCGGCCAGGGGGTGCTGCTACCCGCCGAAGTGCTGAACGATCATCAGGTGCGCATGGAACTCGGCACGCTCAACAGCATGATCCCGGTCGAGTGCAGCGTCGGCTGCGCCGGTTGCGACCGCCACTGCCCGGTGGAGGTGCTGCTGCGTCCTGACGACATCATTCACGACGATGTCAGCGGCATGAAGGCCAGGGTGGCGAAGAAGGCCTTTCGCGGTGCGGACATCCTCTACACCCTCGAGCTGAGTAGCGGCGCGCGCGTGCTTTCGCTGGTACCTAGCCACCACAATCATTCGATCGGCGAAATGATCGGCATTCGACTGGCTGTCGACCATGTGATCACCTTTCACGAAAACTCCGATCAGGCCGCGCATGCCCAAGCCCGCAACAGCCTCGTCCGCGTCACCACCTGATGATACCGTGGCTGTCTGATGCGCCGGTGTTTCCGCCAGTGCAATCCGCACTGGTCGAGCCTGACGGATTGCTCGCCGCTGGCGGGCGGCTCGAGCCGGACTGGTTGATCGCCGCCTACCGTCAGGGCATCTTCCCCTGGTATGCGGAGGGCGAGCCCCTGCTGTGGTGGAGCCCCGACCCGCGCCTGGTGCTCATCCCGTCGCGAATCAGGATCAGCCGTTCGCTGCGAAGGACACTGCGCAAGCCCCGCTTCGAGATTCGATTCGACACCGCCTTCGCCGACGTCATCGAAGCCTGTGCGCAGCCCCGCGACGAATTCGGCGGCACCTGGATCACGCCCGACATGCAGCGGGCCTACATGTGCATGCACGAACTCGGCTACGCCCACAGTGTCGAAGCCTGGGCTGACGGCGCCCTCGCCGGAGGACTCTACGGCATCGCACTCGGACGCGCGTTTTTCGGCGAATCGATGTTCAGCCGGGTATCGGACGCATCCAAGGCCTGCCTCGTCCATCTCGCACGACGCCTTGACGCGAGAAATTTCGCTGTAATAGATTGCCAGATGACGACCGCACATCTGCTGTCGCTGGGGGCAGCCGAGGTCGAGCGCCAGGTCTTCCGTGACTGGCTCGACACGCTGACCCGGCAGGGCGATGGGCCCGGACAATGGTCCGCCACCTGGGATCCCGGACCATTCTGACTGGATAACGAGAGACCGCGAGCCATGCAGAACGACTACCCTTACGCGCTGATCCAGTTCTATGCGACCGCCCCGTATGCCTGTTCATATCTGAGTGACCATGTGGCGCGCTCGCAGGTGGCGACACCAGGACATCTGATCGACACGCCGATCTACAGCGAACTTGTGCGTAACGGGTTTCGTCGAAGCGGCGTGTTCACGTACCGCCCCTATTGCGACAACTGCCAGGCCTGCGTGCCGGTCAGGATTCCGGTAGATCACTCGCAACTCGATCGCAGCCAGCGCCGCGCTGCGAGGAAGCACGCCAACCTGAGTGCCAGCGAACATCCGCTGAAGTTCTCCGAAGAGCACTACGCGCTGTATCAGCGCTATCAGGCGTCCCGTCATGCCGGCGGCGGAATGGACCAGGACAATCGCGAGCAATACACCCATTTCCTGCTTCAGAGCCATGTCGACACGCGGTTGGTCGAATTCCGCGAGGACGGCGCATTGCGCATGGTCAGCGTGATCGACCGACTCGTAGACGGACTGTCCAGCGTGTACACCTTCTACGACCCCGACGTTGCGGGTGCGAGCTATGGGACCTATGGCGTGCTATGGCAGATCGAGGTCTGTCGCCGCCTGCGCCTGCCCTATCTGTATCTCGGCTACTGGATCGAACAGAGCGGGAAGATGGCCTACAAGGTGAGATTCAGGCCACTCGAAGGGCGAATCGAGGGACAATGGCGGGTCATCGAACCCTGAACCCAGCGTCATTCATGCTCTATCCACTCGTTCGTCCGCTGCTCTTCTCGCTCGACCCCGAAACCGCTCACGAATTCACGATCGCCGCACTGCACGTAGCGGGCCGCTTCCTGCCGTCTGGTCGATCGATCGCCGCACAACCGGTCGAGGTGATGGGTCTGCGCTTTCCGAACCGGATCGGTCTCGCTGCGGGGCTGGACAAGAACGGCGAGGCGATCGACGGGCTCGCACGGCTGGGCTTCGGCTTCCTCGAGGTCGGCACCGTCACGCCACGCGCCCAACCTGGCAACCCGCGTCCCAGAATGTTCCGCCTGCCCGAGGTTCGCGGCATCATCAACCGCATGGGCTTCAACAACCATGGCGTGGACGCACTGCTCGCCAATGTCCGCGCTGCCCGATTCCGCGGGGTACTCGGCATCAATATCGGCAAGAACTTCGACACCCCGATCGAGCGGGCGGCCGACGACTACCTCGCCTGCCTGGACAAGGTTTATCCGCTGGCGAGCTATGTGACCGTCAACATCTCGTCACCCAACACGCAGAACCTGCGCCAGTTGCAGGGCGAATCGGAGCTCGACGACCTGCTCGGTCGACTCAAGCACCGGCAGCAGGCGCTGGCCGACACGCATGGCCGCTACGTGCCGATCACGCTGAAGATCGCGCCGGATCTCGACTCGGCGCAGATCATGAACATCGCGGATGCACTGCGCCGGCACCGGATCGACGGTGTGATCGCAACCAACACGACGGTGGCGCGCGACCGGATCGCAGGCGCGCGCTTTGCCGAGCAACAGGGCGGGTTGTCCGGAGCGCCGCTGTTCGAGCCCTCGACTGCGGTCGTGCGCGAACTGAGCCACGCGCTGGCGGGCGAACTGCCCGTGATCGCTGCGGGCGGCGTACTCGGCGGTGACGACGCAGCGGCAAAGCTCGACGCCGGCGCGAGCTTGATCCAGCTCTACAGCGGGCTGATCTATCGCGGACCGGAACTGGTGTCCGAATGCGTGCGGGCAACGACCGGACGCGAGCCTGCAAACGGCTGAACGCGGCGTACGATGCGGAACCCTGAAGGAATCAGGGTTGAGTGCCCTGGCTCTGCGAGGGATAATTCCACGCTTACACCCTGAACCCTATCATGACCAGCTACATATTCGTTGTCATCGGCGCCGTACTCGTCAACAACGTGGTCCTCGTCCGCATGCTCGGGCTGTGCCCGTTCATGGGGGTATCGAAGAAGCTGGAAACCGCGATCGGGATGGGCGTGGCGACCACTTTCGTGCTCACACTGGGCGCAGGCACGAGCTACCTGATCGATCATTACCTGCTCGCGCCCAACGACCTCACCTACCTGCGCACGCTGTCGTTCATCGTCGTCATCGCCGGCATCGTTCAGGTCACCGAACTGGTCATCGAGAAGACCAGTCCGTTGCTGCATCAGGTACTCGGCATCTATCTGCCGCTGATCACCACCAACTGTGCGGTGCTGGGCGTGCCGCTGCTCAATGTGGGCTACGCGCACAACCTCCTCGAATCCCTGCTGTTCGGTTTCGGCTCCTCGGTCGGTTTCACGCTGGCCCTCGTGCTTTTTGCCGGCATTCGCGAGCGTCTGGACGGTGCCGACGTGCCGATACCATTCAGGGGCACCGCGATCGCGATGATCACCGCCGGCTTCATGAGTCTCGCATTCATGGGTTTTGCCGGGTTGGACCGGTTCCAGTAGGAGAGGATGCATGGTCCTGACAAAGGCATATGCGGTGATGACTCTACGGTTCAGTGCATCCGGACCTGTAGATTCGCCTCCACTCCGGGGGCGGACGAGCCCATGCTGACCGCACTGCTGGTCATGGCCGGCATCGCGCTGGTGCTCGGTGCGGCGCTGGGCTACGCGTCGATCCGTTTCAAGGTCGAGGGCGACCCGCTGGTCGAGAAGATCGACGCCATCCTGCCTCAGACGCAGTGCGGACAGTGCGGCTATCCGGGCTGCAAACCTTACGCGCAGGCGATCGCCAACGGCGAAGCGGACATCAATCAGTGCCCGCCCGGCGGCGAGGAAGGCATCCGTCATCTTGCCGACCTGCTCGGTCGCGAGTTCAAGCCGCTGTCAGAGGAGCACGGCGTCGAGAAGCCGAAGGCGATCGCAGTGATCGACGAACAGACCTGCATCGGTTGCACGCTGTGCATCCAGGCCTGCCCAGTGGATGCGATCGTCGGCGCCGCCAAGCAGATGCATACGGTCGTCGAGCCGCTGTGCACCGGTTGCGAGCTGTGCATCGCACCGTGCCCGGTGGATTGCATCACGATGGAGCCGGTGCGCGAGACGGTGGAAACCTGGAAATGGAAGTACCCGGTGATCGAGATCAAGGAAGCGGCATGACCGCGCGTCTTTTCAGTTTCCATGGCGGCGTCAAACCCCCGCACCACAAGGCAGAATCGGCCGAAGCGCCGATCCGCAGCGCGCCGATCGCCCCGCGCCTGGTCGTGCCGTTGCGACAGAACGCGCGCGCGATCTCCCGCTGCATCGTCGAGCCTGGCCAGAAGGTGCTCAAGGGCGAGCGCATCGGCGAAGCCGAGGGTGCGCTCGGCACTGCGATCCACGCCCCGACTTCCGGTACCGTGGTCGAGATCGCCGATCATCCGATGGCGCATCCATCCGGACTGAACACACGCTGCGTCGTCATCGACCCGGACGGCGCGGACCGCTGGATCGAACTGCACCGTTTCGACCATCTCCACTCGGACCGCCAGAGCACGCTGAACTTCCTGCGCGATTCGGGCATCGTCGGCATGGGCGGTGCCGCCTTCCCGAGCCATGTCAAGCTCGGGAACGGGACGGGCATCGAAACGCTGGTCCTGAACGGCGCCGAATGCGAGCCGTGGATCACCTGCGACGACCGGCTCATGCGCGAACGCGCGGCCGAAATCCTGGACGGCGCGATCCTCCTGCTCGAGTTGATCGGCGCCAGGCGCATTCTCGTCGGCATCGAGGACAACAAGCAGGCCGCGATCACCGCGATGCGCGAAGCGGCCGCGAGACTCTCAGCAGCGATCGAGGTCGTGGCCGTACCGACGCTTTATCCGGCCGGCGGGGAGAAGCAACTGATCCGCGTACTGACCGGCATCGAGATTCCGCATGGCAAGCTCGGCGGCGAGTACGGCGTCCAGTGCTTCAACGTCGGAACCGCGCACGCGGTGCATCGCGCGATCCGCTTCGGCGAGCCGCTCGTCTCCCGCGTGGTCACGCTGACCGGCAATGCCGATTCGCCCGGCAATTTCGAGGTCCTGATCGGAACGCCGATCGAACGGCTGCTGCCGCTGATGCAGCCCGGGCCCGACACGAACCGCTACCTGCTGGGCGGACCGATGATGGGCTTTGCGCTGCCGGACCTGTCAGTGCCGGTGGTCAAGGGCAGCAACTGCATCATCGCCGCATCCGAAGCGCTCTTTCCCAGCCCCCCGGCAGAGATGCCGTGCATTCGTTGCGGCGAGTGCGCGCGGGCTTGTCCGGCCGACCTGCAGCCGTTCGAACTGTACTGGTTCTCGCGCTCGCACAACTTCGGCAAGGCGCAGGAGTACCACCTGTTCGATTGCATCGAATGCGGCTGCTGCGCCTTCGTGTGCCCATCCCACATTCCGCTCGTCGACTACTACCGTTTCGCGAAGACCGAGATCTGGGCGCGTGAGCGCGAAAGCACGGCGGCAAGCCAGGCACGTGATCGGTTCGAGTTCCGGAACTACCGAATCGAACGAGAAAAATCGGAGAAGGCCGCACGACTGGCCGCCAAGGCCGCCGAAACCAAGGCCAGGCTGGCGAAGGGCAGCGAAGGCGTGGAGCCGGCGGTCGCGAAACCCGCCGAGGACGACCCGAAGAAAGCCCTGATCGCCGCTGCACTCGAACGTGCCAGGCAGCAGAAAGCCGCGGTCGAGGCCCGCAATACGACCGATCTGCCGCCGGATGCGGCCGCAGAGATCGCGGAGATCGACGCACGGCGCCGGGCGCTCGCGAACAAGGCCGACGGGGTCGAATCGCAATGATTCATTCCCCTTATATCCGCAAACCGACAAGTGTGCAGCGGGTGATGCTGAACGTGCTGATCGCGCTGCTACCGGGCATCGCGATGTATGTGTGGCAGGTCGGCGCCGGCATTCTCGTCAATCTGGCGCTCGCCACGATCGTCGCGATCGCCGCCGAAGCCCTGGTGCTGCGTCTACGTCGCCGCCCGGTGCTGATCGCAGTGACCGATCTGTCTGCGGTCGTCACCGCATGGCTGGTCGTGCTGTGCTTCTCACCGATCGTGCCGTGGTGGCTGACCGTCCTCGGGATCACCGTCGCCATCGTTGCGGTCAAGCATTTGTATGGCGGCCTCGGCCAGAACCCGTTCAACCCGGCGATGGTCGCCTACTGCGCGATGATCATCGCCTACCCGTCCCTGATGTCACAGTGGCCGCCGGCGGGTGGACTGGATTTCCAGACGCAACTGCACCTGATCTTCGGCGGCGCGCGCGATATCGATGCGGTGACCGCCGCCACCGCGCTGGATGCGCTGAGAACCGGTCTGCGCACCGGGGTGGGGTCCGTCGACACCGTGCTCGACCAGGCCAGTTTCGGTGCGCTCGGCGGACGCGGCTACGAATGGATCGCGGCCGGCTACGTGCTCGGCGGCGTGTTCCTGATGCTGCGCGGGGTCATCACCTGGCACATGCCGGTCGCCTTCATCGCCGCGCTGGTCTGCATCTCGGGCGGATTCTGGCTCGCGCATCCGGCACAGTTCGCATCGCCGCTGTTCCATCTGGCCAGCGGCGGCGCGATGCTGGCCGCCTTCTTCATCGTCACCGATCCGGTTTCGGGCGCGACCACGCCCCGTGGGAAGCTGATCTTCGCCGCCGGTGTCGGCATCCTCGCCTATCTGATCCGTGCCTTCGGCGCCTTTCCGGAAGGCATCGCGTTCGCAGTACTGCTGATGAACATGTGCGTGCCGTTGATCGACATGAAGACCCAGCCACCGGTCTTCGGCCAGCGTTCGAGGAAGACGCCATGACCCGCTACACCGCGGCGCGGACGTCGATCCGGACCGCCGGCATCATGGTGATCTTCACGCTGCTGTTCACGTCGCTGATGACCGTCACCCATCGCGTCACCCGGCCGGCGATCGAGGCGTCCCAGTTTGCCGAGCGCATGCGGCTGATCAACGAGATCCTGCCACCGGGGAGCTACAACAACGCACTGCTGGAGGATTTCGTCGAACTCGGTCCGACCGCCGAACTCGGACTGGACGAGGGTGGCAGGGTCTATCGTGCCCGCCAGGACGGCGAAGCTGCGGCCTTGATCCTGGAGGCAGTCGCGCCTGACGGCTATGCCGGCCGGATCATGCTCGCAGTCGGTATCCAGGCCGACGGACGCATCAGCGGCGTACGTGCAACCGGACATGCCGAGACCCCCGGCCTGGGTGATTACATCGATCCGCGCAAGGACAAGCGCAGCCCCCGGCCGTGGATCGAACAGTTCACCGGGGTGTCCTTCGAGGAGGTTGGTGCCGATCGCTGGCACGTGCGACGGGACGGCGGCGTGTTCGAATACCGGATCGGCGCCACCATCAGCGCCCGTGCGGTCACCGCGGCGACCGGTCGGGCGGCGGCGTTCGCAATGCGCCATCGCGACGCGCTGTTCGACGCCAGGACCGGCACTGTACTGACGGGAGTCCAGCAATGAATCTCCAGCATTTTCGCGAAAGCGCCTTCAACGGCCTGTGGAAGCAGAATCCGGGACTGGTGCAGTTGCTCGGACTGTGTCCGATCCTCGCGATCAGCACCAGCATGGTCAACGCGGTCAGCCTCGGCCTGGCGACGATTCTGGTCATGGCGGTCGCCAATCTCGCGATCGCTTCGCTGCGCAACTTCATCCCTTACGAAATCCGGATTCCGGTGTTCATTCTGGTGATCGCCTCGCTGGTGACGATTGTCGACCTCAGCTTCAACGCGTGGCTGCACGAGCTCTATCTGGTGCTGGGCATCTTCATCCCGCTGATCGTGACCAACTGCATCGTGCTGGCCCGGGTCGAGGCCTATGCCGCGAAGAACGATCCGCTGTCCTCGACACTGGACGGCGTGTTGATGGGTCTCGGGCTGGTCTGGGTGCTCGCGGTGCTGGGCGGCGTGCGCGAGCTGATCGGCCGTGGCACGCTGTTCTCAGGCATCGAGATGGTGTTTCCGTCGCTGTCACCGATCGAGGTGTTCGGCGACGGCTATCCGGATTTCCTGATCGCGATCCTTCCGCCGGGCGCCTTTTTTGCGCTGGGTTGCCTGATCGCGCTGTTCAACTGGATAAACGCACGCGCGGCGGCGCGCGCGCATGCCCGACCGACCATCGAAACCACTGCCGAGGACGCTCGACCCGTCTCCGCGGGATGAGGCCGCCTACGATGGACGATCGTGGTGCATCGAATCGGACGCCGTGCCCCTGCTGGCATGACGCCTGAAACACGCCGATGAAGCGCGACGCAATCCGTGAATTCTTTCGCCGGCTGGCCGCTGCCAACCCGACGCCGACCACCGAACTGGAGTACGCCTCACCCTTTCAGTTGCTGGTCGCCGTGGTGCTGTCGGCCCAGGCGACCGACCGGAGCGTGAATATCGCGACCCGGCGCCTGTTCGCGCAGGCGCCGACCCCGGAGACGATGGTTTCGCTGGGTGAGGGCGGTGTGGCCGAGCTGATCCGCAGCATCGGGCTCTATCGCAACAAGGCACGCAACACGGTCGCGCTCTCACACCGGCTGCTCGAACACCATGGCGGCGAAGTCCCACATGATCGCGCCGCGCTGGAGGCCCTTCCCGGCGTCGGCCGAAAGACCGCGAACGTCGTCCTGAACACCGTGTTCGGCGACCCGGTGATGGCGGTGGATACGCATATCTTCCGGCTCGCCAATCGCACCGGTCTCGCGCCGGGAAAGGATGTCGTCGCGGTGGAGCACGCGTTGATGCGACGGGTCCCGAAAGACTACCTGAAGGACGCCCACCACTGGCTGATCCTGCATGGCCGGTATGTATGCACCGCACGCAAGCCTCGATGTGCCGAGTGCAGCGTGCGGGATCTGTGCGATTTCAAGGACAAGACAGGCTGAAACATGTTCGACCCATCCCGTGACCAGGCCCGCCTCTTCTTCATCGAGGCATGGACAAAGCATCTCGCCACCGACACGCTGACACCGCTCGAACAGATCGCGGCGAGGTTGATCGAAATGCATTCGGAGTATCAGGTCCTGTTCCAGGATCCGGATGCGATCGCGCGCGACTTCCGGCCCGAGGACGGTCAGGTGAACCCGTTCCTGCACCTGTCGCTTCACCTGGCGATCGAGGAACAACTGTCGATCGATCAGCCGCCCGGACTGCGCGCCGCGTTTGCACATTGCCAGATGCGCTGCGGTAATCGCCACGATGCGCTGCACCTGGTGCTGGACTGCCTGGGCGAGACGATCTTCAATGCCCAGCGCAACCGTACGCCACCCGACGGCGCCGCCTATGTCGAGTGCGTGATGCGCAAGGCAACGAACGACTGAACACACACATTGGCGCATCGGTGAGCCGTCGCCCCGTCCCGTCGCAACCGCGTTGCCGTATCCAATCGTCACGCTCTCGGGTTAGCATGCGTCATCTACCCCAAACCAGCCGGAGAAGCACGCCATGAGCACCTGGATCGTCATCGCCATCGTCGTCGCCCTGATTGCCTGGGTCGTCCTCATCTACAACGGCCTGGTGGCCTTGCGCAACCGGGTCAAGAACGCGTTCTCGCAGATCGACGTGCAATTGCAGCGACGCTACGACCTGATCCCGAATCTGGTCGAGACCGCCAAGGGCTACATGCAGCATGAACGCGAAACGCTGGAAGCGGTCATCAACGCGCGCAATGCGGCGCAAGCGGCCGCCAAACGGGCCGAAGTCGACCCATCCGATCCGGCTGCCATGCGGGATCTGATGGGCGCCGAAGCTGCGCTGGGCGGCATGCTGACCCGCTTCTTCGCACTGGCCGAGGCCTACCCCGACTTGAAGGCCAACCAGAACATGGCGCTGCTGCAGGAGGAACTGGCCAGCACCGAGAACCGCATCGCATTCTCGCGCCAGGCGTACAACGATGCGGTCACGCACTACAACATCAAGCGCGAATCCTTCCCGGATGCCATCATCGCCAACAACTTCGGCTTCAAGCATGCCGAACAGTGGCAGATGGACGATGTCACCGCACGCGCACCGGTGAAGGTGAGCTTCACGTCCTGACCGGCGAGACGTCGACATGGATTTCTTCTCCGCCCAGGACCATGCACGTCGGAGCAGCCGGCTGCTCGTGCTGTGGTTCGTGCTCGCAGTGGTCGGTATCATCGTGACGGTCTATGTCGCGCTTGCCGCGGCAATAGGGCTGGGTTCGGCCACCGAGTATGCGTCACAGTACGGGGTCGGTGCGAGCGCAGCCGGTCCGCTGCGCCTGTGGGATCCGGAACTCTTCGCGATGACCGCGATGGCGGTCGGCGCACTGATCCTGCTCGGGTCCGTCTTCAAGATCATTGCGCTGTCGCGCAATGGAGGGCCGGCGATCGCCGAGGAACTCGGCGGGCGGTTGATCTCGCGCGCCACCGGCGACCCGCTCGAGCGCCGGCTGGTGAACGTCGTCGACGAAATAGCGATTGCGTCGGGCATTCCCGCCCCGCCGGTGTACGTGCTCGATGCCGAGCAGGGCATCAACGCGTTCGCCGCCGGATCGCGTGTCACCGAGGGGGTGGTCGCGGTGACACGCGGCACGCTGGAACGCCTGAATCGCGACGAACTCCAGGGCGTGATCGCACACGAGTTCAGTCATATCCTCAACGGTGACATGCGGCTCAACCTCAGGTTGATCGGCGTGCTGCACGGCATCCTGCTGCTCACGCTGGCTGGCCGCGTGATGATGCACAGCGCGCGCCGGTCGGACCGCGGCGGCGCACCGTTCATCATCGGTGGGCTCGCGCTGGTGCTGGTCGGCTACATCGGCGTGCTGTTCGGCAAACTGATCAAGGCCGGAGTATCGCGTCAGCGGGAATATCTAGCCGATGCCGCAGCCGTCCAGTACACGCGCAACCCGGCAGGGATCGCCGGAGCGCTGAAGAAGATCGCCGGAATAGGCTCCGAGGTTCATCATCCGCGCGCCGAGGAAGCGAGCCACATGTTCTTCGGCAGCAGTGCGAACTTCTCGCGCCTGATGGCGACCCATCCTCCGATACAGGAGCGGATCAGGCGACTCGATCCCAGCTTTGATCCGGCTGCACAGACCCATGCGGCCGCAGCCACGCATGGGGCCGCCCACCCGGCCGCAGCCGGTATCGGTGGCGCCTCGGAAACGCCAGTGCAGCCCGGTTCGCCGGCGTTCTCTCCGGCCGGTTTCGCCGCATCGATCGGCACGGTCCTGCCGGAACACGTGACGCAGACGCAGGCACTGCTGTCGGCCGTGCCGCCGCAGATCACCGACGCCGCGCACCAGGCCGGCGGAGCACGAGCACTGGTCTTCGCGCTGCTGCTGTCCACAGACCCCGACGTGAGCGCGCGCCAGGTCCGCGACATCGAAGCGGGCTTCGGGCCGGACATGCGTGAGCAGGCGCAGGCACTCTCCCGATGGGTGCAGCAGCAGGACGCGAGGGTCAGATTGCCCCTGCTCGACCTGGCCATCCCGACGCTGGGCGAATTGTCCGACGAAGCGCGAAATCAGGTGGTCGGCACCGTGGACAAGCTCATCGAGGCCGATAGCAGGACCTCGGTGTTCGAATACGTGCTGCGCCGACTGCTGCATTCGACACTTCAGCGATCGGGCCAGGATGCGGTCAAGACCGTATCGCTGAAGACACTCAAGGCGGACACGGAAACCCTGCTGGCCCTGCTGGCGCGTGCGGGTGCGCGCGACATCGCGCAGAGCACGGCTGCGTTCGAGGCGGCGACCCGGATCGCACCGCTGGACGGCCCCTGGCGCGCGGACCGCGCTGACCGACGCATCTCGATCGAGGATCTGGACCGAATCCTCGCACATCTTGCCGGCGCCAGGCCGGCATTCCGCAAAAAGCTCGTGGAGGCGGCCGCGACGGCGGTGACCCATGACGGCCGCGTGACCGCCACCGAGGCGGAACTCCTGCGGGCGGTGTGTCAGGCGCTTGATTGTCCTGCACCCTTTCGCGCCTGAGCGATCCACACCGGTGTCGGGTGCCTGACGCGGCGTCCGGGTCAGCCCCCCCTGAGCAAGTGCCAAATTCGAAAAAAGGCCCGGGCACCTGGAAGGTCCCGGGCATGTCCGGTGCGAATCTGTTCCGTCGGACTCAGCGTTTCAGATAAAGACCTTCCTGGCGAGCGAAGTAGGCCGCCAGATCGCGCATGTCCTGTGTGGACAACTCGGCCACCTGGCCCGCCATGATCGGATCCTGTCGGTTGCCGAGCTTGTAGTCGAGCAAGGCACGATAAAGATACTTTTCATGCTGCCCGCCGATATTCGGGAAATCGGGCACCGGACTGGTTCCGGTCGGACCGTGACAGGCGGCACAGACCACCGACTTTTCCTGGCCGCGCTCCGGCTTGCCGGCAAGCGCCGACGGACTCGAGAACACGCAGGCCGTGGCCAGCGCCAGTGACAACAGGATGGGTCGCATCGTCACTGCCCTCCTTTCTGACCCGCGTAATACACCGCGAGGTCGGCCATCTGCTGGTCGGTGAGACTTTGTGCGATCGCCTGCATGCTGGGATGGCTGCGGATTCCGTCACGATAGGCCTGCAGTGACTTGACGATGTAGGCGGCATGCTGGCCGCCGAGCATCGGCACCGGATACACCTGCGGAAACGAGGTCCGGTAACCCGGAATACCATGGCAGCCGATGCACATCGACAGGTACTCCTGTGCCCGCTCCGGATCGCCCTCGACCCCCAGCGCCGTTGCCGACGACAGGGCCATGCCCACCGCAAGCAATATATGTCGTCCCTGCATAGGGTCTCCTCTGTTCGAATTCTGCTTACGTTCTGAAACTGCGAAAAAATTCTACGTCGGCAGGTCGACTCAATGCAAACAATAATCAAACAATCTCGCGCAATCGCCGGCCGGAAGCGGCGCCGCATCGATCGCCGCAGGACCATACACACCTTTATAATGAGGCGTCTGCCATCAGGATGAGATTTCATGCGATTCGAGGGATCAAGAGATTACGTCGCGACGCCGGATCTGATGCTCGCCGTCAATGCCGCGATCAGCCTGCAGCGCCCTTTGCTGATCAAGGGCGAGCCCGGAACGGGAAAGACGATGCTTGCCGAGGAAGTGGCCGGCGCACTCGGCTTGCCCCTGCTGCAATGGCACATCAAGTCGACGACCAAGGCCCAGCAAGGCCTGTACGAGTACGATGCGGTATCGCGTCTGCGCGACTCGCAACTCGGCGACGACCGCGTGCGCGACATCGGCAACTACATCCTGCGCGGCGTGCTGTGGCAGGCCTTCGAGGCCGAGGGCCAGACGGTGGTGCTGATCGACGAGATCGACAAGGCCGACATCGAGTTTCCGAACGACCTTCTGCGCGAACTCGACCGCATGGAATTCCATGTCTATGAAACGCGTCAGACCATCCGTGCGCGTCACCGGCCGATCGTGTTCATCACTTCGAACAACGAGAAGGAACTGCCGGATGCCTTCCTGCGCAGATGTTTCTTCCACTACATCCGGTTTCCGGACCAGGACACGATGCAGCGCATCGTGGATGTGCACTTTCCGGACATCCGCAAGAACCTGCTGCGTGAGGCGCTCGAGGTCTTCTTCGGTTTGCGCAACGTCCCCGGACTGAAGAAGAAGCCTTCGACGTCGGAACTGATCGACTGGCTGAAGCTGCTGGTCGCCGAGGACATTCCGCCTGAAGCGCTGCGGAGCAAGGACGACAAGGCCGTGATGCCGCCGCTGGCCGGTGCGTTGCTGAAGAACGAGCAGGATCTGCATCTGTACGAACGACTGCTCGCGATGGCGCGCCAGCACCGCTGATCGGCCCTGCACCATGCTGATCGACTTCTTCCTGCATCTCAAGTCGCGCAAGCTTCCGGTATCGACCCGGGAGTTCCTGACCGTGCTGGAAGGCCTGCGCGACCATGTGTGCGGGCCATCGATCGACGATTTCTATCATTTTGCGCGACTCTGCCTGATCAAGGACGAATCGCTGTACGACCGCTTCGACCAGGCCTTCGGTGAATACTTTGGCCAGGTGACCGAACTGCCGGGTCTGGAGGTCGCGTTGCCCGAGGACTGGCTGCGCGCACTGGCCGCAAAGCACCTCACACCGGAAGAGAAGGCGCGGCTCGAGAAACTCGGCTGGGATCGGCTGATGGACGAGTTCAAAAAGCGCCTCGAAGAGCAGAAGGCTCGGCACCAGGGTGGATCCAGATGGATAGGCACCGGTGGTTCGTCGCCGTTCGGCAACAGCGGCTACCACCCCGAGGGCATCCGCGTGGGCGGCGAATCGGCTGGCAATCGCACCGCAATCAAGGTGTGGGAGCGACGCGAGTATCGCAATCTGGACGATTCGGTCGAACTGGGCACCCGTAATATCAAGATCGCGTTGCGTCGATTGCGCCGCTTCGCTCGCGAAGGCGCGGCAGACGAACTCGATCTGGACGGCACCATCGCCGCCACCGCGCGCAATGCCGGCTGGCTCGATCTGTTGATGCGACCCGAACGCCACAATGCGGTAAAAGTGCTGTTGTTTCTCGATGTCGGCGGCTCGATGGACGATCACGTGAAGGTTTGCGAGGAGTTGTTCTCGGCCTGCAAGACCGAGTTCAAGCATCTCGAGCATTTCTACTTCCACAACTGCGTCTACGAGTCGGTCTGGCGTGACACCACCCGTCGCCATGCGGAACGTATCGCCGTCGCCGACCTGCTGCACAAGTACGGCCCCGATTACAAGCTGATTCTGGTCGGGGATGCGACGATGAGTCCGTATGAGCTCCTGCACCCGCACGGTTCGATCGAACACCTCAATCCGGAACCCGGCGCCACGTGGCTGCGACGCATGCTCGACGCCTGGCCTTCGGCGGTGTGGCTCAATCCCGAACCCGAGCGGCTGTGGCCCTATCGCAAGTCGATCGATCTGGTTCGCCAGATCGTCGGCGACCGCATGCATCCGGCCACGATCGCCGGACTCGAACGCGCGGTCGCCCAGCTCAGCCGGAAGTACTGAACGCCCACCACCTCATTCGGTGAATGGCAAAGGCTGCATTCCGAAGCCCTCATCCAGCGTCCTGATCTGCTGCAACAGCGCATCCAGATCCATCTGCAGACGCACCAACTCGTCGGGCGGCAACAGCCGCAACGCCTCCGGCAGTACGCCGCGCGCCGGCGACGGAGCGTTACCCAGTAACTCCGCCCCGCTGTCGGTCAGGTACAACCGCACCACCCGCTGATCGACGGTCGTACGCTCCTTGCGCACCAGACCGGTCGACTCGAGCTTGTCGATCATGTTCGAAGCGGTCGATTGGTGCAGCGCCATCAGGTTCGCGAGCTCTCCGACCCTCAGACCGGGCTTGTCCAGCAGTTCGTGCAGGGCCCACAACTGGGCACCGGTGATGCCGCTCTGACGCTCGATCCACTGTGAATGTCGCTGCGCGGTCCGCATCAGTACACGAAAGCGCTGCAGAACGGACAAAGGCGATGCCTTGACCGGCGTCACAGGCTGGTCCGATGACGTGGAAGCGGTCTTGCGCGACATGAAATATTGCTCCAAAAGAAATATTCGGCGTCCGCGTTAACACGAACCGGCTAATGACGTATCGTATCGGAATATGACCGGAAGGCGTAGCGCGCGTGCACGAACGTCATCGCGTGATCACGTGCGGACTTCGCATCTGGTCGCCACGACGGCACGCGGAGGGGGTCCAGTCCCGCTGCTCCGAATCATTTCGACCCACGGCCCGACCAGAGCGCCCTGTTGATGGACAAGGACAAGGACTCCCCCTCCGAGACTTTTCGTCTTTTCAGACGGGGGGGTCGTCGCTATGCACTGCCATGGTTGTCGCTGCACCGCTGGCGCAGACGTGGTCTGCTCGTCGCAGCGGCACTGCTCGCCGGCCTGATCGCGATCCTGTTCGCGATCGGCGCGGAACTGGCCATCGCGGCGCATGCGCGCATGATCTCGGCATCACCATGGCTCACGCTGCTGATCGCGCCGGTCGGTTTCGCGCTGATGACCTGGATCGCGCGCCGCTTCGTCCCGGCCACGCAGGGCAGCGGTATTCCGCAGGCGATCGCGGCCTCGATGACCGACGACCGGCGCATCCGGCGCAAGTTGCTGTCGTTCAAGATCGCGATCGCGAAGGTGTTCCTGACCCTCGGTGCGCTGCTTTCCGGCGGCTCGGTCGGCCGCGAGGGACCCTCGGTGCAGATCGGCGCATCGATCATGCACCTGCTCGCCGGGCGCCGCCGCAACCGGATCGCGTCGAGCCGCGACCTGATCGTCGCGGGCAGCGGCGCGGGCGTGGCGGCCGCGTTCAACACGCCGTTGGGCGGCATCATGTTCGCGATCGAGGAGATGTGCCGCTATCGCGCCTTCCAGGCCAACAGCACGACGCTCACATCGGTGATCTTCGCCGGCCTGATGTCGCTCGGCGTGCTGGGCACCTATACCTACTTCGGGCGCACCCCGGCCACACTAAGCTGGCCGGGAGGCATCTGGCCCGTGCTGTTCGGGGGGGTCGCGGGCGGACTACTGGGCGGGCTGTTCGCGCGCGGATTGATCGCATCGTCACGCGGGCTGCCGGGCAGGCTCGGGCATTGGTCCTCGACCCGGCCGATCATGTTCGCCGCCGGCTGCGGACTCGGAACCGGCCTGATCGGACTCGCGAGCGGCGGCCTCACCTACGGAACCGGCTACGTCGAAACCAAGGCGGCGCTCGAGGGCGTGACGCAACTGCCGGTCTATTTCCTGCTCGCCAAGATGGCAGTGATATGGCTGGCGTTCCTGAGCCGCATTCCCGGCGGCGTGTTTGCGCCATCGCTCGCGGTAGGCGCGGGCATGGGTGCGAACATCGCGCTGTTCCTGCCGCCGGAGCAGGCCGCCGCGATGCTGACGCTGGGCATGGTCGCGTTTCTGGCCGGCATGACCCAGGCCCCGATCACGTCCTTCGTGATCGTCATGGAAATGACCGCCAACCACCAGATGCTGTTGCCGCTGATGGCGACCGCGGTCATCGCACACGGCTTCTCGCGCTCGGTGTCGCCGGTGCCGCTCTACCACGCGCTGGCCTACCCCACGCTGCGCCGGGTCGAAGCCGAGGTCCAACAGGAGTTGCAGGCCAAGCGCCAACGCCGCACCGACGCGGCACCGATGACCGAGACACCCGGTGCGCCAACGACTGCCACCGGCTCCACCGGCGCAGCCGGCACGCATGACGAGGTCGCGTCCGCCGATCGCGATCCGGAGCAGGGTCCGGTCGGTCCGAAACCGCCGCCCTGATGCATACGACTCGCCAGACGATCGGGCGGCCGTGGCCGCCCTACGCGTTGCATCACATCGAACCGGTCAACGGCTCATCGCGAGCATCAACTGATTGATGCGCTTCACGAAGGTGGCCGGGTCGTCCAGCGCCCCGCCCTCGGCCAGCAGCGCCTGATCGAACAGCACCGCCGCCCAGTCGTCGAAGCTCTGTTCTTCGGTGCGAAGTCTCTGCACCGCCGGATGGGCCGGATTGATCTCGAGAATCGGCCTCGAATCCGGGGCCTGCTGACCTGCGGCCTTCAGGATGCGGGTCAGATTCATGCCCAGGTCGTGTTCGTCCGCGACCAGGCACGCAGGCGAGTCCGTCAGGCGGTGGCTGACCCGCACGTCCTTGACCTTGTCGCCGAGGCTGGTCTTCATCCGGTCGAGCAGGTCCTTGAACTCGTCGGCCGCCTTCTCGGCTTCCTGCTTGTCCGCCTCGTCCTCGAGTTTGCCCAGGTCGAGGCCGCCCTTTGCGACCGACTGCAGCGGCTTGCCATCGAACTCGGTCAGATTGCCGATCAGCCACTCGTCGACCCGGTCTGTCAGTAGCAGCACCTCGATGCCCTTCTTGCGGAAGATCTCGAGATGCGGGCTGTTCTTGGCCGCGTTGAAGGACTCGGCCGTGACGTAATAGATCTTCTCCTGACCTTCCTTCATGCGCGAGATGTAGTCGGCCAGCGACACGACCTCGTCCGGCGTGTCCGCATGGGTGGAGGCGAACCGACACAGCCCGGCGATCTTGTCCTTGTTAGCGAAGTCCTCGCCGACACCCTCCTTCAGCACCTTGCCGAACGCCCCCCAGAAGGTCGCGTACTTGTCCTTGTCGTTCTCGGCCAGATCCTCGAGCAGCCCCAGCACTTTCTTGGTGCACCCTGCCCGGATCGTATCGATGTCCTTGGATTCCTGCAGGATCTCGCGCGACACGTTGAGCGGCAGGTCGGCCGAATCGACGACACCGCGAATGAAGCGCAGATAGGTCGGCATCAGCTTTTCGGCGTCATCCATGATGAACACGCGCTTGACGTACAGCTTGATGCCGTGTCGCGCATTGCGGTCCCACAGGTCGAACGGCGCATGCGCCGGCAGGTACAGCAACTGGGTGTACTCATGACGCCCTTCCACACGCGAATGGGTCCATGCCAGCGGTTCGTCGAAGTCATGGCCGACATGCTTGTAGAAGGCCTTGTACTCGTCCTCGCTGATATCGTTCTTTGAGCGTGCCCACAGCGCGCTGGCCTGGTTGACGGTTTCGTCCTCGTCCGTGACGACCTGCTCGCCCTTGTCCTTGTCCCATTCCTCCTTCTTCATCACGATGGGCTGGACGATGTGGTCCGAGTATTTGCGGATCAGGCTACGCAGTTTCCAGCCCGACAACAGGTCATCCTGACCTTCGCGCAGGTGCAGGACGATCTCGGTGCCGCGGGCGGCCCGTTCGACCGGCTCCACCGTGTATTCACCGGCCGCGTCGCCGCTCATCGCGCATTCCCACTTCACACCCTCGGCGGCGGCCAGACCGGCACGGCGCGTGAACACGGTGACCTTGTCAGCGACGATGAAGGCCGAGTAGAACCCGACGCCGAACTGGCCGATCAGGTGCGCGTCCTTCTGCTGGTCACCGGTGAGTTGGCCGAAGAACTCCCGCGTGCCGGACTTCGCGATCGTGCCGAGGTGGGTCACGACCTCGTCACGGCTCATGCCGATGCCGTTGTCCGACACCGTGATCGTCTTCGCGTCCGCGTCGAAGCCGATCCGTATCCGAAGATCCGGGTCGGCCTCGAACAATGCACTGTCGTCCAGGGCTTCGAATCTGAGCTTGTCACAGGCGTCGGACGCATTCGAGACCAGTTCGCGCAGGAAGATCTCGCGGTTCGAGTACAGCGAATGAATCATCAGGTGAAGCAGCTGCTTCACCTCGGCCTGAAAGTTGAGTGTCTGTGCGGTCGCGGCTTGTGCGCTTGTCATCGTATCGACTCCGTTTGCTGATTGACCGCCAACATATGGGCACGCAAAGCGGAAATTTCAAGTCCGACCTTCGTTGCGCGCTCGAACGCTCAGCAATACCGCACCTCGACCACCTCGATCTCGCGGATTCCGGCCGGGCTCATGAAACGCACCACGTCGCCCTCGCGCGTCTTCATCAACGCGCGCGCCAGCGGCGAGATCCAGCTGATCCGCCCCTGCGTCGCATCGGCCTCGTCCACGCCGACGATCTGCCAGGTCTGGGCGTCGCCGCCATCCACATCTTCGATCGTGACGGTCGCACCGAAGAAGACCTGCTCCAACCCGGCCTGGCGCTCGGGATCGACCACGTCCGCACTCTCGATGCGCTTGATCAGAAAGCGGATCCGCCGGTCGATCTCGCGCAGGCGCTTCTTGCCGTAGATGTAGTCGCCGTTCTCCGACCGGTCGCCATTACCCGCCGCCCACGCGACCGTCTCGACCATCTTCGGGCGTTCGATGCGCACCAGCTGATCCAGTTCGCGGCGCAGCACCTCGTAACCACGTCGGGTCATGTAGTTCCTGGACCCGGGCGGCAGGCTCACGGTCGGGCTCTCCGCGTCCTCGCCGTCCTCGTCCTCGTTTTCCTTCACGAATGCCTTGTTCATCCCTTCATACCCCATCCTGACCCCGATCATGATAAGCCCGATCGCAGGGCTGCATCGAGACCCGCGCGACACACGCGCACGCGGTGGCAACGAAGTTGTCATTCCGGGAAGTGGCGCATACCATAGCGACTCAGCGCGGCGGCCCACTGGCCCCGGAGCTCGATCCATCCATGCAGGCGCAGGTCAATCGATGAGTGACCAATTCGAGAACGATACCGATCTGCAACGGCGATTGACGCAATTGCGCGACGAGCACCGCGATCTGGACGCAGCGATCAACCAGTTGATGGCCGTGCCGGTCAGGGATGAGCTGCTGATCCGGCGCCTGAAGAAGCGCAAGCTCGCCCTCAAGGACAAGATCTGCGTCATCGAGCGCATGCTGGAGCCGGACGAACTCGCCTGATCGCACCACGCTCACCCACCGATCCCGTCCATGACCCGACCCAATCCGCCCCAGCCCGAAACGCTCGCCCTGCACGCCGGACAAAGCCCGGACGCAGACTTCGGCGCGCGCGCGACACCGATCTACTTCACCACCAGCTACGTGTTTCCCGACGCGGACCAGGCCGCCGCACTGTTCAATCTGGAACGCCCCGGGCATGTCTATTCGCGCATATCGAACCCGACCAACGCGGTGCTGGAAGAGCGTGTCGCCGCGCTGGAGGGGGGCGTCGGCGCGATCTCGGTCGCCAGCGGGCAGGCGGCGCTGCATCTGGCGATCTGCACGCTAATGGGCGCCGGCGGACATGTCGTCGCGGCCAATGCGCTGTACGGAGGCTCGCACAACCTGCTGAGCTATACGCTGCCCCGCTTCGGCATCACCACCACCTTCGTCGATCCTTGCGATGCCGATGCCTGGCGAGCGGCGATCCGGCCCGAGACCCGCCTGCTGTTTGGCGAGTCGATCGGCAATCCGGGGCTGGACGTGCTCGACATTCCGGTCGTAGCGGACATCGCCCATGCGCATCGCGTGCCGCTGATGATCGATGCGACGCTGGTCACGCCCTGCCTGCAGAGACCCCTGGACCTGGGCGCCGACCTGGTCATGCACTCGGCGACCAAATTTCTGGGTGGCCATGGCGTGGCGGTCGGTGGTGTGCTGGTCGATGGCGGCTGTTTCGACTGGGAGGCCTCCGGACTGTTTCCGACGCTGACCGAACCCTACGACGGATTCCACGGTATGGATTTCGCCGAGGAGTCGCCGATCGCGGCCTTTCTGCTCAGGGCACGGCGGGAAGGCTTGCGAGACTTCGGCGCCTGTCTGTCGCCGATGAACGCGTTCCAGATCCTGCAGGGCATCGAAACCCTGCCCTTGCGCATGCGCGCCCATGTCGCCAACGCGCAGGCGGTCGCCGAACATCTGGCCGCGCATCCGCTGGTCGAGCGGGTGGCCTATCCTGGTCTTCCCGGCGATCCGGGCCATGCCCTCGCGAGGCGACTGTTGCCGCAGGGTGCAGGCGCGGTGATGTCCTTCGTGCTCAAGGGCGGACGCGAGGCCGGCCGGACCTTCATCGAGGCCTTGCAGGTGTTTTCCCACCTCGCCAACGTTGGCGATGCCAAGTCACTTGTCATTCATCCGGCCAGCACCACGCATTTCCGCATGACCGCCGAAGCACTCGCACAGGCCGGAATCAGCGAAGGTACGGTCAGGCTTTCGGTCGGTCTGGAGCATTCGGACGACCTGCTCGAAGACCTGGATCGCGGCTTGCAGGCGGTCTCGCGCGCGATGAAGAAGGAGGGATGAGCGCCATGGAGCGCGAGATCGCCGGTCATCCGGTCCATATGTACTCGGGCGGACGCCCGTTCGACGCGGGCGCCCCGGTGGCGGTGCTGGTTCATGGCGCGGGCCATGACCACAGCGTGTGGAACCACCAGGCCCGCAGCCTCGCCCATCATGGTTTTTCCGTCCTCGCGCCCGATCTTCCCGGTCACGGACGGTCGGGCGGCGTCGCGCTGGACAGCATCGAAGCCCTTGCCGACTGGCTGGCCTGCCTGCTTGCCGATCTCGATGTCGCCGACGCGGCGTTGGTCGGGCACAGCATGGGCTCGCTGATCGCGCTGCACACCGCTTCACGTCATCCGGATCGTGTCGGCCGCCTGATCCTGGTCGGCAGCGTCGCACCGATGCCGGTCGCTGCCGCACTGCTGGAGGCCGCCCAAAACGATCGCCCGGTGGCCCACGCGATGATCAATCAGTGGTCGTACTCGCCCACACACAGGCTCGGACGCAGTCCGTCGCCCGGCATGGTGCTGACCGGACTGAATCAGCGGCTGATGGAACGCCAGCGCGAAGGCGTACTCGCGACCGACCTGGCCGCGTGCGACGCATATGCCGGGGGGCTCACGGCGGCCGCCTCGGTCCGTACCCCGGTCGCGATGATCTGCGGCGGACGCGACCAGATGACGCCGCTGCGGGCCACGCAGGCGCTGCGCCAGGCACTTGCCAATGCCGCAGGTGGACCGCGTATGATTATGCTCGACGATTCGGGGCATGCGATGATGGCCGAAGCGCCGGAGGCATTGACCGATGCAATACGGAGTTTTCTGCTACAACGATAAGCCCAACGCGGACGGCCGGCAGCTCACCTGGCCGCGATCGCGCAACGCCGACCGCTGCAGACGGCCCCAAAACCCTGACAGGAGAGAGACATCGATGTCGCAGTCGAACAACGTAAAGATCGAAGAGGACGCAGGGCTGCCGTTTCCCAAGCCCAGGGACGTACCGGCCGGTTCGCCGCTGCGGTGGCTGAAACGGGGTGTCTCGGATCTGATCTCATGCCCGATTCCGAGCCTGTTCTACGGTTTCTGTTTCGCAGCCATGGGCCTGCTGATCACCTTCGTGTTCGAGCATGCGTATGAATACACGATGGCGATGGCTTCGGGATTCCTGCTGCTGGGCCCCTTCCTCGCGATGGGCCTGTACGAGCTCAGCCGGCGACGCGAGCATGGGCTCGAATGTTCGCTCGCTCCGACGCTCACCGTATGGAAGCGAAACGCCGGCAACATCGGGATCTTCGCGGTCGTGCTGGGGGTCGTGTTCCTGGTCTGGGCGCGTGCGTCGCTGGTGATCTTCGCGCTGTTCTACACGACCGAGGTGCCGAATCTGACCGGCTTCCTGGCCCAGGTCGTCAAGCTCGAGAACGTCGAGTTCCTGCTGGTCTATTTCGGCGTCGGTTTCGTGTTCGCGACCATCGCATTCTCGATCAGCGTGGTCTCCATCCCGCTGATGCTCGACCGCAACCAGGACGCGATCACGTCGATGCTGGGCAGCGTCGGCACGCTGCTACGCAATCCGGGCACCTTGTTCGTGTGGGCGCTGGTGGTCGTCAGCCTGACGCTGATCGGCTTCATGACCTTTCATCTTGGCCTGGTGGTGCTGATGCCCATCATCGGCCATGCGACCTGGCACGCCTACCGCGACCTGGTCGAACCGCTGCCGCCGACCTGACGCAGCCGGCCGATCGCGCACGCTCAGTCGCGCAGTTCCAGCATGATCGGCTGATGGTCGGACGCCGCGGTGTCGGCCTGCACGACGACATCGACCACCTTGTACGCAAGATCTTCCGACACCCAGAAAAAGTCGCAGCAATAGGCACGATCCGGCCACTCGGCCCCGTGCAGTCCGACCGTCGGATGATGGGGCTCGAGCGCATGGGCGAGCGGCCAGACATCCCGCCAGCCCGCGCCGGACGTGAACGGCGGCATCGCCAGGGCCTGGTGATCGGACGAGCCCGGCTCGCAGTTGAAATCGCCGCACAGCACCGCGGAAACAGGACGTGGGCGGAATGCGAACACCGGGTTGTCTTCCCTGGTCGGCGCGGGTGCAAGGCCGGCGTGACCGAACACCTCTTCCTGCAACGCACGCAGGGCGCCGATCTGCGCGCGCCGCTGACGTGACGAGTAGTATTCCAGGTGGGTGGTCAGCACACGCAGCGGCCCGCCGGGTCTTCGCACCACCACCTCGATGCAAGATCGCTGCATGCCGGGTACCGACGCATCGGCCGGAAACGGCAGCAAGTGGCGAAACACCTGCTCGACCGGCACACGCGACAGCACCATGTTGCCGAATCGCGCCCGCCCGCCGGCCGACGCAGGCACATCGACCCCTGCCGCAAAAACCGCTTCATGCTCCGGAAAGGCTGCCGCGAGCAGCGCGACCTCGTCCTCGCAGTCGCCGCCGGGCAATCCCTGCACATTCTGCGCGACCTCCTGCAGGCAGATCACGTCCGCCTCACCCATGGTCTTCAAGGTCGCCACCGTACGCGCCAGATCGACGCACCCGTCCGCCCCTCGGCCCCACTGTATGTTCCAGCTGATTATGCGCATACTGATCACCTTATTCCGAAAATGCCGGTATCGGCACCGAATGCTGCTGCAAACCCGTTACCCCGAGATGACGTCGATGGCCGCCTGCCCGAACACCCGATGAGCGAAGCCGGTCGACACACCCACGATCATGGGCACCACGCCGGTCATCATCACGGCCCGCCGTCGTCCAGGGCGCGCCTGCTGCTCGCACTCGCGCTGACCCTGAGCTTCGCCGGTGTCGAGGCGCTGGCCGGCTGGTGGTCGGGCTCGCTGGCATTGCTGTCCGATGCCGGCCACATGGTGACCGACAGCTTCGCGCTCGCGCTCGCCGCGCTCGCCGCCCATCTGTCGGGCCGCCCGGTCTCCAGGCGCCATTCGTACGGGCTGCGCAGGGTCGAAACACTGGCCGGCCTCGTCAATGGCCTGCTGATGCTGCTCGTGGTCGGCATCATCGTCTGGCATGCGATCGGGCGGCTGGTCGCTCCGCAACCCGTGCGGGGTGAGGCCGTGATGCTGGTCGCCGCGATCGGCCTGGTGGTGAACGTCCTGGTCGCATGGATCATCTCACGCGGCCACAGCGACCTCAACACCCGGGCCGCGTTGCTGCATGTTATCGGAGACCTGCTCGGCTCGGTCGCCGCGCTGGCCTCGGGCGTGGTCATCCATTTCACCGATTGGTACCCGATCGATCCACTGCTGTCGATGCTGATCTGCGGCCTGATCCTGGCAGCGACCTTGCGCCTGCTTCGATCCGCCACCCATACCCTGCTCGAGGGCGTACCGGACGGACTCTCACTGCCGGTCATCGGACAGTCCGTGGCCAGCATCGACGGTGTGGTGTCGGTACACGACCTGCATGTGTGGTCGATCGACTCGAACACCGTGGCATTGTCGGCACATGTCGTGCTGCGCCGGATGGACGACTGGCCGGGCGTGCTCGAGCGCATCCGGACAGGGCTCGCCACCGACTACGGCATCGATCATGTCACGCTTCAACCCGAACCACTCCCGGCCCGAACCCTCACATTTCAACGCGGCGCTTCACGTCGGATGCACGATGACCGATAATCGGCGCAACCAAGCAGGAATTGCCAGATGCATTCGTCCCAGGAACTCGTCGCCCATATCGAGGCGCTGACCTCATTGCCGTCGGTCTACTTGCGTATCCGCGAGGTGCTGGACGCGCCGGACGGCTCGATGGCGGACGTCGCCGGCGTGATATCGGCCGATCCCGCGCTGACCGCACGCTTGCTGCAGGTCGTCAACAGTGCGCTGTACGGCTTTGGCGGAAAGATCGACAGTCTGCAGCGCGCGGTCACGCTGCTGGGCCTGCAACAGGTCCATGATCTGGTACTCGCGATGTCGATCGCTTCGGTCTTCGCCGGGATCCGTCCGGAGCACATGAACATGAACCGCTTCTGGCGTGACAGTGTGCTGTGCGGCATCGCCGCGCGCGAGATCGGTCGCCGCTGCGCACAGCCCACCGCCGACCGCCTGCTGGTGGTCGGGCTGCTCGCCGATCTCGGCCATCTGGTGCTCTACCAGACCGTCCCGGCCCTCGCCGACCAGGCGCGCGCGCTCGCCGAGGAAACCAATGAACCCTTGTTCCAGGTCGAACAGCGCCTCATAGGCTGCGATCACGCCGAGGTCGGCGCGACACTGATGGACCACTGGCGCCTGCCCGCGTGTTTCGCCGAGATCATAGGCGCCCAGCACAATCCCCGGCTCGCCGGCGAGTTCACCTACGAGGCTGCGATGCTAAACGTCGCGACCCGCATCATCGAGGCGGACAGAAAGGGCGAGACCAGCGAGGCGGCGGCGGATACGATCGCTCCGCTGATCTGGGCCGCGCTCGACCTTGAACCGCAGGCTTTCGGCGAGTTGCGTGAAGCCGCCGAACTCAACCTGGCGGGCTATCTCGCGTTGCTGTTTCCGGGCGTGGCCACCCGCGGCTGACCGCCGCGATCGCACTCAGGCGATCTTGCACGGCCCCTCGGGTGCCCGGATCGCCTGGCCGTTGCGCTTCTCGTGGTCCCGCCATGTCGCCAGGCTGGGGGCACCGAGCAGCGACTGAACCAGATCCCACCCCGCCTCGAGCGCATCCCGACCGATTGCCGACAGGTCCGCACCGAGTTCGAACGTCTCCCCGCGCAAGCCCAGCACGAAGGCCGGCGGTGCTGGCTCACCATAGACTCGCAGGAACACGTCCAGCACCACTTCCGGCGCCACCGCATGGCTCAGTGCGGACGCGTTGGCCCTGGCCCGGATCTCGTGGAATGCGATCCGCTGCGCGCCCGATCCGGTGATTGCATCGACGAACAGCACCAGATCCGCACCGAACAGGTCCAGTGAATGCTCGATCTGCAACTGAAAGTCGCGGCGCACGACGACGCCGGGAAAACCGTCCTCGATCCGATCCAGCAGCAGCGGGCCGAGCGCATCGTCACCGCGTGAAGGATTGCCCACCCCGATCACGACCACGCGCGGGGGGGCCATCAGTCCTTCACCCGCCTGTCCAGCGTCTGGCCGTCGGGTGCTTCGAGTTCCAGGACCAGCGGCATTCGTCCCAGCGCATGGGTCGCGCACGACAGGCACGGATCGAACGCGCGGATCGCGACCTCGATGTGGTTGAGCAGACCCTCGGTCAGCTTGCGTCCGTTCAGGTAGCGCTGCGCGACCGCGCGGATCGCAGTGTTCATGGCCTGGTTGTTGTGCGTGGTCGACACGATCAGGTTGCACATGCTGACCAGATCGTCCTCGCCGACCTGGTAATGGTGGATCAGCGTGCCGCGCGGGGCCTCGATGATGCCCACGCCCTCGCGACTGCGCGTGCCGCTGCTCATCAGCGGGCCTTGGAGCAGATCCGCGTCGTCGAGCAGATCGCGGATCACCTCGGCGGCATGCAGCATCTCGATCATGCGCGCCCAGTGATAGGCCAGCGTCGCATGGATCAGCCCGCCCTGCCCGTGCGCGACGAACTCCCGCCGTTCCGCCTCGGCGAACGGACTTGGAATGAAATCGCAGTTCTGCACACGCGCGAGCGGGCCGACCTTGTACCAGCCTGCATCGGGGCCGCGATCGCGCATGAACGGAAACTTCATGTAGCTCCACGGCTTGACCTGTTCGCAGATGACGTCGCGGTAATCCTGGTCGGCGACCTTGTCCAGGATGATCGCGCCGGTCTCGTCGCGAAAGCGCAACTGCCCGTCGTACAGGTCCATCGCGCCGTCGGCACGCACCAGGCTCATGATGCCCGACGGGAAGGTACCGAACGCGTCATACAGGCCTGGATCGGCGCGGTGCAAGCGCTTCACCAGCTCGACCGCGGCGCGGCTCCATTCGACCATTTTCGCGACCTCGGCGCGCAGCATGCGCTGATCGTCCGGCGCGAGGTGGCGGTTCATGCCGCCGGGCACCGCCCCGGTGCCGTGGATGCGCTTGCCGGCGGTGGCGCGGATCACCTCCTGACCGAACTTGCGCAGCAACACGCCCTGACGCGCGATGTCGGGATGCTCGGCCGCGACGCCGACGATGTTGCGCTTGCCGACCTCCGACTCGAAGCCGAACAGCAGATCCGGTGACGACAGGTGGAAAAAATGCAGCGCATGCGACTGCAGGATCTGCCCGTAATGCATCAGCCGCCGCATCTTCTCGGCGCTCGCGCTCAGCGGCAGTGCGCCCACAACATGATCCAACGCCTTGCTGGCCGCCAGATGATGGCTGACCGGACAGATGCCGCACAGCCGCTGAACCATCACCGGCACCTCCCAGTAGGGCCGCCCCTGGATGAAGACCTCGAAGCCCCGGAACTCGACGATGTGCAACCGCGCCTCGCGGACCTGGTCGTGCTCGTCGAGCAACAGCGTGACCTTGCCGTGGCCCTCGACCCGGGACACGGGATCGATTACGACTCGACGCAGCGAGTCCCGGTCGGCGGCGGTTTCCAGCGAGGGTGAAGTCATGAATGTTCTCGAGTCATCGGATGCGCGATGGTCGGCTTTGGCATCGCGGTATCAATCGAAATGCAGCATCGAATACGGCAGGCGCGGCGTTCTGCCGGCGATCAGGTCCGACAGGAACTTCCAGATCGCCTCTCCCGACGGCGGGCAGCCCGGAATGAAGTAGTCGACCCGCACGACCTCGTGGATGGGATGCACCTTGTCGAGCAACAGCGGCAGTTCGGGGTCGTCCGGCACGCCGGCATCCACCATTCCGTCGCGCGCCAGATAGACCTCCTGCAGGCAGGCACCGAGGTCCAGGTGATTGCGCTGCGCCGGCAGCCCGCCGTTGATCGCGCAGGCCCCGACCGCAACCAGCGTCTTGCAGTTGCGCCGGAATTCGCGCAGCACATGGACGTTCTCGGCATTGCATACGCCGCCCTCGATCAGGCCGATGTCGCACGGGCCGCAGCTCTTGATGTCGGTCAGCGGGGACCGGTCGAACTCGACCCGCTGGGCCAGTTCGAACAGATGCTCGTCGATGTCGAGGAAGGACATGTGGCAGCCGAAGCAGCCGGCCAGCGACGTCGTCGCGATACGAAGCTTGGGGCGCTCGTTCATTTGTCCGCCTCCATCGAGACGACGCTGATCGGCTTCTCGTCGTAGGCGCGCTCGCCTATCGGCACCGCGAAACCGACCCGCTTGTGCAGGATCACGCCGACCGGGCAGATGTTCGCGGCCAGATCGTCGGCCGCGAAGTCGGTGTCGCCCAGCCGGCCCGACTCGGCACTGACGACCAGGTGCTTGTGGATGCCGCGGTTGGTCAGCGCGAACACGTTCTTGCGGTCCACGTCCCGGCTCGCGCGTACGCACAGTTCGCAGAAGATGCAGCGGTTGAAGTCGAGCACGATGTCCGGGTGGGACGCATCGACCGGGCGGATCGGGAAGAAGTAGTTGAAGCGCGCGCTGGTCATCTCCAGCTCGTAAGCCTGGGCCTGGAGCTGGCAGTTGCCGCTCTTCTCGCACGACGGACAGAAGTGGTTGCCCTCGACGAACAGCATCTGCAGCAGCGCGCGGCGCTCGCCGTTGATCTCGGGCGTGTCGCTCTCGACCTCCATGCCGTCCTTCGCCTGCAGCGCGCAGGACGACACATGGCGGCCACCGACCTTCACGATGCACAGCTTGCACGAACCGTGCGGCGGAAAATCCGGGTGCCAGCACAGGTAGGGAATATAGCGCCCGGCCACGCGGGCCGCCTGCAGGATAGTCTGCCCTTCCTCGAACTCGACCGCCTGTCCGTCGAGCAGGAATCGTCCGCTCATCGTCGCAGCTCCTCGTTGTCGGTGCGCTCGTCGTTCAGGTGCGCGGCCGGGTCGTTCCGACCGGTCATCCGTCGAGCGGTCTCCAGCGCAGCATCCAGATCGAAGGCCGGTTCGAACTCCAGGGACTTCAGGCGACGCTCGTAGGCCGGCCGGAACTTGACCAGCGTGTCCACAACCGGGTTGGGTGCGGTCGTACCGAGTCCGCAATGACTGGCATTGCGCAGCAGACGGTTGACCCACTCGATGTCGGCCAGATCCACCTTCGCGCCGAAACCACGCGCGAGCTTGTCCATGTAGCCCTTCAGCAGCGACGTGCCGATTCGGCAGGGCGTGCAGAAACCGCAACTCTCGTGCGCGAAGAAATCGACGAAGTTGTGGGCCACCTCGAACGCGTCCCGGCTGGAATCGAACACCATGAACGCACCGGCGCTCGGTACGTCCTCGAAGGAGATTCGCCGGTGAAACTCGTAACCGGCGAGCGTGACCCCGGAGGCGCCGCCGACCTGCACCATCTGCGCATCGCTCGCCCCGCAGTCCTCGAGCACCCGCTCGACCGACACGCCGAACGGATACTCATAGATGCCCGGAAACGCGCAGTCACCCGACACCGACAGCAACTTGGTACCGGTGGACTGCGCCGTGCCGGTCTGAGCGAAGTCCGCCCCGCCATGCAGCGCGATCAGCGTGGTCTTGGCCAGCGTCTCGACGTTATTCACGACGGTCGGCCGTCCGAGGTAACCGTGCGTGACCGGAAACGGCGGACGGATTCGTGGCGTGCCGCGCTTGCCCTCGAGCGACTCGAGCAGCGCGGTCTCCTCGCCGCAGACGTAGGCGCCGGCGCCCAGATGGATGTCGATGTCGAAGTCGAAGCCCGCCTCGCCGAGAATGCCGGCCCCGAGCAGGCCGGCCGACCGCCGGCTTGCGACGAGAGCGCGCAGCGGTTCGAGCAGATAGCGGTATTCGCCGCGCAGATAGACCAGTCCGAGCGACGCACCGGTCGCCCATGCGGCCAGCGTCATGCCCTCCAGCACCTGATCCGCGAAACGGGTCAGCAGCACGCGGTCCTTGAAGGTACCCGGTTCGCCTTCATCGGCATTGCACACGACCACCTTGTCGGTGCCCGGTGCATCGCGGCAGCTCGCCCATTTGATCGCCGTGGTGAAGCCGGCGCCACCCCGCCCGCGCAGGTTCGACAAGCGCATCTGCTCCAGCCAGCCGTCCCGACCATATGAGATCGCGGCGATGAGCGCTGAACCCGGGCGGAAGTCGGCGCCGAGCAGCGCATCGCGGCGACGGATGTTGTCATCCACGACGAAGAAGCCGGCTGGCCATGCGTCGAGCGGCACCGATTGGCGCACCAGCTCGGCGATCTCGTTGATCCGCTGATGATCCAGTCGCGTGATCGTTCGACCATTGACCAGCATGGCCGGCCCTTGGTCGCACATGCCGGTGCACGATGTGGTATCGACACTGACCAGCCCGTCCTCGGACACCTTGCCCGCCTCCACCCACAGCTTGCGACACAGCGCGTCCATCAGCGCCGGTGAGCCGAGCATGCGATCCGTGATGTTGTCGGAGAACAGGATCCGGTAGCGCCCGACCGGCTCGACATGCAGGAAGCTGTAGAAACCAGCGACCCCTTCGACACGCGCGCGCGGGATGTCCAGACCGGCCGCCACCGCGGTCAGACAGGGCGCGGACAGGTGACCGACACGATCCTGCAGTTCAACCAGGATCTGCAGCAGGCGGGTCGCATCGTTGCCATGCCGCATCAGCACGTCGGTCACGTTCGTCTCGCAGTCGCTCACGAGTCTCTCCGGCTCACATCAACGCAGCCATTGTAATTTGGTTCGCATCACCAGCCCAGCCCGGCTCGAACCACAGCTGCCGAGTCACCTAAAACGCTTTCAAACCAAGGTTTTGATCAAAACCATGGTCAATTTGTGGCTACTACATGTAGTATATAAGCACAGCAATAAATACCGACAAATATTCTATCTGTCTGTTTTTTCTATGTTTTATTTTTTTGCATTTACTTGAATTAGGCGCTATGCTTCGACCTGTCCAACATCGATAAACGACCGGAGACTCGAAACAACATCATGAGCGCGAAGACACCGACCCAGACCAGTATTCAGAAGGACGCCTCGACCCTCGCTCCGCAGGAGATCTGCGACGAAGTGCTGATCGAGAAGTACGCGAAAGGCGACGAGAAGACCATCGAGGCCGTTCGCGCCCGCGTCGCACGGGCTCTGGCAAGCATCGAGGCCGAAGACAAGCGGGCCCACTGGGAGGCCAGGTTCCTGGACACGCAGCAGACCGGCTTCGTGCCGGCCGGCCGGATCAACAGCGCCGCCGGCACCAAGCTTCAGGCCACCTTGATCAACTGCTTCGTACAGCCGGTCGGCGATTCGGTCACCGAGTCGATCGATGGTCGCCCCGGCATCTATACTGCGCTGGCCCAGGCGGCCGAGACGATGCGGCGCGGCGGTGGCGTGGGTTACGACTTCTCGTCGATCCGGCCGAAGGGTGCGCTGGTCAAGGGCACCCAGTCGAACGCATCCGGCCCGGTGTCGTACATGCGCGTTTTCGACCGCTCGTGCGAAACGGTCGAATCGGCCGGTGCCCGCCGCGGCGCGCAGATGGGCGTACTGCGCTGCGATCATCCGGACATCGAGGAATTCATCCACGCCAAGGACAAGGGCGATCTGACCAACTTCAACATCTCGGTGGGCGTGACCGATGCATTCATGAAGGCGGTCGAGGCCGACCGCGATGTCGAACTCGTCCATAAGGCCGAGCCGATCGAAGAGCTCAAGCAGGCCGGGGCCTACCAGCTAGACGACGGCGTGTGGGTCTATCGCAAGTTGCGCGCGCGCGAGCTCTGGGACCAGGTCATGCGCTCGACCTATGACCACGCCGAACCGGGCATCCTGTTCCTGGACCGCATGAACCAGGACAACAACCTGTACTACTGCGAAACCATCGAGGCGACCAACCCCTGCGCCGAGCAGCCGCTGCCGCCCTATGGTTGTTGCGATCTGGGTTCGATCAACCTGACGCCCTTCGTCCGCGACCCGTTCGGCGAGAAGGCGGCGTTCGATTTCGAGCACTTCGGCAAGGTCGTCGACGTCGCGATCCGCATGCTCGACAACGTGCTCGACGTAACCCACTGGCCGCTGCCGGAGCAAGAGAAGGAAGCGCAGTCCAAGCGCCGCGTCGGCCTGGGCTTCACCGGGCTGGGCGATACGTTGATCATGCTACGGTTGCGCTACGATTCGCCCGAAGCGCGCCAGATGGCGACGAAGATCTCCGAGTTCATGCGCAATCGCGCCTATCTCGCATCGGTCGAACTCGCGGTCGAGCGCGGCGCCTTCCCGCTGTTCAACGCGGACATGTACCTGTCCGGCGGCAACTTCGCGTCGCGCCTGCCCGCCGACATCAAGGACAAGATCCGCAAGCACGGTATCCGCAACTCGCACCTGCTGTCGATCGCCCCGACCGGCACGATCTCGCTCGCGTTCGCCGACAACGCGTCCAACGGCATCGAGCCGCCGTTCTCCTATACCTACACGCGGCGCAAGCGCATGGCCGACGGTACCTTCAAGGAGTACGCGGTCGAGGACTACGCGTGGCGGCTGTACAAGCATGCAGGCGGCAACGTCGACAAACTGCCCGACTACTTCGTCACGGCGCTGGAAATCTCCGCGCAGGCGCACAAGGACATGGTCGCCGCAGTCGCGCCGTATGTGGACACGTCCATCTCGAAGACGGTCAACGTGCCGGCCGACTACCCTTACGCGGACTTCGAGGATCTGTACATGACCGCGTGGAAAGCCGGTCTGAAGGGGCTCGCGACCTACCGTCCGAACAGCGTGCTGGGCGCGGTGCTGTCGGTCACGCCGAGCGCCGAGCAGAAGCAGCCGCAGGACGTCGAATTGTCCGATGCCAACCGGCGCCTGGTCATCAACAGCCTGCCGGCCCCGGTGCTGTCCAGCCTGCGCTGGCCGGGACGCCCCGACCTGCCGGACGGCAACATGGCCTGGACCTACATGCTCGGCACTCCTCAGGGTGAGTTCGCGCTGTTCGTCGGTCATATCGAAAGCAACGGCCATGGCGGCTTCCCGTTCGAGGTCTGGGTCAATGGTGCCGACCAGCCGCGTGGCCTAGGCGCGGTGGCCAAGACCTTGTCGATGGACATGCGTGCCAACGACCGCGGCTGGCTTGAACTCAAGCTCGAGACGCTGGCCCGCACGATAGGCGAGAAGTCCTTCGAGATGCCCTTCCCGCCCCACGGCGAGAAGAAGATGTTCCCGGGCGTGGTGTCGGCCTTCGCGCAGGTCGTGCGTTACCGCTGCGAGAAGCTCGGCGCGCTCGAGGCCGACGGTACCCCGACCCCGGTGCTGGATACCCTCTTCAGCCTGCAGGAACCAAGAACGGGTACCGACGGCACGCTGTCCTGGACCGTGGATATCGCCAATCCGGCCACCAACGAGGACTTCGTGCTCGGTCTGAAGGAGATCACGCTGCCCGACGGCGTGACCCGTCCTTACTCGGTGTGGCTGTCCGGCAACTATCCGCGCGCGCTCGACGGGCTGACCCGCATCCTGTCGCTGGACATGCGCGTGATGGATCCGGCATGGATCGGCATGAAGCTGCGCAAATTGCTGAACTACCCGGAACCGCTCGGCGACTTCATGGCCTTCGTTCCGGGCACCAAGCGCCAGCAGAACTTCCCGAGCACGGTCGCCTACATGGCCCGCCTGATCATTCACCGCTACGCGATGCTCGGCGTACTCGACGAGCGGGGCTTCCCGATCCGTGAGATGGGCATCCTCGAAGCCCCGCACAAGGACAGCGACCCGGTCGTGATGCAGGGCTCGCTGTGCACCGAATGCGGCAACCATTCGGTGATCCGCAAGGACGGTTGCGACTTCTGCACCGCATGTGGGGCCGTGGGCACTTGCGGCTGACGCGCGCTCGAGGCTGACGGGCGCCACACTGTGTCCGTTGCGACCTGCGACACAGGGTGGACCGCTGATGAGCAGGACTGATCCCATGCGGGATCGAGTCCTGCGGTTCTGGTTCGACGAGACAGAACCGGCCCGATCCGTGATAACGGCATCGCGAGAAATTACGATTTCGAACTCAAGCACCGCACAGTGATCGAGCGCTTCGGTCACTATCCGCATCGCAACACGATACTCGGTCGCGCATCGACCGACGAGGAAGTGGAATTCCTGAAACAGCCGGGCTCCCGCTTCTGAGGCTGTGCGGCGCCGGAATTCAGGCCTCTCAGCGGACTTTCAGGCTGAGACTGACAGGGAACACTCAGCTGGCTCGTGCACCTGCACCGTCTGCAATTCCCAGACGCCCGCAGGGGGCGTGTTCTTCCAGACGATGGCGGTGCGTGTCCAGCGAAGGCTGCCCGGCGCGTTGAACGGTGCACGCGGCTGGTATGTGAACTGCACGAGTTTTCGCGAAGGGGTTTTCGCAAGAAATCGGCACAGACTGTCCACAGTCTCCATCGCAACCTGCCTGGGCAGTGATCTGAAGGGCAGACTGGATATGACGGTCACCTTACCCGGTACGTCGGCCAGCGCGTCGAGCACCTGTAATGCGGATGCCTGACGCACGTCGATGGCGGGGAACCGGGATCTGAGCGTACGGGCCAGCGCCGGTTGAATCTCGACCGTGATCAGGGCGGCGGGCGAAACGCGCTCGAGCAGTGCCCGTGTGACCGAGCCGGTTCCCGCGCCGAGCTCGATGACCAGATCGGAGCCGCTTGCCGCAGCTGCCATGCTGTTGGCCAGTTGCCGCGACGAAGGCAGCAGGGAGCCGGTCGAAGCAGGGTTTCTCAGCATTGCCAACATCAACTGAACGGGCATCGGGGTTCGGTCCATCGAACTTGAAAACGACTTCCATGATAGTCCTCACGGCCGCCACATATGGTACGAATCTGCGTCTGCCCGACCCCGCGAACGCCTCGGCCGGGCCACGCATCACTGCGCCGGAATCAGTTCCCCCTCGAGGACCTTCTCGTCACCGGAATAGATCGCGACCCGGTCCAGATGGAAGATCACCTGCATGCAGGTGGTCACGCCTGCCATCGGCCCGCTCGACCATTCACGGCAATACTGCCCGCCTTCGCCCGTCCACCAGCGACCTTCGCGACCGGCACTGTCGTCCAGACTGCCGTCCGCACCGAAGGTCATCGTGTAGGGCGTACCGGCACGCAGGTAGGTGCCGGAGAACTTGGCTCCGCTCAGTCGTTCCGCCAGTTCCGCGTCGCCCGCGGCATGCTGGTCCGCATGCAAGGCACCCGCGGTCATCATGAAGATGGCGGTTCCGGCGATCGTGATCAGTCTGGTCAATTTCATCGTGCGTCCTTCTTGTGTTGGAGAAACATCAGAACTTCAACGTGCAATCGCCGGCAGCGGTCAGGGCCGGGCGGCGTCGGGCGGACGATTTCCCATCATCTCGCCCATGCGCACGCCCACTGCAGGCGCCCATTCCGGATTGAACGCGATCGCGTCTTTCGGAAACAGCATCACCACGGTCGATCCGAGCAGGAAGCGCCCCATCTCGGCACCCTGTTCAAGCCGGATGTCCTGATCATCGTAACGCCACACTTCGATCATCGACCGGCGCGGCGGATTGACAATGCCATGCCACACGGTCGCCATGCTGCCGACGATGGTCGCGCCGACCAGGACCATCACGAAAGATCCGAACCCGGCTTCGAATTCGCACACGACACGCTCGTTGCGCGCGAACAGACCCGGCACGCCGCGGGCGGTGGCTGGATTGACCGAGAACAGCTCGCCCGGTACATGGATCATACGCAGCAGTCTGCCGGCACAGGGCATGTGGATGCGGTGGTAGTCGCGCGGACTCAGGTACAGCGTCGCGAAGGCCCCGTCTGTGAACCGGCTCGCGAGTTCCGCATCGCCGCCCACCAACGCGCGCGCAGAGTAATCATGGCCCTTGGCCTGGAATATCCGCTCATGCTCGATGACACCGAACTGGCTGATCGCGCCATCGACCGGACAGACGTATTCGGCCTCTGCCAACGGACGCGCACCTTCACACAGGGGTCGGGTGAAGAATTCGTTGAAGCTCGGGTAGGCCGTCACATCCGGATTGACGGCTTCGGACATGTCGACACCATAGCGGTTGACAAACCACCTGATGACCGCGGTGGTCAGCCTGCCGCCACGCAACCCGGCAAGTTTTCCGGCAAGCACGGTGAGCGCCTGCTTGGGCAGCACATACTGGACACTGACGACGAGACGTTCGGACACTTTGGGGATTCGTTCGGATGAAATCAGCTTGGAATTGTATAGGAAGCGTCCGCCGCCTGCCCCGTGAGGCGCTGCGCGGCTAGAATGTCGACTGACCAGACAGCGAACCTCGCTCCGTCACGACGATGCATAGCGCCGATCAACACGTCAGACATGCCGCCTCCGAAGAGGTGGAGATCGTTCCCTACGATCCCGCCTGGCCGGCGCAGTTCCGCGAAGAGGCAAGGCACCTGCGGGCGATTCTGCCGGCCGACCTGATCGGACGCATCGAGCACTTCGGCAGTACCGCGGTCCCGGGGCTGGCCGCCAAGCCGATCGTGGACATGCTGGTCGAGGTCCGTTCGCTGCAGGACGTGCGCGACCGGATCGCACCGATACTCGAAGCGGGCGGCTATGAATTCTTCTGGCGCCCGTCCTGGCGCGACGGCATCACACCGGAGTACACCTGGTTCATCAAGCGCGATGCGGCCGGCACCCGCACGCATCATGTGCATATGCTCACCGCCGATTCTCCGGACTGGGAACGCCTGCTGTTTCGCAACTATCTGATCGCGCACCCCGACACCGCGCGGGAATACGAGGCGCTCAAGCGCCGCATCGTCGCCTCGGCGCCGGCCGACGATCGAATCGCCTACGCGCAGGCCAAGACCGACTTCATCACCCGCATCACCACCCTCGCCCGGGCGCAACACGACCCCGGTTGAAACCCGCAGGGTCGAGCGGGTGCCTCCCGCAGGTCGGCCTCCGCACTGCTGCGGGGTGAAATGTGCGCACGTTCCAAATACAATGAACGAGAGCTCACCTCACGAGTGCATACGATTTGTCTGTCATCACATACCTGACCCGGTTCCAGCCGCTCCCGTTCGCGTTGATCGCCGCGTCGATACTGGCCACCGCAGCCTGCAGCAGCGACGATTCCACCGAACCACCCCAGGCCGTGGCGGGTGCGGCCCCATCGCCAGAAGCGCTCGCGCGCGAAACCTGTCGGGACGCCTGGCTGGCCACGCTGGAGACACCCGGAGCGGTCGATCGCGACATGACCGAAAGCTGGCCGGTCGAGGTCCAGCCCGACGGAACCCTGCACGTGCGCATCACGGCCGACATCCGTGATGCGCTGGACGAGAAGATCGAAGCCTTGTGGAACTGTGTGGTGCTGCCTGATGGAGTCGGCATGCGCCTGGTGTCCCTGGTCGTGGTCGATATCTGAACACAACGGCGCGAACGGGCCTCGCCACAGGGGCACGGGTTGTCCTGCGCCAGCTGCAACCCACAGGATTAAACGAAACCGTAACCTCGAGCGACTACGCTGAGAGTCTGTTCATGCTCTAAGCGCCCTCTTGTTTGTTGAGTTCCACGTCATCCGTGCCGGACCGATCACCATGCTGCAGTCCGCGCCGATGCGCGTCCGCAAAGCCCGGGGTCCGCACGGCCACGTGCGCTTCATGATCGGGACTGCGCCTGCAACGGTTCTATCCATCGGTGCGCGGCAAGAATGAGCGTCGATATCACGCCGATCATGGACCTCTCCACGCGCCGAGGACGCGTGCGCGCCTGGCTGAATATGCACATCGCGGACCATGGCCTGTTCCGCCTGGCCTACGCCAACCTTCATGCGCTCGGGGGTGACATGTACCGCAGCAGCCAGCCCAGTCCGTCCCAGATTCGCGATTATCACGAGCGTCACGGCATACGCAGCATCATCAATCTGCGTGGCTGCCACCCGTACGGGTCCTATGCGTTGGAAAAGGCGACCTGCGAGGAACTGGGCATCGAACTGTACGACTTCCCGCTCTACTCGCGCATCCCGCCCGCTGCGGAGCGGGTCGATGCACTGCGGAAACTGTTCGATCGCATCGAGTATCCGGCCCTGATGCACTGCAAGTCCGGCGCCGACCGGGTGGGCCTTGCCGCCGCACTGTATCGTATTTTCAGACTTGCCCATCCGGTCGAGGAAGCCGCCCGGGAACTGGCGTTGAAATACGGTCACTTCAGCCGGGCCCGCACGGGCGTGCTCGGATTCTTCCTGGCCTGCTACGTCGCGGACCGCGCGAAAGAGCCAATGAGCTTCATCGACTGGAACAACGCGCGCTATGACGAGAAGGCAGTCAAGAGTCGGTTCCGGGAGTCCGGCTGGGCGAGCCTGATCGTCGATGACATGCTGCACCGCGAATGAAGGATTCGATCGTCCTTTATCGGCGCCTGCTGGGCTGCATCGTGCCCTATCGACGCCTCGTCGTGCTGTCGATGTTCGCAATGATCGGGGCGGCGGCCATGGAGCCGGTGCTGCCGGCGCTGCTCAAACCGCTGGTCGACGATAGCCTGATCGCGCGGGATGCGAGCGCGCAGTGGCAGGTGCCGCTGTTCCTGCTCCTCGCGTTCCTCGCCAAGGGCGTCGCCGAATACCTCGCCAATCTCGGCAGCCAGTGGGTTGCCCAGCGAGCGATCGCGGACCTGCGCGAGCGCGTCTTCGATCACCAGTTGAAGCTGTCGATCACCGAACATCAGGCACAGGCCTCCGGGCGCATGCTGTCCCGAATCCTGCATGACATCCCGCAGGTCGGCAGCGCGCTGACCAACGCATGGATCATCGTCGTGCGCGACACGCTGATCATCGTCGGCCTGACCGCTTACCTGTTCTGGGTCGCATGGGAGCTCGCGATCGTGCTGGTGCTCGTCGCCCCGCCGATCGGCTGGTTGATCCGTCAGGCGAGCCGCAAGCTGCGCGGCGGCAACCTGGTGATCCAGAGGACCATCGGACACATGACCGGAACCATCGGCGAGAGTCTGCACGGCATTCGCGAGATCAAGGTGTTCGGCACTCACGAGCATGAGCATCGTCGCTTCACTGTAATCTCCGAGCGGCTGCGCCATGAGACGATGCGGACCGTACGCGTGGCAGCAGCCAATGCTCCGCTGGTGCAGTTGCTCGCCGCCAGCGCGGTCGCGCTGGTCCTGTGGATCGCGTCGTCGCTGTCCGCGCACGACCGGCTGACACCCGGCGCCTTCGTCGCCTTCGTCGCCGCGATGGCGATGCTGTTCGAGCCGATCCGACGCCTCACCAATGTTAACACCGTCATCCAGCGCGGTCTCGCGGGCGCCCAGAGCATCTTCGGACTGCTCGACACCGCCCCCGAGCCGGATGGACCGATCGGCCGGCGTACTCGCGTCCGCGGCGAGATCGTGTTCGAAAACGTCGACTTCCGTTATCCAGGACAGGCCGAGCCTGCGCTGCGGGGCCTTGACCTGCACATCCGGGCCGGCACCACGGTCGCGCTGGTCGGCGCATCGGGCAGCGGCAAGACCAGCGTGATCCAGTTGATTCCGCGCTTCTTCGAACCCCAACAGGGGCGTATCCTCCTGGACGACCAGCCCCTGCGCGAACTCCCGCTCGGGTGGCTGCGTGCGCAGATCGCGTGGGTGGGGCAGCATCCGGTCCTGTTCGATGCCTCAGTCGCCGAGAACATCGCCTATGGCCATCCGAACGCAACCGAGGTGGACATCATCGAAGCGGCTCGCCGGGCGCATGCGCTCGAGTTCATCAGCAGCTTGCCGCAGGGTCTGCACACGCGGGTCGGCGTCAATGGAGGAGAATTGTCGGGAGGCCAACGGCAGCGCATCGCGATTGCCCGGGCCTTTCTGAAACAGGCCCCGATTCTGTTGCTCGACGAGGCCACCTCAGCACTCGACAACGAATCCGATCGCGCGATCGGCCTCGCCCTGGAGGATCTGCGCAAGAACCGCAGCGTCGTGATGGTGGCCCACCGCCTGTCCACGGTGAGGAACGCCGACCTGATCGTCGTGATGGCGCACGGTCGCATCGTCGAGGCCGGAAGCCACGAGACGCTGTCGCGCGCCGACGGACCATATGCGCGACTGCTCGCTAGTGGCGATGCGCGCGGCCAGGTGACGGTCCCGCAGCCCGATTCGGACGGATCGGCCGCAATTCCTGCGAGCCCCGATCCCGACCGGCACCTCGCGACCGATCACTCCGGATCGAACGTATAGCCGAACAGGCGGATATCCGGCTCGAAGCGGTCGGCGATCATCTGGGCGGTCGCGTCGGAGTAATAACTGCGGTAGTCGCTGGCCCGATCGGTAGCCTGGCGACGGTGCGGCAACACCCGGGCGGGGATGCCTATACGGCCGCACACCGAATCGAAATCCTGTTGCAGGCGCTCATAGCGGCCGACGAAGTCCACCAGCATGTTTCCGTGCAGATCCAGCGCATAGTCGGACTGCAGCTCGATACTGGTATCGACATGAAACTGGTAGGGCCGCTCCGGATCGAGCTTCCAGCGGATGAATTCGCCAAAATCCCCGACGTGTTGCATCAGCTGCGGCCGCTCGCGGCGGATGTGATGAAACGAACTGACCTGCAGATCCCACGGATTGCGCACGAACACGAACTTGAACAGTTGCTCGAACAGCTCATGCGGCAGCATCTGCTGCGCGGCCACGATCTTGGCATGTCGCGGAAACTTGATGCCGAGCCGGTGACCGGACAGCGCGGACAGGCGCGAGCACACGAACTGCACGGGATACCACGGATCCCGGTAGCGCAGGGGACTGAGCGCGTCGCGGACCGACGTGCCGCCAGTCTTGGCAGTGTGGACGAACAGGAACCTGTACTTCAGGGACAGCAGCATCACAGGCTTCCACTGTGTTCGGCTCGATCCGGATCCAGACCCAGCACCTTCAGGTAGGCCACGGCCGAGGCGTCACGCGCATATTCGAACACTGCGGCACGCAACAGCTCGGGCGACGGCGGTGAGCGCATCACATGCTCCATCGCATCGGCCAGCGCCGATGGGTCGCCGACCGGCACCAGCGGGCCCCAGCGACCGTCGGCCAGCAACTCGCGCGGGCCGCTGGGGCAATCGGTCGCCACACTGGGCACACCGAGCGCGAGCGCCTCGGTCAGCACGTTCGGCGAACCCTCCCATGCCGAGCTCAGCACGAACAGTCGTGCGCGCGCCATCCACGCATACGGGTTGGACACGAAGCCGGGCAGCGCCACATCGGCAGCCACATCGAGATCCCGCGCCAGTTGCAGCAGCCGGGCACGTTCCCGGCCCTCGCCGAGGATCACCAGCCGCGCGGCCTGCCGGGTGCGCAATGCCGCGAAGGCCCGGATCAGGGTCGGAAAGTCCTTCTGCACCGTCAACCGCCCTGCCGCCACGATCATAGGGATCGACGAATCCTGCGCCCAGGGATGATCGACCGGGGACTTCGCGAGTTCGTCGATTCTTCTGCTGACTACCGGATTGCGGATCACCGATGCACGCTCCAGCGGAATCCGGGCCAGGTGGAGCGTATCCTCACGCACCCCCTTCGAAACGCACACCAGATGATCCACCCATCGGTACATCAACCGGATCGGCAGGATGCGCATGCGGCGTGCGAATCCGGAGCGCGACTCGAGTGCCGCGGACAGGTTGGTGCCCAGACGCCCAACGATGCGACAGCGCACCCCGGAAATGGCGCGCGCCAGCACTGCAGCGCGAATGGCCCGGTCCTTGGCGGCCAGCAACGCGGCGGGACGCCGGCTACGCAGGTAACGAACCAACGGCCAGACCGCCGATCCGCTGTGGCGGACCCCGAGATCGATGAGGTGCACGTTTGCGGGCAGTTCCCCACCAGGCATGCCCTCGGCCCGGATCACGACCAGATCCACGCCGACGCCGCGCGCGGCGAAACCCTCTACCAGGTTCATCACCATGCGTTCGACACCGCCCTGCCCAGAGAAGGACAGCAACACTGCGAGCCGTTGCCCGTCCTCGTCCACAGCGTCATGAAAGCGGGTTTTGCCCAGGATCGCTGCATCGATTGTGGTCATGCGAACTCCTCGAAGCCGAGCGCCGCCAGATAGGCTTTCGCGCTGTCGATGTCCCGGTAGGCGGCGACCGCTTCACGCGAGCGATGAGCATCTCGGGGTCGCTCGAGCTGCGCGGCGATCGCGACCGCCAGCGCCTCGTCGTCTCCCGGAGGAACCAGCGGGCCGACCCGGCCATCGTCGAGCACCTCACGCGGACCGGAAGGGCAGTCGCATGCGACGCAGGCCGCGCCCAGCGCGAGCGCCTCGATCAATACGATCGGCATGCCCTCCCAGCGCGATGAAGACACAAAGACCGCCGCACGGGCCATGTATGCGTAGGGATTGGGCACGAAACCGGGCAAGGCCACCCGATCGCCGATCCCCAGTTCCCGGACCAGGCTTTCCAGTTCCGACCGCCGCCGGCCCTCGCCCAGAATCATCAGACGACAAGACCGGTGGGCCGGGAGCCGCGCGAATGCGCGTATCAGGGTCGCGAAATCCTTGCGCTCCGACAGCTCGCCGACTCCGAGCACCAGCGGTGGGCCCCCATCGCCGAACCACGGATGCGTCGGCAGCTGCTCTGCCAGACCGACCATCGTTGCGGTGATCACCGGACTTTGCACGACAGTGATCCGATCGCGCACGAGGCCCGCGAAAACTGCTAGATCCTCGGCCACGCCGTGGGACGGCACCAGGATCGCATCGGCTGCCGGATAGGCCCAGCACATCGAGGCCCGCTGGAGCGATCGCTCGACGAATCCGCGACTGGCGAGATTCACAGAGACGGTGGTGCCGATCCGCACTCCGACCCGCGTTGGCACACCGGCAAGCCGCCTTGCCAACAAAGCAATCCGATTGACCCGGTCCTTGTCGCTCAGCAGCGCGCGTGGCCGAGTGCGCCGAAGGTATGCGAGCAAACCGGGCACCGCAGTGTTGACATGTTGCGCACCCAGCCGATGGCGGCGCACCAAAGGTGGTGCATCGCCGATCTCGGGCCCATGACCGTCTATCCCGAGGACATCCACGCGCAGGCCCAGCGCGGCCATCGCCGGAACGAGGTTACTCAGCACCCGGTCGACACCGCTGTGGCCGGACGTGGCCGCCAGTACCGCCAGATCGGGCCGTCCCTCGCCGGCCCTCATCCGCGTGCCGCCAGCAAACGCTCGAACAGCGCGTGATAGCGGCGGGCACATTCCTCGACCGTGTAGTGTGCCACCGCCGCGCGACGGATGGCGGCATCGCCGGGTTCGTCGAGCGCCCGGTCCATCGCGTCGGCAAGCGCCTCGATATCGTCGACCGGCACCAGCGGGCCGACCCGCCCGCCGTCGAGAACCTCGGCCGGACCCGACCGGCAATCTGTCGCGACCACCGGCACGCCGACCGCGAGCGCCTCGGTCAGTACGTTAGGCGAACCTTCCCAGCGCGAGGACAGCACGAATAGCGAAGCACGTGCGAGATATCTGTAGGGGTTCGGATCGAAGCCGGCCAGCAGCACTTCGTCCGCGACGCCGAGACCCGACGCAAGCCGCAGCAGTTCGCCCCGCAGGCGACCCTCGCCGAGGATCACCAGGCGACAGGCCCGGCGCGCCCGCAGGCAAGCGAAGGCACGCACGAGCGTGTCGAAGCCTTTCTGCCGGCGCAATCCTCCTATGCCGAGCACGACCGGCGGTTCGCCCGAACCGAACCAGCGATGGTCCAGCGGCGCGTTCGCCTGCACCTGCAGATCGGCCGAAATGACCGGATTGTGGATCAGGTGCAGCCGATCGGACGGCAGTCTGGTTAATGCCGCCACGTCGTCGACGACGCCCCGCGAATTGCCGACGATCGCGACCGCCGCGCCGTAGGTCGCGCGAACGGCGCGCCGGACCCGCCAGCGGTGCCAGGCGCTGCGCCCGGCCAGACGGGCGCTCAGCGTCGTGCCCGGCCGCATCACCAGTCCAAACGGTACGCCCGACAGACGGCGGGCCAGCAGCACCGCGCGCGCAGCCGCATCCTTGCCGCACAGCACGAGATCGGGGCGCCGTGCCACCAGGTAACGTCTCGCGGCAGGCTGCACCGCGAGGTGTCCGGTTGCACCGCTCTCGACAAGTCCAACGGCCGGATCCAGGCGCTCCAGATAGGGCGCGCACGCAACGCGGGTGACGAAGTCGACCTCCACACCAAGGGAAACCAGCCCGCCTGCCAGATTAACCAGCATACGTTCGACCCCGCCATCACCGTAGGACGGCATGAAAATCGCTACTCGCAACACGCACCTCCGAATCCGGACACATGAACCTAGCGGGCTTGTGTTACAGAAATCCGCGTCAATGCGCTGTAGCCGCAGCGTCACATGCACGCAATAGAGTGTCGGGCGTCTGCCCACCACACACAGAGTCATGCGCGCGCCGCCCTCCTCGCCCCCCGCCAACCGTCCGCTGCGGGCCGCATGGACCCGGGATACGCTCGGCCTCGCCGGCGCCTACCTGTTTGCGTTCGGGGCATGGCTGGGGGTCGCGCTCGCGCATCTCGGCCTGGCCCTGATGCTGATCGCGGCAATCTGGGACGCGCCGCGGGTCTGGGCTTGGCTGCGGCACAGCCCGTGGCCCGTGCTGATGGTGCTCTGGTGCGTAACGCTGGTGGCGACGCTGCTGGTCGCCTGGCCACGTGGCAACCTCGAACCGCCGACCCACCTGTCGGCCGCCGCCAGCCTTGCCAAACTGTGGTTGTTTCCATTGTTCGCATGGTATCTGCGCGGCGAGCGCCAACGGGTATGGACCGCGCTCGCGCTGGCACTGGCCGGCTTCGTGATCGGTCGCCTGCTCGCGATCGATCTGGACGACCCGCTGCGCACGCCGAGTTTCGACACCCGTCCCGGCTTCGGACTGCCGACGCTCGCGTTCGCGCAATATGCTGCGACCGCACTGATCGGCCTCTATCTGCTGGCGCCGCGTGTGCTGCGGGCGGGCAGCCACCTGCGCCGGGCGTTGGGGCTGGCTGCGTGGTTAACGCTGGTTGGGTTGGCATTGCTCGCACTGCTGATGGCGCAGGCGCGCATGGTGTGGATGAGCACGGGCGCGATCCTGATCGCGCTGTCCTGGGCGATCAGGGGCCGCGTCGCCGATCGGCGTGTAGTGCTCGCGCTGTCGATATTGATGATCGTGGCAATCACGCTGTTGTCGACGCGGTTCGAGCGACTCGGTCACGAGGTCGAGACCTATGCACTGCTGCTGCGTGGCGACTGGTCCGAGATCGGCTACGGCTCCGCGGGTCTGCGTTTCCATGCCTGGGGCTACGGACTGGAACTGTGGCTGCAGCGCCCCTGGCTGGGATGGGGACCGGGCGCGGCACGCGAGTTGCTCGCGACCCATCCGGACGTTCATCTCCACGTTCTCCCGCACTTTCACAACATCTACGTGGAACTGGCAGTAGGAATCGGCCTGCTGGGTGGCATTCCGCTGGCGATCGGATGTGTCGCGGTGTTCCGCTCCATCGCTGCGGCAAGCCGGTCCGGTCGCCTGCCGGCCGAACTGTGCCTGTTCCTCGCGGCCGGGCTCGCGCTGCACCTGCTGGTGGGTATGACGAACTCTCGGGTGGTGAACTCGGACTGGGCGTTCATGTGGATCCTGCTGGCCGGAGTGGCCACGACCACAACGTCGCCGCACGGCAACAAAGGTGTAACTGCGGCATAACATGCGCTTGATCTAATCCGCCCCAACCGGCGGAACTCGGTCTGCCGGAAAACTGAACGCACAAGCCGCAGCGGCTCGCGAAAAATCAAGAACCGGCACGACGTGAAGCGCATCCTCATCATTCGAAGTTCGGCCATCGGCGACATCGTGTTCGCGTCGCCGATCGCGCATTGTCTGCGCCGAGCACATGCGAACGCGCATATCGTCTGGCTGCTCGAACCCGGCCTGGAAGCGCTGATCGCCGACGATCCCGACGTCGACGCGGTACTGACCTGGTCGAAATCCGAATGGATCCGGCTGGCGCGCAGCGGTCGCCTGATAGCGCTGGCGAGGGCCGTGACCGATTTCGTCCGCACACTGCGGCAACAGCGCTTCGACACCGTACTCGACCTGCAAGGCCTGCTCAAGAGCGGCGTGCTTGCGAGACTGTCCGGGGCACCGACACGCATCGCGCTGGGCGGTTTCGAGGGCAGCCGTTGGCTGATGACGGAGGTCGTTCCGAAGAAAGGCGTGCATCTGCGGATCAGCGCCGAATACCGGCATCTGGCCGAGCACCTCGGACTCCCGGCGGGTGACTTCGCACCACGACTGCATCTGGCCCCACAGGCGGTGTCCGATACGTTCGCCAGACTGCAAGCACTCGATCTGGATAAACAGGCCTATGCGGTGCTCGCACCCTTCACTACGCGCCCGCAGAAGCACTGGCGAGAGGACGGTTGGCGAAGGGTCGCGACAAGCCTGCGCGACGAACTCGGTCTGGCCACGGTACTGCTCGGCGGCCCGGCGGACATCGCTGCCGCTGCGCGCATCGCTGCCCCGGACAACGGTCTGATCGACCTGACCGGTAAGACGAGCCTGCGCGACAGTGCAGCGATCGTGTCCCGGGCCTCCATCGTCATCGGCGTCGACACCGGGCTGACGCACATGGGCATAGGCTTCGACCGGCCCACCGTGGCCATCTTCGGTTCGACCCGTCCCTATCTCGATCCGGTCCGGACAAACGTTCGTCCGATCTGGCTGGGCCTCGCCTGCTCGCCATGCAGGAGGCGTCCGACCTGCGGGGGTGCCTTCACCTGTCTGACGGACATCACGCCCGATCACGTCATGGACGAAGTCGGCGTACTGCTCGGTGAGCGTTCCTGCGCAGACACGATACCCCGTCCCCCGTTCTCCACTTCCGAGCCAACCACACTTCGGAGCATACGATGCCAACTCGCAATCTGACAGTCCTGCATGTAGAAGCGGGCAAGCACTTCTACGGTGGGGCGCTGCAAGTCGTCCTGATCATCGAGGGGTTGCGTCGACGGGGTATACACAACGTATTGGCCTGTCCGACCGGCAGCGAGATCGCACGCGCCGCAGCCCCTTTCGCCGAGATCGTCGAGATGCCGATGAACGGCGATGCGGACATTGGCATGGTTTTCAGGCTGAGCAAGCACATGCGCAGACTCGATCCGGATGTCGTGCATCTTCACAGCCGTCGTGGCGCAGACCTGTGGGGTGGCGTGGCCGCCAGCATGGCTGGCCTTCCCTGCGTGCTGTCGCGCCGCGTGGACAATCCGGAATCGCCAACGCTTGCGGCCCTGAAGTATTCGCTGTTCGATCAGGTCATCACAATCTCTGACGGGATCCGGGACATCCTCATAAACGAGGGCGTGCCTGACCACAAGGTGAGCACGGTACGCAGCGCGATCGACGCGTCGGGCTGGACTGCAGCAGTCGACCGGTCAGCATTTCTGACCGAGTTCGGTTTGCCGGAGGATGCACTCACAATCGGCATGATCGCGCAGTTGATCAGGCGCAAAGGGCATCGCCACCTTTTGGACGCCTTGCCGTCGGTGCTCGGCGAGTTCCCGAACGTCCATGTGCTGATGTTCGGACAGGGACCGATGGAGGCCGAACTTCGCGCGAGCATCAGCGTACGCGGACTCGAACATCGCGTCCGGCTGGTCGGCTTCCGGCGCGACCTCGCGCGCTGGATCGGTGGCCTGGACGTGCTCGCCCACCCCGCCGACATGGAGGGCCTCGGGATCGCGCTGCTACAGGCCGCGGCCGCCGGCGTACCGGTCGTTGCGAGTCGCGCGGGCGGCCTGCCCGAAGCGGTCGAGGACGGCGTCACCGGCCTGCTGAGCCCGCCGGGAGATCCCGTCCATGTCGGCTGGGCGCTGCGCACCCTGCTCGGCGACAAGGCGATGCGCGACAGAATGGGTCGCGCAGGGCGAAGACGGATCGAGCGCGAGTTCTCCATCGACGCAATGGTCGATGGCAATCTCGCCGTTTATCAGGACTGCATCCTGAACTGGGAGATGAAGCGTGCCGGTGGGCTCACTGCACGTCATAGCTAGCCGCGAGATGGGCGGCGCCGAGCGGTGGTTCGCGCGTTTCGTCCGTGCGCTTCAACGCGCCGGAGATCCGGTGAGAGCGCTGGTGCGCACCGGCAGCGACCTGTCCCGTCACCATCTCGACGGCATCGACACGATGAGCCTGCCGATGCGTACCGTATGGGACCCGATATCGCGCGGACAGGTCAGCCGGACCGCTGCACGCTGTGACGCGCCGATCGTGCAGACCTACATGGGACGCGCCTCTCGGCTCACACGGCTGTCGCGCACCTCCGGCAAGATCCATGTCGCGCGGCTGGGCGGCTATTACGGGCTTCACGCGTTCCGCCATGCGCATGCTTGGGTCGGCAATACACAGGGATTGTGCGACTGGATGGTTCACGAAGGTTTCCCCGCCGCTCGGGTGTTCCACATTCCGAACTTCGCCGAACCGGCGACGATCGCGTCGGCGCGGGAAAACGCCGAATTACGGGCGTCGATCGGTCTGACCGACGATTGGATGCTCCTGCACCCGGCCCGTTTCGTCCCGGTCAAGGGTCATGCGGAACTGCTTAAGGCGATCGCGCGGTTGCCCCGCACGATTGCGGGCCGACGTGCGCGCCTCGTGCTCTTGGGCGACGGTCCGTTGCGCGGACGACTCGAGCACCAGGCACGTGGTCTCGATCTGGGTGACCGTATCGTATGGGCCGGCTGGACGCAGTCGCCGGACCGATGGTTCCAGGCGGCCGATCTGGTGATCTTTCCTTCGCGCGAAGAGGAGACGCTCGGCAACGTGATCCTGGAAGCCTGGAGCCATCGCAGACCCCTTGTTGCCACAGCCTTTCGCGGCGCCCGGGAACTGATCAGACAAGGTGAAGACGGGATCGTCGTCCCCTGCGACGACTCCGAGGCCCTCACCGATGCGATCGTGTACGCGCTGACCGACGATGCGCTACGCAGCGAACTGGCCAAGCACGGAGCGCACCGGGTCGCGCACGAGTTCACGGAATCGGCCGTCGTGTCGCGCTATCGCGAGCTTTACCGCGCGCTTGCCCGAGCATGATCATGACCCGCCATCTCGAGGCCACTGTCCGATCGCTATCGATCAGTATCATGATGTATCACCAGATCGGTCCGTTCCCGAAGCTGAACCGGACAATGAACCTTCATCGCTCGACATACTGCCGTGTGGAACGGTTCAGGGCGCAGATGGGCTGGCTGGCACGCCACGGCTACACGGTGCTGTCGATGGACCAGGTGCTCGCCTGCGTGACCGGCCACAGGACCACACCACCACGTGCGGTTGCACTGACCTTCGACGATGGTTACGAGAACTTCGCCGAGCACGCGTGGCCGATCCTCAGGAGCCATCGCTTCCCCGCAACCGTCTATCTCATCTCTGGGCTGATCGGCCGTCCATCGAGCTGGTTTGCTGCCGACGGTCGCGATACGCCGCCGTTGATGTCGGGCGCACGCATCCGGCAGCTTGCCAGCGAGGGCTGCACCTTCGGCGCACACACGGTCAGTCATGCGAAGCTCGCAGAGCATGATACCGCGCGCATCCGCAGCGAAGTTCGCGATTGCAAAACCCAGATCGAGGATGTGCTCGGGCAGCGAATCAATCACTTCTGCTACCCCTACGGCAGCCATGATCTGCGCTGCCTCGACGCGGTTGCAGCGGCGGGCTATGCAAGCGCGACGACCTGCGTCCGCGCTTCCGCGAGCCTGGGCGACGACCCACTCGCGTTGCCGCGAAAAGCCATCTCCTATGGGGACAACCTGCTCGGCGTCGCGTGGAAGCTGCACATGAAGAACCACGCCAAGGAAGCGAAGGTGCGACGACCAAGGCAGATCGATCGGTGCGAACAGATCGACGCAGCGGCCACCGTTCAGGCGGATTCAAACGCGTGTAACATGTAACGTGCATGATCGGAGCGTCACTCTCACAGGAGACACGATCATGTCCTACCGTGAATTGGTCCATCAGCGCGATGCCGAGACGCTGGGCATCGTCAGACAGGCCGGCATGCTGGCCCTCGAGGCCGCCGAGGCGTTCGGCCGGTTGTCGCTGGAAACGCTGCACAATCGCGTGACCGCACACCACCAGTGGTCGCTCGCCCTCGCCGACGGACAGCCCGTCGACCTGCAGATACCGGAACACACGCATCACTACCTGCACAGGTCGTTTCACATATTCACCGAGCATTACTCGCAGTGGATGCGCCTGGCCGAGGCCCAGATGCAGATCGCTCAGCGCAATGCGCACGAGACACTCGAGCGCCTGCAGCAATGGTCGCCGCACGGGACCGAGTTCGCCGCACAGACCCTGGATGTGGTCGTCGACGCAACCGAGCATTCAGCCGAAAGCCTTGCGGACGCGAGCGTAGCGATCACGCAGGCGATGGACGCGCGCATCGCAGAGGCGCAACCGACGCGGCCGAGATCCACGCGACGCAGGATCAGCGGCACCTAGAGACGTAACGAAAACATGATCTGGATCATGGACACGTGGCACGCGATGACATGACCATCGGGGTTCATCCACCGCCGGAGCTGCGTGATGGACCCCACACGCCCACAACCCGTCCCTGTATCACGCCGTGATCTGATCGCATCGCTGTCCGCAGGGTGGGCGTCGTTCAGACTCGCACCGATGCTGAGCATGGGCTTTGCGGCCATCTTCAGCGTGATCGGCACCGTGCTGATCTCCGGTGCGATCGGCCTGGGGCTTGCGCCCATGAGCTGGGCGCTCGCTGGCGGATTCCTGCTGGTCGGACCGGTCATCCTGTCGGGATTCTTCGGCATCACCGCCGCGCTGCGCGAGCAGCGCAAACCCGCATTGCGGGATGTCGTGCGTGGCCTGGGCAGCGCGCCGCGCGGGCTGGTCGGACTGTCGCTGGTGTGCATCCTGCTGTTCGTGATCTGGATGACCGATGCCGGCATCCTTTACAGCTTCATGGTGGGCGACACCGCCAGCGAATGGGTGACCATTGTGCCGCTGACCGAAGCACTGCTGCGCTTCAAGCTCGGCGCCTTCACGATGGGTGCGGTCTTCGCGCTGATCGTGTTCTGCATCAGCGCCTATTCGGTGCCGTTGCTGCTGCAGCGCCGCGCCTCCCTGGTCACCGCGATCAGCGCCAGCGTGCGTGCGGTGTTCATGAGCCCGACCACCCATTTCGCCTGGGCCGTGCTGCTCGCGGTCGTGATCCTGATATCCGCGATGCTGACGCCACTGCTGATCCCAGCTCTGCCGCTGCTCGCGTTCGCGAGCGAGGAGCTGTATCGACGCACCTTCCCGCAGTAGAAGGCGCTCACCATGCCGCTTCCAGGCGTCTTGATCCGCATCATTGCACACCGCCCCAAGCCATGATCGAATGGCCTTCCAGGCTGTCCAACCCAGGTCTTTCGAGGTACATGATGCGTATAGCGTTCGCCGTTGCGCTGCTAATCGTGAGCAGTCCGTCCCTGGCCGAAACGTCGGTCGACAAACCCCTGCGCATGCCGGGCCTGTGGCAGATGAGCGCGGTCGTCAACGGTGTTCCGGACACGGTTCGAGACTTTCATTTCTGCGTGGAGAAGGACGCCGACCAACCGCTGGCGCACCCGAGCGTGTCGGTTCCCGACTGTGCAGGCCAGAGCTGGCGGCAGGATCGCCTGACCAAACACTTCAGCGCGAGTTGCGCAGACGATTCCGGAACCGTCACCATGCGTGGCGAGTTCGGCGGAGACTTCCAGTACAACTTTCAGGGCGACCTGACGCTGCAGTACGATCCGCCGCGCGAGGGCTTGTCGGACGTCACGATCCACTACGAGGGTCGGCGTCTCGCGCCGTGCAAGGACACGCTCAAACGCGGCGTCTTCCTGATCCAGGGCCAGGACGGCATCGGCAACCTCAATCTCTCCCAGTAGCGCTGCGCATCACACGCGGTTTACCACCCCACGCGTCGATCGACCCAGAGTCGCTCGGTTCCGGTGGGTCAGGCTCGCGACGACGCTGCAGTGACAACGGCGTCGCCGGACTTCCAGCGCCGCAACTCGGCGAGCCACGCGTCGGGACGTTCGACGATGGTCGAGACCTCACCCGACCACACCTTTCCGGCGTCGCCGTCCAGCGTGATCACATCACCTTCGGCCAGGGTCTCGCCGCCGAAGCGCGCTCGCGCATACTGATCGTCACATTGCAGCGCAGAACAGCCCACCAGGCAAACCTTGTTCATCTGGCGCGCGACGACGGCCGCATGGGACGTACGCCCGCCCATCGCGGTCACAATGCCGTCGGCGATCGCGATGCCCTCGATGTCGCCTGTCGCGATGTCGTCGCGCACCAGGATCACCGGCTGTCCGGCGGCATGCATTTCGCGCGCGCGCTCGACCGACAGCGCGATACAGCCGCTGACCACGCCCGGGCCGGTGGACAGCGCCCGCGCGAGTGGCGCCTGGTCGGGCGTGGTTGCGCGGCGTCGCCGCACCACGGTCTCCGCATCGATTCCGTCCAGTCGCGCAATCGCTTCGCCGGGCGTGATCAGGCCTTCCTTCGCCTGCTCGACCACGATCACGACCGCTGCCCAGGGGGTGCGCTTGCCGGTCCGACTCTGTAGCAAATACAGCACGCCGTCCTCGACCGTGAACTCGAACTCCTGCATGTCGCCGAACTCCGCTTCCAACAAGGTCGCGACCTCCTGCACCTCGGTGGCCACCGACGGCAGGCGTTGCGCGAGCAGGTCGGCCTCGCCCAGGGCGTGGCGACCGGACACCACGTCCTCACCCTGAGCGTTGAACTGGAAATCAACGTAGAGGCGCTTTTCGCCGGTGGCCGGGTCCCGGGTGAACGCAACGCCTGAACCGGACGTGCCGCCGCCGTTGCCGAACACCATCATCTGCACCGTCACCGCAGTGCCGAGATCGTCCGGAATGTCGTTCAGGCGGCGAAAGCTGGCCGCCTTGTCGCTCTCCCAGGAGTCGAACACCGCTTCGGTGGCCCGCAGCAACTGATCCTTGGGCGACTGCGGAAAGTCGCGCCCGGTCAGCCGCCGGAACAGGTCCAGGCTCTCGCGCGTGATCTCGCGCAGCGCATGGAAATCGAGTTCGGCAGGGGTAGTCACGCCAGCCACGGCCAGATGCGGCTCGACCAACTGTTCGAACGCGTTCGGCGACAGCGCGAAAACCACCTCGGCATAGCTCTTGATCAGGCGGCGATACGAATCCCACACCAGTCGCGGGTTGCCGGTCGCGCGTAGCAGGCCGTCCGCAGTCGCATCGCACAGCCCGATGTCGAGCAGCGTTTCCATCATGCCGGGCATCGACACCGGCGCGCCCGAGCGCACCGATACCAGCAGCGGGCGCCTGGTGCCGCCGAAGAACCGGCCGGTACGCTGCTCCAGGCGTCGCACATGATCGGCCAGCACCGCCTCGAGCCCTGAAGCCCGATGGTGTTGCTCACGCCACGCACGGCACCATGCAGTCGACAGCACGAAGGCCGGCGGTACCCGCATGCCGGCACCGGCCATGCGCGCAAGGTTCCAGGCCTTGAATCCGAGCGTGTCCGGCGACCCGGTCGGCGTCGGTGCACCCGCGCCGAAATGAAAGATCTCGTCGGCCAGATTGAATTCGTCCATATCCGTTCTCCTCATGCCGCAACGCGCGCAAGCACCTGGTCACGCAACAGTTGCACGCAATGCATCAGCGCGTCGGTCGCGCGCTCCAGGTTCGCCGCGATCGCGTCGAGCACGTAGAGCTGGCGCGACTCGATCGGCTCCGCGAGCAATGCGTGGCGAACCTGTCGCAGCGTGTCGTCGGCCATCTTCTCGAAGTCGACGACGCGATGCACCGCCTCGAGAAAGTCCTGCATGTCCTCGCGTGACATGCCCCGCCGCAGCACGCGCGCCGCGATCAGGGCCTTCAGGTACTCCTGCGTCGCCGACAAGGTCAGTCCATGCAGTGAAGCGAGCGGACCGATGGCCACGTGCACGTCGAGCCGACCCGGAATCAGCGTGCAATGAAACGCAGCCTCCTCCAGCTCGTCCGGTACGTCGTCCGCGCAGCGTATGATGTCGAGCAGCGTTTCGGCCTCCTCGACCTGTCCGCCCGCCTCATGCACGCGAATCACGAGTTCGTCGGCGCGGCGCTCCCAGAACTTTGCCCGCCGCGAATGAATGCCCATCAACCGATCGAAATCGGCAGACTCCAGTTGCAGCCAGCCATCGCGCAGACAGGACGCGATCTCGACCGTATATGACGCATGTTCGACGAGGAGATCGAACAGACCCTGCTCGGCGCTGCGGAAGTTGCCGAACAGTTCGGCACGCAGTTCGTCCCGCACTAGTTCGACCGGTCTGCCGGCGAGCATCGCCTGGCTGCAGATGCGCAGCGCAAACTGCAGAAACTCGCGCGCGCGCTCCAGGCCGATGATCTGGTAGAGCTGTTCGCCGTAGCGAAACGCGCCCCGACCGACCAGCTCCAGCGTCTCGAACAGCATCTGCTGCCCGCCGCAGCGCAGGAACGCCATATGGCCCAGATCGTTGGCAGCGGCCCATGCGAGCAGTTCGCGGGCCTCGTTCTTGGGCAGGAAGACCTTGATCTGCTTGCGCGCCTTGTTCCAGTCGATCAGGAACACCAGCCTGGATCCGAGCATCTGCAGAAACTGAAGCATCCCGGCACGGTCGCGCGCGACATGGCGGCCGACGCACAGATGATAGACGCCGTCCTCCATGCTCTGGTCGGCACGCGAGCGCGCATCCTCCCATTCGACCTTCCAGCCCCGGAACATGCCCTGGAAGAACAGCAGGCGCTGCAGATGCACGTCGGTGTAGGTCACGCTGACCGAATCCTCGCGCACATGCACGACCAGCACGTGCGCGTCGGTGGTGCCGATGTCGTTCTGGATCACCAGTACGTCGCCGGAGCGGGTCGCGGTGGTGCCCAGACCGGGATGCTCGAACTTCAGCGGCGCGGTGCGATGGATGCCGGCCATGAACGCACGCACCAGCTCCCGGTCGTCCGCAGCGATACCATAGACCGCGGCGCCGTCGACATGCTCTGCGGCCAGCCAGTTCTGCATCGTGTTGAGCGACTTGTGCGCATCCATGACCACCAGATGAAGGCTGTCACCGGCACTGCGGTCGCCGGACGTGATCGTCGCGATCGCATCCTCGTCCACCCAGTCGTCCCGGGGCGGTACCAGGCGCTCGAGCAGCCGCTCCAGCCGCCGGGAAAGCTCCCCCGCGGATGCGAACTCGGCTTCGTCGCCGACCGAAGCGAACGGCGCGAGCATGGCCTGCATGTCCTCGAAGATACCTGCATAGATGAGTTCCGCATTCGGTATGCGGTAGCCATCCGACTCGGCCACCGTCGCCCCGACCGCCGCATCCAGCTCAGCCGGCTCCACGCCGCTGGCCAGGCGCTCGCCGCGCAGTCCAGAGAACGGCAACTCGGGACGCCTGGCGTGCATTCGGGCCGCCTGCAGCAGCGCGAAACGGTACTTGAGACGATCATTGGCCGCCAGCGCACCATTGACCAGCGCCGGCAACGCGATGGCCTGCTCACCCAGGGCGAGAACAATCTTGCTCTTGACCGTCACGATCCGCCTCCATGCTTACGATAAGCCCCAAAGCTTAGCGTCTGCAGATTGCGTCTTCATTGCAGCATCCTGGCCATGACAGAGCGATCCGGATGCTCATGCGCTCATAAACGATTCTTAGCACAGCCTTCGACTCCGTTTGTTAGAATCCGCTTCGTCCAAATTCAAATGACGCGGCGGCCCATGGCTCAAGAGATCGAACGACGATTCCTCGTTCTGGACACCCACTTCCTCGCCGGATGCCGTGGCGAGCGGATCTTGCAGGGTTATGTCGCGAAGGAAGCCGGCGCGATGACGACCCGCGTCCGCATACGTGGCGAGCGCGCCTTCCTGACCCTCAAGGGTCCGAGCATTGGCATCGCCCGCGACGAATATGAATACCCGATTCCGCTTCCCGATGCCCGCGAGATCCTCGCACGTTACTGTTCTGGGCGCGTCGTCGAAAAGACGCGGCATGTGGTGCCCTTCGGGCGACATGCGTTCGAGGTCGACATGTTCCATGGCCGCCATGCCGGTCTGGTCATCGCCGAGGTCGAACTGATGCATGCTGCGCAACCGGTTCAATGTCCGCCGTGGCTCGGGCCCGAGATCACGGCCGACAAGCGCTTCGGCAATTTTGCGCTGGCGTCCAGCCCGTTGCCGGTGCTGGGTCTGGTGCCACCGGCCTGTGTTCACCGTCACGCAGGAGCGTTTCCCGAGGCGGGTCGAGACGGCCGTCACTGACCGGTTGCGGCCTGCCCGAAGGGACGGCCCGTCCTGACTCGCGCCCAGGCCGACCGCCTCCGCGCCGATTCAACCCAGATCCAGGGCATGCCGCACGCGTGCGCTCAGTTCCTCCGGCGTTCGGGAGATCACGTCCTCGGGCACCTCGAAGCGCGCCGTCAGACGCTCGAAGCCCTCGAAACCGTATGACACGATGAACGGATGCATGCCGGTGGCGGTGGCCGCGACGAAGTCCTTGTGCTCGTCCCCGCACGCGTAGGCACGCGCCGGGTTGATGTCGAACTTATTGCGCGCCTGCCGAAAGAACGGCGCCTTGCTGTCGCGCAGTGCAATGCACGCGGTGAAATCCAGGCCGGCCGAATCGATGCCACTGCGCTCGAACAGGCGCTTCAGCGTAACGTCGGGCTCATTGGTCACATTTCGGCTGACCAGCCCGACCCGGATGCCCGGAGCCGCAATCAGCGCATTGAGCAGATCCGCGAGACCGGGATAGATGCGCGCGCGCTCGCGGTAGACGTCGGTCAGCGTATCGAGCAGATCCTTACGCCGGCGCTTGCCGAACTGCTTGCGCAGATTGCCCGGAAACTCCCGCAGACCACCGAGATACTTGAACAGTGCGCGTCGCTTCTGGAAGCGATCGAGATCACCGATGCGCATGCCATGCGCGGCGAAAGTCTCGTCGATCGCGCTGAACGCGTCGATCAGCGTGCCGTCCGCATCGAAAACCACCAGGCGATCGGTACTCCCGAACATCACTTCCCTCCCGGCCCGGCCACGGGCCTTTCAGACAACTGCTCACCATCGGCGCCGGATCGCCCCTGTACCGCATGTCGTGCGGGATCGCCCTTAACGTCAGCGCAACCTTCGCATGCGAGGCTCGATACTTGAGTCAGGGTCATCGACCGCGACGAATACCGACCCGCCCCACCGCGCACCTCAGGCGCCACTCGCTTCCACGCATCCATGACGGCGACACCCCGATGACCCAACTGCGCGTTCTGATGGTATCCGATGTGTATTTCCCGCGCGTGAATGGCGTATCGACATCGATCGAAACCTTCGTCAGAGCACTGCCCGATTTCGGGGTCGATGTGACCGTGGTCGCGCCACGCTACGGCTCGGAGCCGAACACACCCGGCATCATCCGCGTTCCGGGGCGCCCTGTGCCGCGTGATCCCGAAGACAGACTGCTCAACTGGCGCGAGATGCATCGCCGCACCCGCGACGCGGCCGCAAGATGCGATCTGGTGCATATCCAGACGCCCTTCGTCGCCCATTACGCAGGACTGGCCGCGGCAACCGCAAACCACCTGCCGGTGATGCTCACCTACCACACGCTGTTCGAGGAATATCTGCACCACTACGCCCCGATGCTGCCTGCGAAGCTGCTGAAGTACGTCGCCCGGCGTTTCTCACGCGCGCAATGCAATGCGATGGATCGCATCGTCGTGCCGTCGAGCGCGATGCGCGAGCGCCTGCTCGCGTACGGCATCCACCGACCGGTCGAGATCCTGCCGACCGGCATTCCGCTCGACGACTTCGAAGGTGGCGACCGACGACGTTTTCGCGCGCGCCACGCCATTGCGGAGCACGCGCCACTGGCGCTGTTCGTCGGCCGGGTCGCGCACGAAAAGAACATCGGTTTCCTGCTCGACGTCACCGCGACGATGCGCGCCAGAATGCCAGACTTCATGCTGATGATCGCGGGCGAGGGGCCCGCCCGGGCCCCGCTCGAACGCGACGCGAAGCGCAAGGGCCTGACCGGAAACCTTCGCTTTGTCGGCTATCTCGATCGCCATACCGAACTGCCGGACTGCTACGCGGCGGCCGACGCGTTCGTGTTCGCATCCAGGACCGAGACCCAGGGCCTGGTGCTGATCGAGGCGATGGCCGCCCGATTGCCGGTCGTAGCTCTGGCCGAGATGGGGACCCGCGACATCCTCTTGCCGCAGCAGGGTGCGATCGTCGCGCCGGACGACGTAGACGGTTTCGCCACCGCACTGCACACGCTGCTGCAGGATCACGACCTGCACCGACGCCTCGCCGGTGACGCGAAAACCTTCAGCCAGAACTGGAGTTCGGCGGCCATGGCGAACCGACTGGCGGCGCTCTATCGCGACATTCTGGATGGGTCTGCACGGCGACCGACGGGCGACCGCAGGATCCGCGCTGACGCATATGTAGCGGATCGAAACCAGGCCTGAATGACATCCAGCTCCGCAGTCAAGCCCCATCGCGGATGAAGCCGATCAAATCATGGCGCGGTCGCAGCTTCTAAAGCCCGGGACGAACGATGGACGCCGGACGTGCAAGCGCCTGGCGTCTGTCCGTCGGGTTTCAGCCGCCGCCGAACAACCGTCCGAAGATGCGCGCGCCGCCGATGTAGGTGCCCATCGCCGACCCCAGCGTGGTCAGCAGAAACACCAGCAGCACGCGTGACACCCGGTTCTTCCACCAGCCCTTGAGTTCGGTCACGTCGCGGCGCAGCGTTGCGAAATCGCTGACCTGCGGTTTGCGCAGATAGAGTTCGACCGCGGCGGTGACGAAGCCGATGCCTATCGTCGGGTTCAGCGAAGTCAAGGGGGCGCCGAGGGCCGCGGCCAGGATGGTCAGCGGATGCGCCAGCGCAATGATGCCGCCGATTGCGGCCAGTCCTCCATTGATCAGAATCCAGTCGACTACCATCTGGTAACCCAATTGGGTGTTGCGCGTGAATCCGAACACGAAGCCGGCCAGGATCACGCCAATGATGACCCAGGGCAGCACCTTGGGCCAGCGCGCCTTGGGCGGGGACTGTTCCAGTTCTCGCAACGTCTCGGCGGGGGATTCCGTGCGCGTCTCCAGGTAGCGCGTGATGCCTTTCAGATGACCGGCGCCGACCACCGCCAGCACCTTGCGCGCACGGCCTTCGTCGACGATCTGCTGCAGGCGCGCTGCCATGTAGCGGTCACGCTCGTCGATCACCGGGCCGTAGATCGCTTCGGACTGTTCGGCGAACTCACTGAAGGTCGATTCGAGTACGTCGCCCTCCTTCAGCTTCTCGATTTCGCTCTCGGCTATCTTGTCCTTGCTCATCACGCCCGCGAACAGACCTGCGATCAGTTCGGTCCGCTGCCACCATGGCACCGCCTTGTAGGCACGTCGCAGCGTGAGACCGATCTCGCGGTCGATCAGCGCCAGCGTGAGGCCGCGATCGAGCGCACCGTCGATCGCGGCGCGCATCTCGGCGCCCGGCTCGATTCCGTACTGGTCGGCCAACCGCTGCTGGAAGGCGCCGAGCGCGAGGCTCGCAGCCACCATCGGCACCTTGCCGGAGCGAATCACGCTGAAAAGATCCAGCTTCCCCATCGCCCCCGGATCGACCATTGCGCGCTGACGACTGGCGCACAGTTCGATTGCGACGGTGTCGAAATGACCGGCATCGATCAACGCGGTGACGGTCCGGGCGCTCGCAGGGGATACATGTGCGGTGCCCAGCAGCGTGATCTCGACCGCACCGATGGTGAGCTGACGATGCGGTTCCTGTGCCAGCAATGCTTGCAGGTTCGATGACATGGGTTGGCAATCTACGAAAAGAGGGGCTTGGTGCAGCTTTCAGGCGGGTCTTTTCGGCCGAACGACGCTCAACGCGCCGCTTCGGCCCGCAGGCGCGGCAGGCACCGGAACAGCGCGGCGATCGTCTTGCCGTCGGTGATCCGGCCATCGTGCACCGCCCGTTCGGCCTCGTTCGCGTCGAACGGCAGCACTTCGAGGAATTCGCCCTCGTCACGCGCGTGGCCGACCTCGGTGAGCTCACGCGCCAGGAAGATCTCGATTCGCTCGTCCGAATAGCCGATGCACGGATGCATGACGCCGACGTATTCCCAGCGCGCTGCGGTGTATCCGGTCTCCTCGCGCAATTCGCGCTGCGCGCAGGCGAGGATGTCCTCGCCCGGTTCGATCTTGCCGGCCGGCAACTCGAAGAAAGCGCGCCCGAGTGGATAACGGAACTGCCGCTCGAACAGCAGTTGCCCGCCGGGGAGCACCGCAGCCACGACGACGGCACCGGGGTGCCGGATGTACTCGCGCATGGCCTCGGCGCCATCCGGAAGTCGCACCCGATCACGACGAACGTCGAGCAGCACGCCGCGGAAGACGTTCTCCGAGGCAAGCACCGTCTCCGCCAGCGGATCGTCGTCACGATGGCCCTGAGCGCCGACCTCCGCGAACCCTTCGCCTGCGCAAGGCTTCATCGAATCACAGCGATGCGATCAGCGCATACGCGCACAACGACATCAGACCCTGCGGCAGCAGGCCCAGAACCGCGATCGCCAGGCCATTGGCCGACAGCATGACCCTCACGTCGCTCGGCGCATGGATCGGCGAACTGTCCTCCGGCGCATCGAAGTACATGACCTTGACCACCCGCAGATAGTAGAACGCACCGATCAGCGACATCACCACCGCGAGCACGGCCAGCCAGATGTAGCCGGCGGCGATCACCGCCTGCAGCACCGACAGCTTCGCGAAGAAACCGATGAAGAACGGCACGCCGGCCATCGAGAACATGATGATCAGCATCATCAGCGCGAACCACGGCGAGCGCCGGCTCAGACCCTTGAAGTCATCGATGTTCTCGGCCTCGAAGCCGGCACGCGACAGCAGGATGATCATGCCGAACGAAGCGAGGCTCATGATCACGTAGGACACCGCGTAGAACATCGCCGAGCTGTAGGCATTGAGCGCGAAATTGCGATCGCCGTCGACCACGCCCGACAGCAGCCCGAGCAGCACGAAGCCCATGTGCGCAATGCCTGAGTACGCCAGCATGCGTTTCAGATTGGTCTGCGCGATCGCGGCGAAGTTGCCGAGGATGATCGACGCCACCGCGAGGAACATCATCATCGACTGCCACTCTTCGGCGAGTTCGAACAGGCCATACACCAGCAGGCGCATCGCCATCGCGAATGCGGCCAGTTTCGGCGCGGTCGCAATCATCAGCGTGACCGCGGTCGGCGCGCCCTGATAGACGTCCGGCACCCACATGTGGAAAGGCACGACCCCGAGCTTGAAAGCGAGGCCGGCCATCAGAAACACCACCCCGAACACCAGCACCGTCTTGTTCGCCGACTGATGGTAGATCGCCTGCGCGATGCCGGAGAACTCCATGCTTCCGGTCGCACCGTAGATCATCGACATGCCGTACAGCAGCAGACCGGACGCGAGCGCACCGAGCACGAAGTACTTCATCGCCGCTTCGGTCGAGCGGACCGACTCGCGGTCGAAGGCCACCATCGCGTACAGCGACAGCGACATCATCTCCAGCCCCATGTACATCGACAGCATGTGGTTGGACGTGACCATCACCATCATGCCCAGCGTCATCAGCAGCGTGAGCAGGAAGTACTCGGGTCGGTCCATGCTGCGATCGGCAAGATAGCCGCGTCCATAAAGCAGACCGATCGCGACCGCGAAGTAGATCAGCAGCTTCAGGAAGTCGCCCATCAGATCGGACACGAACATGTTGCTGAAGGTCAGCACCACCTGGCCGTCCAGCGTCGCGACCGTGATCACGGCCGCCACCAGCAGGGTGCCCTGCGTCAGGTAGTAGGCAAGGCTGCGTGCGATGCTGCGCGCGAAGGTGCTCGCCAGCATGATCACCAGCGCCATCACCGCGACGAAGATCTCGGCCGCTGCGGGGTAGAAGTCGGGGACAACAAAGTTCATCTTCTGACCAGTCCGGTAAGGGTTCTGAGCTGCTCTGTCAGAGCTTGCTCACGGCAACGTGCCGCAGGAGTTGATCGACGGAGGCATGCATCACCTCGGTGAAGGGGAACGGATACAGGCCCATCGCCAGCACGCACGCCGCCAGCACGAGCAGAATCGCGAACTCGCGTCCGTTGATGTCGGTCAGTTGCGCGACATGGTCGTTCGCGACTTTGCCGAACACCACCCGCTTGTACATCCACAAGGTGTAGGCCGCACCGAGGATCAGCGTGGTCGCGGCGACGAAGGCCACCCAGAAGTTGAACTGCACCGCACCGAGCACGACCATGAACTCGCCGACGAAACCGCTGGTGCCGGGCAGACCCGCGTTGGCCATCGCGAACAGCATGAAGAAGGCGGCGAACTTGGGCATGGTTCGCACCACGCCACCATAGTCCGCGATGTCACGCGAGTGCATGCGGTCGTACAGCACCCCGATGCAGAAGAACATCGCGCCCGACACGAAGCCGTGAGAGATCATCTGCACCAGCGCGCCCTCGATGCCGAGGCTGTTGAACATGAAGAAACCGAGCGTCACGAAGCCCATGTGCGCAATCGACGAATAGGCGACCAGCTTCTTCATGTCGGTCTGCACCAGCGCGACGAAGCCGATATAGACCACCGCGATCAGCGACAGCGCGATCACCAGCGGGGCCATCGCCTGCGCGGCATCCGGCACGATCGGCAGCGAGAAACGCAGGAAGCCGTAGGCGCCGAGTTTCAGTGCGATCGCCGCCAGCACCACCGACCCACCGGTTGGCGCCTCGACGTGCGCGTCGGGCAGCCAGGTGTGGACCGGCCACATCGGCACCTTGACCGCGAATGCGATCAGGAAGGCCCAGAAGATATAGGTCTGCGCGCTCATGCCCAGCGGCACCTGGTGCCATTCGAGGATACTGAAGCTGCCCCCGGCCTGCATGAACAGGTACAGCAGCGCAACCAGCATCAGCAGCGAACCCGCCAGCGTGTAGAGGAAGAACTTGATCGCTGCATAGACCCGGTTCGCGCCACCCCAGATACCGATGATCAGGTACAGCGGGATCAGCGACGCCTCGAAGAACACGTAGAACAGCACACCGTCGAGGGCCGAGAAGATCCCGTTCATCAGGCCCGACATGATCAGGAAGGCCGCCATGTACTGGGCGACCTTGTCCTGGATCACCTGCCAGCCGGCAGCCACCACGATCACCGTGATAAAGGCGTTGAGGATCACGAACAGCATCGAGATGCCATCCACGCCGAGGTGGTAGTTGATGTTGAAACGCGGGATCCACGACGCGTATTCCTGGAACTGCATCGCGCTCGTGCCGGTATCGAACAGCGCGAACAGCGGGATGGTCACGGCGAAACCGAGCAGCGCGACGGCCAGGGACAGTCCCCGCGCAAGCGGCGCGTTCCGGTCCGAGCCCGTGGCGAGCACAAGCAGTCCGCCCAGGATCGGTATCCAGATCGCGAGGCTGAGAAGTGGCATACCCGTCATTGTTGCTTTCCGTTCAGTGCGCCCGGCAGGGCGTGTTTTTCGGTACGAAGGATTCGTTTCAAGCCGCTCAGCCCAGGTTGAACCAGAAGGTGAGCATGATGAACAGACCGATGATCATCGCGAATGCGTAGTGGTACAGATGTCCGCTCTGGAACAGCCGCGACAGCTGCGCGAGCCAGCCGACCAGACGCGCCGACCCATTGACGATCACGCCGTCGATCAGACCCCGGTCACCACCCTTCCACAATCCGGCACCGAGCAGACGCGAGCCGCCGGCGAAGACCACCTCGTTGAAGCGGTCGAAGTAGTACTTGTTCTCGAGCAGCGTATGCAGCGGCTGGAAGCGGCGCTGGATCGCTGCCGGAATGTCCGGACGCTTCATGTAGAAGAACCACGACAGCGCGACCCCGCCGATCGCGAGCCAGAACGGCGCGGTCTGCAGACCATGCAGCGCCATGCCGAACGCGCCGTGGAAGGCGGCCTCGAGTTCACGCAGCCCGACATGGTTGTCGGCGACATGGATGGCGCTACCGAACCAATCCCCGAACAGCATCGGCTCGATCGTGAAGAAGCCGATCAGCACCGAAGGGATGGCCAGCAGGATCAACGGCACCGTCACCACCCAGGGCGACTCGTGAGGCTTCTGACCCGGCGCGAGGCCGTGGTGATGGTCGGACGCCGGTTCCTCGTCGTTATGATCACCATGATGGTCGTGATGTGCCTTGCCGAAGCGCTCCTCGCCATGGAAGACCAGGAAGTACATGCGGAAGGAATAGAACGCGGTCACGAATACGCCCAGCATCACGCAGAACAATGCGTAGCCCGCACCCGGGATGTTCGCCGCATGCACCGCCTCGATGATCGAGTCCTTGGAATAGAAGCCGGAGAACAGCGGGAAGCCGATCAGCGCCAGCGACCCGAGCAGGGACGTGATCCACGTGATCGGCATGTACTTGCGCAGGCCGCCCATGTTGCGAATGTCCTGGTCGTGGTGCATACCGATGATGACCGAGCCCGCCCCCAGGAACAGAAGCGCCTTGAAGAACGCATGCGTCATCAGATGGAACACCGCCGCCGAATAGGCCGATACACCCAGTGCGACCGTCATGTATCCGAGCTGGGACAGCGTCGAGTAGGCCACGACGCGCTTGATGTCGTTCTGCACGATACCGAGGAAGCCCATGAACAGCGCGGTGGTCGCGCCGATCACGAGCACGAAGGACAGCGCCGCATCCGACAGCTCGAACAGCGGCGACATGCGCGCCACCATGAAGATGCCGGCGGTCACCATCGTCGCGGCGTGAATCAGTGCCGAGATCGGGGTCGGGCCTTCCATCGAGTCGGGCAGCCACACATGCAGCGGCACCTGGGCCGACTTGCCCATCGCGCCGATGAACAACAGCACGCAGATCGCGGTCATCAGCGGCCAGCCGGTCACCGCCATGTTCATGCCGGCCAGTTCGCCGGCCTTGGCAAACACCTCCGCATAGTTGAGGCTGCCTGCATAGGCAGCCACCAGACCGATGCCGAGCAGGAATCCGAAGTCACCGACCCGGTTGACCAGAAAGGCTTTCATGTTCGCGTAGATCGCGGTCGGTCGGTCATACCAGAAACCGATCAGCAGGTACGACACCAGGCCGACCGCCTCCCAGCCGAAGAACAGCTGCAGGAAGTTGTTCGACATCACCAGCATCAGCATCGAGAAGGTGAACAGTGAAATGTAGCTGAAGAAGCGCTGGTAGCCCGGGTCCTCCGACATGTAGCCGATCGTGTAGATATGCACCATCAGCGACACGAAGGTCACGACCAGCATCATCATCACGGTCAGCGGGTCGATCAGGAAACCGATCTCGAAGGTCAGCCCGCCGCTTTCCATCCACACGTAGATCGAACCGTCGAAGGTGTTGCCGGCCTGCACGTCCTGGAAGATCACGAGCGACGCGATGAACGCGATCGCGACACCGGCGATGGTGACCATGTGGGCGCCGGCGCGGCCGATGGCCTTGCCGAACAGGCCGGCCACGATGGCGCCGAGCAAGGGAGCGAGCGGAACCAGGAGATAGAGCGCTTTCATGTCGTTAACCCTTGAGGCTGTCCAGATCATCCACGTGGATGGTCCGCAGGTTGCGGAACAGCACCACCAGGATCGCGAGGCCGATCGCCGACTCGGCCGCTGCGACGGTCAGGATGAAGAAAACGAAGATCTGCCCCGCCAGATCACCGAGAAAGTGCGAGAACGCGATGAAGTTCATATTCACCGCGAGCAGCATCAGTTCGATCGCCATCAACAGCACGATCAGGTTCTTCCTGTTAAGAAAGATACCGACCACGCTGATCGCGAACAGGATCGCGCTCAGGATGAGAAAGTGCGAAAGCGACAGCATTCAAGACTCCCTGGTCGCCCCGGCTTCCCGCCGAGGCTGTTCGTATTTCTTGTCGTGACTCTTATTCTTTCTCGGCCGGCATGGACACCAGTCGCACGCGGTCCGCGCGTTTGGCGCCGACCTGCTCGGACGGATTAAGATAGTGCTTGCCCTTGCGCTTGCGCAACGTCAGCGTAACCGCGGCGACCATCGCGACCAGCAGCACCAGCGAGGCCAACTCGAACGGGTACACATATTCCGTATATAGCAGGCGACCGATCTCGCGGGTGTTGCTGTATGCCTCGGTCGCGGGCGGCGGCTCGGGCATCGCCTGGTAGCCGAAATAGCTACCGCCGAGCACCAGCGCCATCTGCACGACGAGCAGCACGCCGACCAGCGCCGCGACCGGGAGGTTGCTCCAGAAGCCCTGCCGCAGGCGCTCGATGTTGATGTCCAGCATCATCACGACGAACAGGAAAAGCACCATCACCGCCCCGACATACACCAGCACCAGCGTGATCGCGAGGAACTCCGCCTCGAGCAGCAGCCACAGGCCGCTCGCGCTGAAGAAGGACAGCACCAGGAACAGCGCGGCATGAACCGGATTTCGGGCGGTGATCACGCGCAGGGCCGCGAAGATCAGGATCGCAGACATCACGTAGAAGACGAAGGTCTTGAATTCCATATTCTCTCTGGCGCCGATGGCGCCTTCCCCTTAACGATATTTCGCGTCGGCCTGCCGGTCCGCCGCGATCTGGGCTTCGTGCTTGTCCCCGACCGCGAGCAGCATCTGCTTCGTGTAATACAGGTCGCCGCGCTTTTCGCCGTGATATTCGAACACGCGCGTCTCGACTATCGCATCGACCGGACAGGCCTCCTCGCAGAAGCCGCAGAAGATGCACTTGGTCAGGTCGATGTCGTAACGGGTCGTTCTGCGTGAGCCGTCGTCACGCTGGTCGGACTCGATCGTGATCGCCATGGCCGGACACACCGCCTCGCACAGCTTGCACGCGATGCAGCGCTCCTCGCCGTTAGGATAGCGGCGCAGCGCATGCAGGCCGCGGAAGCGGTTGCTCTGCGGCGTCTTCTCTTCCGGGAACTGCACGGTGATCTTGCGGGCGAACAGATGCCGCCCGGTCAGTGCCATGCCCTTGACCAGTTCCTTCAGGAACAAGCTACCGATGTAATCCTTTGCACCCATCTTGAGCCTCTCAGTTCCAGATCGACAGCGGGGTCATCATCCACACTGCCACGACGATCACCCACACCAACGTGATCGGGATGAATACCTTCCAACCCAGCCGCATGATGTGGTCGTAACGGAAGCGCGGGAAGGTCGCACGCGCCCACAGGAACAGGAACAGGATGAACGCGGTCTTCAGCGCCAGCCAATGGAACCCGTCTGGCAGGAAACCCACGGGCGACAGCCAGCCGCCGAGGAACAGCACGGCGGTCATCACCGACACCAGGATCATGTTCGCGTATTCGCCGAGGAAGAACAGCGCGAAGGACATGCCGGAGTACTCGACCATGTGACCCGCGACCACCTCGGCCTCGCCCTCGACCACGTCGAATGGTGCGCGGTTGGTTTCGGCAATGCCCGAGATCACGAAGATCACGAACATCGGAAACAGCGGCAACCAGTTCCAAGAGAACACCGACAGGCCCATGTCGGCAAAACGGCCCTGCCCCTGCTGCAGCACGATGTCGCTGAGGTTCAGACTGGCCGAGATCAGCAGCACGCAGATCAGCGCGAAACCCATCGCGACTTCGTAGGACACCATCTGCGCCGCGGCCCGCATGGCACCGAGAAACGGATACTTGGAGTTGGAAGCCCAGCCGGCGATTATGACACCGTAGACTTCCAGGGACGTGACCGCGAGCAGAAAGAGCAGCCCCGCGTTGACGTTGGCCAGCACCACCCCTTCCGAGAACGGGATCACGGACCATGCGACCAGCGCCGGCGCGAGCGCGAAGACCGGGCCGAGAATGAACAGGCCCTTGCTCGCCCCGGACGGGATGATGATCTCCTTGAACAGCAGCTTCATGCCGTCGGCGATCGGTTGCAGCAATCCGGCCGGTCCGACCCGGTTCGGACCGATCCGCACCTGCATGAAGCCGATGATCTTGCGTTCGGCCAGCGTCAGGTACGCGACACACAGCATCAGCGGCGCAATGATCGCGAAGATCTTGACCAGCGCCCACAGCGGCGCCCAGGCCCAACCGAAGAACTCGGCGACGGGTTGCAGCATTCCATCCATCAGACACGCTCCAGGCTGATCAGTCCGCTCAAAGCACCGAGCGAAGCGGTGGTCGGATGCGCGGCTGCGACACGCACGCAGTCGGCGGCGACCCGGTCGTCAGCGACGACAGTCAGTTCCGCCGCCGCGTCACCCTGACGCAAGCGCACCCGCGTGCCGCCTTCCAGACCGAGCACGGCGAGCGTGGCCGGATTGACCCGCGCAACCGGCGCCGCGGCGTCGCGGGTGCGCTGCAGCGAACCGGCGCGCCGCACCAGAGGATCGGCAAAATACAGCGGCACGTCCGCCACACGTTCGAGCTGACCGGCCTGGACGACGTGATTCGCGATTGGCAGGCCGTCGATACGGTTGTTCAGGCGCTCGATCGGATTCGCCCCGAGCGCATCACGCGCCACCGCTTCCGAATCCTCGTAGTCGAAACCGCTCAGCGACAACAGGTTGCCGAGCACGCGCAAGACCTTCCATGCCGGGCGCGTATCGCCCCGGGGCCGCGCGACGGCGGCAAAACTCTGCACGATGCCGGCACAATTGACGAAAGTGCCCGAGGTTTCGCTGAACGGCGCGATCGGCAGCAGCACATCGGCCGTTTCGAGCAGCGCCGGCGAGCAGAATGCCGACAGCGCAACGACCAGGCGGGCATCGCCCAGAGCGCGCATGGTCGCGAAGCCATCGGCGAAATCGAGATCCGGCTCGCCGTTCAGCAGCAGATAGGCCTTGCGCGGCGACGCGATCATCCCGTTCGCATCCAGTCCGTCGCGACCCGGCACGGCACCGGCGAGGTATCCCCCGACGCTGTTGGCCGCCTCGCCGATGACGCCGAACACACCGTCGGACAGGCGCGCGATTTCCTGCGCGACCGTCATCAGTTCACCCGCACGCGCATGCTGCTGCGCGAGATTGCCGAGCCATACCGCGGCTTTGCGACCGCCGGCGAGTTCGCGCGCGATCGCCTGGGCGTCCTCGGAAATCGCTTCCGGGCGCAACGTCGCGAAAGCGTCATCGACAGCGGTGTCCTTGAGTTGGGCCAGCGCAAAAGCGACCTGCACCAGGGTGCCGACCATCGCGGACGGCGCGACCCGCGCGCGCGCCGCGATCGGCAGCAGCCAGTCGTCCGCAGTCGGATGAACGACGCTGACCCGCAGGCCCCGCTTGGCGGCCTGCCGCACACGCTGCGCCAGCAGTGGCGAGTCCTTGCGCAGGAAGCTGCCGACCACCAGCAGACGGTCCAGAGTGCCGACCGCATCGATGTCCATGCCCAGCCACGGAATTCCTGCCCGCAGCGCATCGGCACCGAAATCCGACTGACGCAGGCGGAAATCGACATTGTCGCTGCCGAGCGCACGGGCAAGCTTCTGCAGCAGGTGGAGTTCCTCGACGGTCGAATGCGGCGATCCGAGCGCGCCCAGCGCAGCCGGACCGTGCTCGCCGAGGACCGATCGGATGCCATTGGCGGCAAACTCGAGCGCCGCCTGCCAATCCACCTCGCGCCACTCGCCGTCGTGACGGATCATCGGCGCGGTCAGGCGATCATCGCTGTTCAGCCCTTCGTAGGAAAAACGATCCTTGTCCGACAGCCAGCACTCGTTGATCGCCTCGTTCTCCAGCGGCAGCACGCGCTTGACCACGTCATGCTTGACCTGCACGATCAGATTGGAGCCGAGCGAATCGTGCGGACTGACCGACTTGCGTCGCGACAATTCCCAGGTGCGGGCGGCGAAACGGAAGGGCTTGGAGGTCAGTGCACCAACCGGGCACAGGTCGATGATGTTGCCGGACAGTTCCGAATCGACCGTCTTCTCGATGAAGGGCATGATCTCGGCGTGCTCGCCACGGAAAGCCTGGCCGAGTTCCATCTCGCCGGCAATCTCCTGCGTGAAACGCACGCAACGGGTGCAGTTGATGCACCGGGTCATGTCGGTGGCCACCAGCGGGCCGAGGTTCTTGTTGAATACGACCCGCTTCTCTTCCTCGTAGCGGGACTGGCTCGCGCCGTAGCCGACCGCTAGATCCTGCAGCTGGCATTCGCCGCCCTGGTCGCAGATCGGGCAGTCCAGCGGATGGTTGATGAGCAGGAACTCCATCACCCCCTTCTGCGCCTTGATCGCCTGCTCGGAGCGGGTAAAAACCTTCATGCCGTTGGTCGCCGGCGTCGCGCATGCCGGCAGCGGCTTCGGCGCCTTCTCGACCTGCACCAGACACATCCTGCAGTTGGCCGCGATCGACAGCTTCTTGTGATAGCAGAAATGCGGGATGTAGATTCCGGCCTTGTTCGCGGCTTCCATGACGGTGACACCGTCATCGACTGTCACCGCCTTACCGTCGATTTCGATTTCTAGCATGAGGGGCTCACGTAGATTTGACTTCCCTGGTATTGCACTTCAGGCGGCACCAGACATTTCTTGTGCTCGATGTGATACCGGAACTCGTCACCGAAATGCTTGATGAAGCTTTGCACCGGCATCGACGCGGCGTCACCGAGGGCGCAGATGGTGCGGCCCATGATGTTGGTAGTCACCGAATTCAGCAGATCCAGGTCGTCCGGGCGACCGAGTCCGTTTTCGATCCGGTGGACCACGCGATACAGCCAGCCAGTGCCCTCGCGACATGGGGTGCACTGTCCGCAGGACTCTTCGAAATAAAAGTACGACAAGCGCTCGAGCGCCTTGACCATGCAGGTCGTCTCGTCCATCAGGATCACCGCACCGGACCCCAGCATCGACCCCGCCTTGGCGATCGAGTCGTAGTCCATCGTGCAGTCCATCATGATGTCGGCCGGCACCACCGGGGACGACGATCCACCCGGAATCACGCCCTTGAGCTTGCGTCCGCCGCGCATGCCGCCGGCCATCTCGAGCAGTTCGGCAAACGGGGTGCCCATCTCGATCTCGTAGTTGCCGGGACGATTGACATGTCCGGACACCGAGAACAGCTTGGTCCCGCCGTTGTTCGGCTTGCCCAGCTCCAGGAAGCCTTCCCCGCCCATGTTCATGATGAACGGGATCGACGCGAAGGTCTCGGTATTGTTGATCGTGGTCGGCTTGCCGTACAGGCCGTAGCTGGCCGGGAAAGGCGGCTTGAAGCGCGGCTGTCCCTTCTTGCCTTCGATCGATTCGAGCAGCGCGGTCTCCTCGCCACAGATGTAGGCGCCGTAGCCGTGATGCGCGAAAAGTTCGAACGAGAAGTCGCTGCCCAGGATGTTCTGGCCGATGAAACCGGCTGCACGCGCTTCGTCCAGCGCCTCCTCGAAACGCTGGTAGATCTCGAAGATCTCGCCGTGAATGTAGTTGTAGCCGCGCGTCGCACCCATCGCGTAGGCGGCGATCGCCATGCCCTCGATGACGCTGTGCGGGTTGTAGCGCAGGATGTCCCTGTCCTTGAAGGTGCCGGGCTCGCCTTCGTCCGAGTTGCACGCCACATACTTGTCACCCGGAAAGGCGCGCGGCATGAAGCTCCACTTCAGGCCGGTCGGAAAGCCTGCCCCGCCGCGTCCGCGAAGTACCGACGTTTTGACCTCGGCGATCACGTTATCGACAGGAACCTTGTCGTCGATCAGCCGCCTGAGCGCCGAATATCCGCCACGGGCAACGTAGTCTGCCAGGCGCCAGCTGCGGTCGCCGTCGAGGCCGGCAAGAATGAGATTGCGCTCGCTCATTTGGTGTCCAGATCGGCCAGCATCTGGTCGATCTTCTCCTTCGTCATCCAGCTGCACATACGGTGGTTATTCACCAGCAGCACTGGCGCATCGCCGCAGGCCCCCATGCACTCGCCTTCCTTCAACGTGAACCTGCCGTCGGGCGTGGTCTCGTTGAAGCCTATGCCGAGCCTGTCCCTGAGGTAGTCTGCAGCATGCACGCCCCCCGACAACGCGCACGGCAGGTTGGTGCATATCGTGATCTTGTGGCGGCCGACCGGCTCCAGGTCGTACATGTTGTAGAAGCTCGCGACCTCGAAGGCGGCGACCGCCGGCATGTCGAGGTAGTCCGCCACGAAGCCGATGGTTTCGGTCGATAGCCAGCCCTTCTCGACCTGCGCGATCCGCAATGCAGCCATCACCGCCGACTGCTTGCGGTCCGCCGGATACTTCGCGATCTCGCGATCGATCTGTTGCAGTGATTCCTGACTCAACATGTCTTGCCCGTCTTCCCGATTAGCTGCGATCCGTATTGTCCGGTCTGCCCTTAGCGGTCGATCTCTCCGAACACCACATCCATCGTGCCGATGATCGCGACGACGTCCGCGATCATGTGGCCGCGCGCGATTTCGTCCATGGCCGCAAGATGTGCGAAGCCCGGGGCCCGGAGCTTGATGCGGTAAGGCTTGTTGGCACCGTCCGACACCGCATACACGCCGAACTCCCCTTTGGGATGTTCGATGGCCGCATAGACTTCGCCCTCCGGTACATGCATGCCTTCGGTGAAGAGCTTGAAATGATGAATCAGCTCTTCCATGTTCGCTTTCATCTTCTCGCGCGGCGGCGGGGCCACCTTGTGGTTGTCCACGATCACCGGCCCCGGATTGTTGCGAAGCCAGTCTATGCACTGACGGATGATGCGGTTGGACTGCCGCATCTCCTCCATCCGGCAAAGGTAGCGATCGTAAGAGTCGCCTGTCTTGCCGACCGGGATGTCGAAATCGAGCCGATCGTAGACCTCGTAGGGCTGCTTCTTGCGCAGATCCCAAGCGATGCCCGAACCGCGCAGCATCGGCCCGGAAAAGCCCCAGGCCAGCGCCTGTTCCGGTGTGACCACGCCGATCCCGACGGTGCGCTGCTTCCAGATCCGGTTGTCGGTCAGCAGTGTCTCGTACTCGTCGCAGTATCTGGGGAACCGGTCAGTGAAGTCCTCGAGAAAATCGAGCAGCGAACCCTGACGCGTCTCGTTCAGCTCGCGCACCAGCTTCTCGTTCTTGAAGCGATTGACCTCGTATTGCGGCATGCGGTCTGGCAGGTCGCGATAGACCCCGCCCGGGCGGTAGTAAGCGGCATGCATGCGCGCACCCGACACCGCCTCATACACATCCATCAGGTCCTCGCGCTCCCGGAAAGTGTACAACACCATCGTCATCGCGCCGATGTCGAGCGCATGGGTGCCGATGTTGAGAAGGTGGTTCAGGATGCGGGTGACCTCGTCGAACATCACGCGGATGTATTGCGCGCGCTCCGGGACCTCGATACCGAGCAGCCGCTCGATTGCCATGCAGTAAGCATGTTCGTTGCACATCATCGACACGTAGTCGAGTCGATCCATGTAGGGGACGGACTGCACCCAGGTGCGGGTCTCGGCGAGTTTCTCGGTGCCGCGGTGGAGCAGACCGATATGCGGATCCGCGCGTTCGACGACTTCGCCGTCGAGTTCAAGGACCAGTCGCAGCACACCGTGCGCGGACGGATGCTGCGGGCCGAAGTTGATAGTGTAGTTGCGGATCTCAGCCATGGCCGACGTCCCCGTAGTTCTCTTCGCGAACGATGCGCGGCGTGGTCTCGCGCGGCTCGATGGTGACCGGCTGATAGACCACCCGACCGGCCTCCGGGTCGTAACGCATCTCGACATAGCCTGAGATCGGAAAATCCTTGCGGAACGGATGGCCGACGAACCCGTAGTCGGTCAGGATGCGGCGCAGATCGGGATGGCCGCTGAACATGATGCCGTACAGATCGAACGCCTCACGTTCGAACCAGTTCGCGCTCGACCAGACCGACACCAGCGAATCGAGAACCGGGAAGGCCTCCTCGACCGCATAGGTGCGCAGGCGCAGACGCCAGTTGTGCGTAATCGACAGCAGATGAACCGATACGGCGAAGCGCAGCCCGCCGCGTTCGCCGTTGCTGTAGGTCGAATAGTCCAGCCCCGACAGGTCCATCAGCTCCTCGAACCCCAGCTCCGGCTGATCGCGCAGCGTCTGCGCCACCCACAGGTAGCGATCCGCCGCGACCTCGATGGTCACTTCACCCCGGTCGGTCACGACCGACAGCAGGTCGTCTCCGAAGCGCTCCCGGAGCAACTGGACCAGACGTTCAAGCTTTGCACTCATGAATGGACCCCGTCAGCGCGCGATGGTGTTGGTGCGCTTGATCTTGTTCTGCAGCTGGATGATGCCGTAGAGCAGCGCTTCGGCCGTCGGGGGACAGCCGGGTACATAGACATCGACCGGCACGATGCGGTCGCAGCCGCGGACCACCGAATAGGAGTAGTGATAGTAACCCCCGCCATTGGCGCAGGACCCCATCGAGATCACCCAGCGCGGCTCGGCCATCTGGTCGTAGACCTTGCGCAGTGCCGGCGCCATCTTGTTGCACAGCGTGCCGGCGACGATCATCAGGTCGGACTGGCGCGGACTAGGGCGAAACACCACCCCGAAGCGGTCGAGATCGTACCGGGAGCAGCCCGCATGGATCATCTCGACCGCACAACAGGCCAGACCGAAGGTCATCGGCCACAGGGACCCAGTGCGGGTCCAGTTGATGACCGCATCAAGCGAAGTGGTGACGAACCCTTCGCGAAACACCCCTTCAATGCTCATACCTTACTCCCAGTCGAGTGCGCCGTTCTTCCACTCGACGATGTAGCCGATGACCAGCACGGCCAGAAACACCATGACCGAACCGAACACGAACCATGCCACTTCGCCGGCCGCGATGAACTCCTGAAACACGGTCGCCCATGGAAACAGAAAGGCGATCTCCAGATCGAACAGTATGAACAGAATGGCGATGAGGTAGTAGCGCACGTCGAACTTCATGCGGGCGTCTTCGAACGCCTCGAAACCACACTCGTAAGGAGAGAGCTTTTCGCCGTCGGGGCGATGGGGCGCAAGGAGGCGACCCAGGATCAGCGGCACGAAACCGAAGCCGAGCCCCACGAGGATGAACATCAGAACAGGAAAATAACTTCCCAGCATCGCGCTACCCCGTGTCAGATCGATTTTTTATCCACATCACAAAACACGATTTTTGTGCTTTGCAACATGACGTCGTCCGCACAGGCGGGCGATCTTTGTTTTTTGGTGCCGACGGTGAGACTCGAACTCACACGGCCTAAGCCACCACCCCCTCAAGATGGCGTGTCTACCAATTTCACCACGTCGGCACAGCTTGTTACAGATGCGGGATTATACGTACTTTTGCGCAGTGCGCAAATCCCGCCCAAATGCATTTCGGCTTACCGGGGGATGGATCCGGCGCGCGAATCACCCCCTTCGGCCGGAGCCGTCGGGATCGCCTCAGCCCCGGACGGCGCAGGCACGGGCGACACGCTTTCCATGATACTCGCCGGCGGCGCGGTCACGGTGCTTGCAAGATAGGCCAGCCCGAGGCTGGTCAGGAAGAACACCGTCGCGAGCATCGCGGTGGCGCGGCTCAGAAAGTTGGCCGAACCGGATGAACCGAAGATACTGCCGGCCCCCCCGCCTCCGCCTCCGCCACCACCGAAGGCCGCGCCCGCGTCCGCACCCTTGCCATGCTGCATCAGCACGAGACCGATCACACTCAGGCCGACGATCACGTGTACCGTCAGCACAATCGAAAATACGTAGCTACCCATCTGGTCCTGTCACTCCGTCGTCAAATCATGCTCGACCTGCCGGCGCCTGCCCGACAAATCGCCAGAAACTCGTCTTCGACCAGTGATGCCCCACCGATCAAGCCACCATCGCAATCCGGGAGCGCGAACAACTCCGCAGCATTGTCTGCCTTGACGCTGCCGCCATAAAGAATCGCGACGCCCGCCGCATCGGCGACCCGCTCCGCGAGCCAGCTCCGCACCCACGCCAGCACCGCCTGCACCTGCTCCGGCGATGCGCTGCGGCCGGTTCCGATCGCCCATACCGGCTCGTAGGCGATCACCACATCGGACAGCGCGGTCGCATCTAGGCACGCAGCGATCGCATCGAGCTGCCGACCCAGCACTGCCTCGACCCGCCCCCCATCCCGCTCGGCCAGCGTCTCGCCGATGCAGATGATCGGCGTCATGCCGGCCGCACGCACGACCTCGGCCTTGTCCGCCACGAGACCGTCGGTCTCGCCGCACAGGCTTCTGCGTTCGGAATGACCGACGATGACATACCGGCATCCGACGTCGGCCAGCATGCCGACGCTGACCTCCCCGGTGTACGCACCGTCCTGATATGCGCTGACATTCTGCGCACCGACACTCACCGTCGATCCCTGCAGCACCCCAGCCGCCAACGGCAGATAGGGATAAGGCACACAGATCGCACAGCGAACACCGCCAGGCGCACCGTCTCGCACCGCCGCAAGAAGCTCGCGCGCAAACGATGCGCGACCATTCATCTTCCAGTTGCCGACGACAAGCGAGCCTTTCATGTGCGCGCCTCGGAAAAGCCGTGAATTATAGCCGGCCGGCCGGCTGCCGGCAAAACATCCTGACGGGCCGGTTCACTAAAGGCCCTGAGTGGCCGGGATCAGCGCCCACCGGGACGTTCGCGCGCCAGCATACCGCCTCGGCCCCCTGCTCGAGCAGATTCAGGAAAAACCGCTCCGCAGCCTGTGCCGCATCCGAACAAACCGAACCCAGCACCACGCGGGACAGGCGCCCGGAAACGGGCAGCTTGGCCTGCACCGGGATGAGCAGCAAAGGAACGCATGTCAGCCGGGCGAAAAGTCGACCGCCACGACGATGTGTCTGAATCCCTGCATGCGCTTCTCCTCGTCCTCCGACATCGGCATTGACTCACTCCGGCGGAAGCACCGGGCCCTCGACCACCAGTCTCTTCCAGCGCCCGAACCCATCCAGCCCCACGCTCAACCCGACCTCCCGCAGCGAACGCTCGACATGGATGCGAATACCTTCCACCATCGATATCGAGTATTCCGATGGATCGCGTGGAGCGCCCAGCTCCGCAACCGGCACGCGCGCCGATCCGCCACAACAGCCATGCTTCAGGGTACAGCGCACCGTCAGGTCACCGCCGTGCAGTGCGACCCACGATGACGTCGACGGATCGATGGCGATCGCACTCATGCGCGTGCAGGCACCGCGGCCGGAAATCGATCACGGGTCCGGTTGGCGATGCGCACCAGCGCCAGCATGACCGGCACCTCCACCAGCACTCCCACCACGGTCGCAAGCGCCGCGCCGGACTGCAGGCCGAACAGTGCGATCGCCGCAGCCACCGCCAGCTCGAAGAAATTGCTCGCCCCGATCATCGCACCCGGCGCCGCGACATTGTGCGGAACCTTCCACGCCTTCGCCCAGCCGTACGCGATGAAGAAAATCAGGAAGGTCTGCAGCGTCAGCGGGATCGCGATCAGCAGGATGTGCAGCGGATTGTTCAGGATCACCTCGCCCTGGAACGCGAACAGCAGTACCAGCGTGACAAGCAACGCAGCCGGCGTCACCGGGCCGATCCTGCGCAGGAACACGTTGTCGAACCACTCGATGCCGTGCTTGCGAATCAGCATGATCCGCGTCGCGTAACCGGCCGACAGCGGGATCACGATATACAGCAGCACCGAAAGCGCCACCGTATCCCACGGCACGACGATGTTCGACACGCCGAGCAGGAACACGACGATCGGCGCGAACGCGAACAGCATGATCAGGTCGTTCACCGCCACCTGCACCAGCGTATAGGCCGCGTCTCCGCGGGTCAGGTAACTCCACACGAACACCATCGCGGTGCATGGCGCCGCACCGAGCAGGATCGCACCGGCCAGATACTCGCGCGCAAGGTCTTCCGGAATGAAGGGCTGGAACACCACGATCAGGAAGAACCATGAGATCGCGAACATCGTGAAGGGCTTGATCAGCCAGTTCACCGACGTCGTGATGACCAGCCCCTTGGGCTGGCGCCCCACACCGAGGATCGCGGCGAAGTCGATCTGCACCATCATCGGAAAGATCATGGCCCAGATGAGCACCGCGACCGGCAGCGAGACCTGCGCGTATTCCATCTTCGACAGCGCGTCCGGCACCGCCGGCAGCAACTGCCCGAGAGCCACCCCGGCCACGATGCACAGTGCCACCCATACGGTCAGATAGCGTTCGAAGAATCCCAACCCGCCGCCTTCGACGGGCTCCTTGTCTTTGTCAGTCATCGATGCACCCGTTATTCCAACAATCAGTGATCGTCACGCACAAAAATGCGGCGAAGGTCGCCCGACCATGGCTTTCAGCCGCGCGCTGTCCCGCCTGATCTGACCCGATTGACACTGGGCTTCGACCGCAGCGTCGACGATCGCCCGGCCCCAGTCGGGAAGATCCCCGGCCAGCCGATAATGAACCCACTGCCCCCGGCGCTCGTCCATCACCACTCCGCCCTCACGCAGCATGGCCAGATGGCGTGAAATCTTCGGCTGAGAGAGTTCGAGCGCGTGGGTGAGTTCGCAGACGCACAGCGACTGCTCCATGCGCAGCAATACGACGCAGCGCAAACGGGTGGGATCGGACAGCAATCGAAACAGCGAATCGGGGCTCATGACTGGAGAGCCTAGCATATATGGATTATCAGATATATCGTCGCGTGCAACCGACCTTCAGACGACGTGAACCGGTCCGGCACCGCGCGCGGCATGCCCGTCCTTGACCTCGCCCGAGCTGATGCGTAATGGCTGTCGTCGAACCGCGGCATCGGGCTTCTGCTTTGTCAGCGTTGCACTACACTGAAAAGGCAATAACCATTATTTCACTGGAGACAACATGGACGTCATCGCCAACATCCTCGCATCCTTTCGCAGCAACATCCCGGCAAGCAGCAAGACTGCGGTCGCAATCGACCGGGGTGCCACGCCTGAGGAGATCTCGACGCTGGCCACCGAGGAAGGTCTGCACGCGCTCGCCGGCGCGTTGTTCGAGGCCTGTGAGCAGGGTCTGGATGCAGAAACCGGCCAGGACCAGAGCGTCAGCAGCGTGATCGACGCTCGTCTGCATGAGTTTCGCCTGCAACTGCCCAAGGACTCCGAAACCGCGAAGCTGATCGACGCGGGCGCGTCGCTCGAGGAAATCTCGGAGGCAGCCGAAAAGGAAGGTCTGGACTCGCTGGCTGCGATGCTGGTCGAGGCCGAGCAGGAGGGTTCGCTGGGCAAGGCTTGATCGACGCCCGCATCGTCCGTCTTCTGTCGGGCCGGCACTGCATGCCGGCCCGAGGCAGATCCGCTGTCGTCGTCAGCCGCCGAGTCCGGGCACCCGTTGCTGCAGTGCGTCGCGCTCCTCGGCTTTCGGCGCTTCGACGATCGCGCGCAGTTCGAGCTCGAACACCAGCGTTTCCTCCGGCCCGACCGGTCCGCCGCCGACCACGCCGTATGCGAGTTGCGGCGGGATCACGAGCCGGACGTACGAACCGACCGGCATGCCGACCAGCGCCCGCTGCCATCCCGCGATCGTCTTCGCGATCGGTACGATCGCCGGGTCGCCACGGCGGAAGGTATCCTCGAACACCCGCCCGTCGATATGGGCGCCCCGATAATGCACCTCGACCCAGTCCTCGGCGGCAGGAGTCGGACCTTCGCCGACTGTCCGGAACTCGACCTGCAGCCCGTCCGGCAACTCGATCACACCTGGCCGGGCACGATTGGCACTGCGGTAGGTCGCCCCTTCCTCCGCATTCAGATCGGCCAGCAGCACCCGCGACTCGATCTGCTCCGGCGTGAGCCCGCAGCTGCGCGCAAACACGGCGACCATCACCAGCGCGGCCAGACTGAACAGGATCGCCCTGAGCATCAGCGCTGCACCGCCCCCGCCATCAGTCGAGGCCGCCCGGTCGCTGCGGCACGCCCGACGACCGCTCGGCCGCCCACCCCGGCGCCTGACGCTCCAGCGCCCAGCGAACCGTCCGCTCCAGCACGGCCTGGCGCTCGGCGTCACCGAGCGTCTCATTCAGTGCCTGATGGATGCGCGCACCCGTCTGGTCCCCGCCCGATGCGGCCAGCGCAGCCCAGAAAGCCGCCTCCCGCACGTCCACCGGCACGCCCGCACCGTCCAGATACATCTGCGCGAGCCAGCCCTGCATCTGCGGATGCCCGTCCTCGGCGCTGATGCGGGTGTACCGCGCCGCGAGATCCGCATCCTGAGGATGACCGCCGATGCCTTCCACATAGAGACGCGCGAGGAAGAAGGCCGCGAGCGACTGACCGCTTTCCAGCGCGGGTTCGAGCAACGATCGGGCCTCGTCGACCCGTTCGACCGCAATTCCGCCGACCGCATCCGCAATCAGCACCGAAGCCAGCGCGATGTTGGCCGGGAGATAGCCACCGTCGATGCCATGCCGGAACCAATGTTCGGCGCGGGCACGATCGGGTGTGAGCTCGGAGCGACCGAGGTACATCCACCCGAGCTTGATCGAGAACTCATGCACGCCGCCCTCGGCCAGTACTGCGTAGTGACGCGCCGCCGCCTCGTGATCGACCGCTACGCCATGGCCATGTTCGTACATCCAGCCGAGGTAGGACTGCGCGCGCAACGACCCCAGCGCGGCGGCGCGCTCGAACTCGTCCCGCGCACCGCTCCAGTCGGGCGGGTTCTGCTGCATCAGGACGTGGGCCTTGGTTTCGATCGTCCGCACGTCGGCGGAACCGGTCGCAGCATGCACGGCCGGACCGAGCGTCCACACGAACGCGGCCAGCAGGACGGCCGCGAAGCGAATAATGGCGCGCTTGCTCAACCGTAGCGCCCGGTGATGTAGTCCTCGGTGGCTTTCTTCTCGGGACTCACGAACAGTTTGCGGGTGTCACCGTACTCGATCAACTCACCCAGGTACATGTACGCGGTGAAATCCGACACCCTCGCCGCCTGCTGCATGTTGTGGGTCACGATCAGAATCGTGAACTGCTCCTTCAACTCCTCGACGAGTTCCTCGATCTTGGACGTCGAGATCGGATCCAGCGCCGAGGTCGGCTCGTCGAGCAGCAGCACTTCGGGTTCGATCGCGATCGCACGGGCGATGACCAGACGCTGTTGCTGGCCGCCGGACAGGCCGAATGCATTGGTCTGAAGCCTATCCTTGACCTCGTTCCACAATGCGACGCTCTTCAGCGAATGCTCCACGACCTCGTCGAGCACGTTCTTGTCCTTCACGCCCTGCAGACGCAATCCGTATGCGACGTTCTCGTAGATCGACTTCGGGAACGGGTTCGGCTTCTGGAAAACCATGCCGATCTTGCGCCGCAATTCGGCCACGTCCACATGCTTGGCGTAGATGTTCTCGCCGTGCAGGTTGATCGCGCCCTCGATGCGGCAGGAGTCCACCAGATCGTTCATGCGGTTGAAGCAGCGCAGCAACGTCGATTTGCCGCAGCCCGACGGACCGATGAAGGCGGTCACGCGCTTGGCCGCGACCTTCATGCTGACCGACTTGAGCGCCTTGTCGTTGCCGTAATAGAGATCGAGGTTCTCGACCGTGATCGCGATCTCCTCCTTGTCGAGCGACAGGTGCTGACGATCGGTGTCCGAGAAAAGTCCGGCGTTCATGCCGCTCGGCTTCCTGGCGATCTCGGGGGTGGCAAGCTGGTTCATCGTGTTTCTCCGATCCGTATCTGAGTTCTGCATGGCTGGTTGACCTGGGAACGCCGGCGATCAATCGCCCTCTGCACGGTACTTCTCGCGCAGATGGTTGCGGATGGTGATCGCACTGAGGTTGAGCGCGATGATGAGCAGCACCAGGATCAGCGCAGTCGCATAGACCAGGGCTTCGGCCGCTTCGGCGTGCGGACTCTGGAAACCGACGTCGTAGATGTGGAAGCCGAGGTGCATGATCTTTCGTTCGAGGTGGATGAACGGGAAGTTACCATCGATCGGGAGCGTCGGCGCGAGTTTCACGACGCCGACCAGCATCAGCGGCGCGACCTCGCCCGCGGCCCTCGCGATCGCCAGGATGAGCCCGGTCATCATCGCCGGCGTCGCCAGCGGGACAACCACCTTCCACAGCGTCTCGCCCTTGGTCGCGCCGAGCGCGAGTGAACCCATGCGGATCGTCGAGGGAATCCGCGACAGGCCCTCCTCGGTCGATACGATCACGACCGGCAGCGTCAGCAGTGCCAGCGTCAGCGAGGCCCAGAAAAGGCCGGGCGTCCCGAAGGTCGGGGCCGGCAGCGCCTCCGGATAGAATGCGCTGTCGATCGCGCCTCCGAGCACATAGACGAAGAAACCGAGGCCGAACACGCCGAACACGATCGATGGCACCCCGGCGAGGTTGTACACCGAGATCCGGATCGCCTTCAGCAGCGCTCCCTGCTTCGCGTATTCGCGCAGGTAGATGGCCGCGAGCACACCGAACGGCGTCACGATGATGGACATCACCAGCACCATCACGACGGTGCCGAAGATCGCCGGGAAGATGCCACCCTCGGTATTGGCCTCGCGCGGATAACCAAAGATGAAGTCGAAGAAGGACCTGACGTAGAAACCGACCTTGGCCGGAATCGACATGTTGTTCGGCTGCCACGCATTGACGATGCGATCCAGACCGACGGTGACCTCGGTTCCGTCCGCGACGACGAGCACCAGCGCATCGCGTTTGACGTCGGCCAGCAGTTCGTTCAGCCGGGCCTGCAGCACCGCATACTCGGCGTTCAGCGACTCGCGACGCTGCGCGAAGTCGCGCTCGAGCTCAGGGGTCAGCGTGCCGCGCAGTTCGGCGCGACGCTGGTCGAGGCGCACGCGCTCCAGCCTGAAGTTGATGTTGCCGATCGCACCGCGCTCGATGCTGCGAATCTCGTCGAACAACGCATTGCTGCGCTTCAGCCGCGTCTGAAACTCCGGCCACAAGGTATCACGCTCGGCAATCACCTGCCCGTGCTCGAGCAGACGCATCGGAAAGCCGTAGAAATCGCCCCATTCACGCCGCTCGAGGACAGCGATCTCCTTCGGGAACGTCCATTCCCCCATGAAATCGGCGACGAAAAACGTAAAGTCACGACCGGTCACGTCCCGGTTGCCGAGCTTCAGCAGATGCCGGGTCGCCAGGAGCTGGTCTTCCGGAAGCCGGACACCCGCTTCTCGCAGCGACTGCGCGGTCAGCGTCTCGGACCTGCGCAGTTCCCCGATCACGCGGACCTGCTCGCCATTGGGCTGCAGATACGTCGTGCTGATGACGTTGTGCGGCCAGAAATGGCCGAAGCCCCGCACCAGGATCAGCGCCAGCAGGCCGAACACCATGATCATGCTGATGCTGACCGCGCCACCGTTCAACCAGATCCACGGAGATCCGCTTTTCCACCACTGTTTCATTTCATCGACCTCGTCGGATCTGATCAAAGGGACGCGTAGCGCTTGCGCAGGCGCTGGCGCACGACTTCAGCCGCCGTGTTCAGCACAAAGGTGAAGGCCAGCAGCACCAGCGCGGACAGGAACAGGACCCTGAAGTGGGTCGAACCGACCGCCGTCTCCGGCAGTTCCACCGCGATGTTCGCGGCCAGTGTGCGCATGCCCTCAAAGATGTTGAAGTTCACGATCGGACTGTTACCCGAGGCCATCAGCACGATCATGGTCTCGCCGACCGCACGGCCGAAGCCGATCATCACCGCCGAGAAGATGCCTGGACTCGCGGTCAGCAACACCACGCCGACCACGGTCTGCCAGCGGGTCGCGCCAAGCGCGAGCGAACCCTGGGTCAGGTGTCGCGGCACGTTGAACACGGCGTCCTCGGCGATCGAGAAGATCGTCGGAATCACCGCGAAACCCATCGCGAGCCCGACGATCAGCGCGTTGCGCTGGTCGTACGGGATGCCGACGTTGGTCAGCCACTGCCGCATCGAGCCGTCGAAGTAGGTCACCTCGATCCAAGGACTGATGCCGATCGCGAACCAGCCGGCCACGAGTACGACCGGAACCAGCAACGCCGCCTCCCAGCCGCCCTGGATCACGTTGCGTACCGATGCGGGCGTGTGGCTGATCGCATAACCGAAGATCAGGATGGCGAGCGGGATGAACAGCAGGCAGGTGATCAGGATCGGCAGGTTGTTCTCGATATAGGGCGCGAGCCAGATGCCCGCGAGAAAACCGAGAATCACCGTCGGCAAGGCCTCCATCAGCTCGATCGACGGCTTCACGATCTTGCGCATCGGCACCGACATGAAATAAGCGGTGTAGATCGCGCCCATGATCGCGATCGGCGTGCCCAGCAGCATCGCGAACAACGCAGCCTTCAGCGTTCCGATCGACAGGGGCACCAGGCTCAGCTTGGACTCGAACGCGTCGTCGGCTGACGACGACTGCCAGATGTACGCCGGCGCATCGCGTCCCTCGTACCAGACCTTGCCCCACAGCCCGCTCAGTGAGGTCTGCGGGTGGGGATTGTCGATCGCGAGTACCTGCACGGCACCGTCCGTACCGCTTTCGACCAGCGCGGTGCGATTGATCGGCGACATCGCGATTCGGTTGATCGGCCTGTCCGCCACATCGACGATCTTCAGCGTCACGCTCGAAGTCGCGTAATGCAGGCCGACCGAGCCACTCGCGTCACCCGCCATGAAACCCTTGCGGCTGTGCTCGGGCTCAATGAAGGTGATCGCGCCGGGTTGCGATCTGAACGACCGGATCTGCGTCAGCCTCATCGATCCCGAGGCTTCGTCGCGCACCAGAATCCATTGCGCCAGGCTGCCATCCGAGCCGCCGACGATCACCGACCGCGAGCCCACGAGCATCTCTGCGGCCGTCACCTCGACACCCGCGGGAACGAGCTCCATCCGCTCGACCAGTCGCGGACTGTTGCGATTCACGATATCAAAGTGATGCAGCACGCCGGACACGTCGATTGCAAACAGATCACGCAGCGATTCGTTGACCAGCAACTGGCGCACCGGCGCGCCGATGTTGGGAAGATTGAAGTCCTGGCGCCGGATCTCGATGGTACCGGTCAGCATGCTGGTCGACGTGCTGAACAATGCCATGGAGATGTCGCCGTCGGTCGTACCGGCAGCGACGATGTAGCCGCCGCGTCCATCGACGATCTCCAGCGCGGAGTACTGAGCACCGCCCTCGTGCCCGAAGGTCAATGGCTCCTCCCCGAGCGGAAAGTTCAGGCGCGGTGTGACCACGCGCACGCCCTGCGGATAAGTCAGTTCGTAATCGACTCTGACCGGCAGGATCGATCCATCCGAGAAGCCATACACGAACAGACTCTTGCGGCTCTCCGAACGACCGAAGCTGGTGATCGTCGCATCCTCCGGCATCGGCACCTGCTGACGCGACAGTACGCGACCGTCACGCGCGTCGAAGAATGTGATGACCCCCGACCCGGCGAACCGACCACCGATCTCTTCGAAGCGGTCCAGCGTCAGATGTAGCGTCGGCGAGGCATGATCGTCGCCCGGCACGGTGAACACCACCGTGGGTTCGACGCTCACCGGCTTCAGCAGCGGCAGCGTTTCGTAGAACAGATAAAGGAAGATCAGCGCCAGCGCGACGATCACACCCAGGCCACCTGCACCGACCCCGTACCGGGACAGGCCATCGCGAAAACTCCGGCGCTTCCGCAATTTCTGCCGCTCGCCCTCGCTTGGCAACAAGGACTCGCGCGTGGCCGGACTCTGGGGCGCAATCGCTGACATGCTCATCTACTCCTGATGTCGGGTCGGAACAACAACGAGAAAAAGCCGGTTCCTCGGCAAAAAACGGGGCTTCGTCGCATCCACGACGAAGCCCCTTATCAACTCAGGGCGCTGTTATTCGAGCCCTTTCTCCTTGCGGAAACGCTCGGCGACGGTGGCCGGTATGGTCACGTAGCCGTCACGATTCACGACCTCCTGCCCGTCCTTCGAAAGCACCATGCGGAAGAACTCCTTCTCCAGCGGCGCCATGCCGGTGTTCGGATTGGCGTTCGCATAGACGAGCAGGAAGCGCGCCAGCGGATAGGTGCCATTCACCGCGTTCTCGCCGTTGGCTTCGGCGTAGCCGCCGCCGTGCTCCTTGGACAGCGGCACGACACGCACGCCCGAGGTCTTGTAGCCGATGCCGGAATAGCCGATACCGTTGATCGTCTGCTCGACACCGCGCACGACCGCCGACGAACCCGGCTGCTCATTGATCGTCGATTTGAAGTCACCGCCGCACAGCGCGTGCTCTTTGAAGAAACCGTAGGTGCCGGACACCGCATTGCGGCTGTAAAGCGTGATGTCACGATTGGCCCAGCTGCCGGTCAGGCCGACCTGGCCCCAGGTCGTGATGTCGTCCGCGTAGCCACAGGCGCGCGTCGCGGAGAAGATCGCATCGACTTGCGGAAGCGACAGACCCTCGATCGGGTTGTCCTTATTCACATACACGGCGACCATGTCGATCGCGACCGGGACCTCGGTGGGCGCATAGCCATGACGGTCTTCGAACGCGCGGATCTCGGACTCGCGCATCGGGCGGCTCATCGGGCCGAAGTTCGCGGTGCCTTCGATCAGCGCCGGAGGAGCGGTCGAGGAACCCGCGCCCTGGATCTGGATATTGACATTCGGGTAGAACTTGGCGAACTCTTCGGCCCACAGCGTCATCAGATTGTTCAGGGTGTCCGATCCGATCGACGTCAGGTTGCCGGAAACACCGGAGACACGCTCGTAGTTCGGCAGGGCCGGATCGACGTCGGCAGACGCGATTCCGGCGGACAGCCCCAGCGCGGCGGCAATACCCAGGACGAGGGTTTTTTTCAGCATCATGTCAATCTTCCTCTCAGGTGAGTGATGGCCACGAACCAGGCGCGTCCGATCGACACGCCCAAGTTTCGAGAACCCGATTGTCACGATGCAAGGTTACAAAAAGATTAAATTCACAATTCGATGCGTAAGGCACGGCCTGGCTTCGACCCGGTTACGGCGCCCCACCGACCGTCGACCGACTCGGCGCAACCGTGTCTGCCAGGCTTCCGGCAGCGCGTAGGGCTCAGCCTGCGGCCTTCTCGACCGCGGATGCGATGCTGTGCGCCAGACGCCCGACCTGTGACGCGTCCCGCCCCTCGACCATGACCCGCAACAGCGGTTCGGTGCCGGACGGACGCAGCAACACCCGCCCGCTGTCACCGAGCTCGGAAACCGCGACGCGGGTGGCCGCATCGATGGCCGGATCGGCGCGCCAGTCGAAGCCGCTCGCGAGCCGGACGTTGACCAGCTTTTGTGGATAGAAGACCAGGTCGCCACACGCATCGGCGAGCGTCTGGCGATGCCGCTTCAGCGCCGACAGGACCTGCAGTGCCGACACGATGGCGTCTCCGGTGGTGTGCCAATCGAGGCAGATGATGTGGCCGGAGTTCTCGCCGCCCAGCCTCCAGCCGCGTGACTGCAGCAGTTCGAGCACGTAACGATCGCCGACCTTGGCCCGGTCGAAGGGCACACCGAGGCGGCCGATCGCATGTTCGAACCCGAGATTGCTCATCAGCGTGCCGACCACACCGTCAAGGCGACCCTGGGCCTTACGATCGGCCGCGATCACGTAAAGCAGCTTGTCGCCATCGTAGATCTCGCCGGCCGCATCCACCATGACCAGCCGATCCCCGTCCCCGTCGAGCGCGATGCCGATGTCCGCACCGCTCGCCAGCACCGCATTGCGCAGGCTCTCCGGCCGGGTCGCGCCGACGCCGTCGTTGATGTTGAGGCCGTCGGGTTCGACACCCACCGAATGGACCTCCGCCCCCAGCTCATGGAAAACGCTCGGCGCGATGTGATAGGCCGCACCATGCGCGCAGTCGAGCGCGATCTTCATGCCACGCAGGTCGAGTTCGTTAGGGAAGGTGCTCTTGCAGAACTCGATGTAGCGACCGGCCGCATCCTCGATACGGCGGGCCTTGCCGAGTTTGGTCGACTCGACGCACCCCATCGGCTGATCCACGTGCTCCTCGATCTCGATCTCGACGCTGTCGGGCAGTTTGGCCCCCTCGGCCGAGAAGAACTTGATGCCGTTGTCGTAAAATGGGTTGTGCGACGCCGAGATGACCACACCCGCCTGCAGCCGCAACGCCCGCGTCAGGTAAGCGACGGCCGGGGTCGGGACCGGGCCGGCGAGCATCACATCGACACCGGCTGCGGCGAAACCGGACTCCAGCGCGGCCTCCAGCATGTAGCCCGAGATGCGCGTGTCCTTGCCGATCAGCACCGCCGGACGCTCGCCGTGCGGCAGATTCTCACGCCGAACCAGCGCCAGTCCGGCCGCGTAACCGAGTCTCATCACGAATTCCGGCGTGATCGGCGCCTCGCCGACCAGTCCCCGCACACCATCAGTCCCGAAATACTTGCGCCCCATCACCCGTCACCGTCGTTGATCAATTGACCAATTATGACATCAAGCCAGCGCGGAACCGCACGCATTCAGTGTCCGCATGTGACAGCATTCACCGTGACCGCCAAAGCAAAACCGGCCACGCAGGGCCGGTTTCGTCATTGATTGCAAGGGGGCGTCAGGCCACGGGCGCCGGCGCATTCGGCTCGGCCCCCGGCGCGTCGTCCTTCGGACGCGGCGGCGGAGATGCAACCTGCTTCGGCGGACGCGGAGGACGACCTTCGACGATGTCGTTGATCTGATCCGAATCCAGGGTTTCCCACTCCAGCAAGGCTTGGGTCATCGCCTCGATCTTGTCGCGGTTCTCCTCGATCAGGCGACGCGCAAGCGCGTACTGCTGATCGATGATGCGACGGATCTCGGCATCGACTTTCTGCATCGTGGCTTCCGACACGTTTCGATGCGTGGTGACCTGGCGACCGAGGAAGATCTCACCCTCCTCCTCGCCATACACCATCGGCCCGAGGTTGTCCGACATGCCCCACTGCGTCACCATGCGGCGCGCCAGATCGGTCGCGCGGGCGAAGTCGTTCGATGCGCCGGTAGTCATCTGGTCCATGAAGATCTCTTCGCAGATCCGCCCGCCGAACAGCACCGCGATGGTCTGCAGCAGACGCTCCCTGTCCTGGCTGTAACGATCGGTCTCCGGCAGCTGCATCGTCACGCCCAGCGCGCGACCGCGCGGAATGATCGTGACCTTGTGCACCGGATCGGTCTTGTCGAGCAGCTTGGCGACCAGCGCGTGACCCGACTCGTGATACGCGGTGTTGCGCCGTTCCTCTTCGGGCATGACCATGGACCGGCGCTCCGAGCCCATCATGATCTTGTCCTTGGCGCGCTCGAAGTCGTCCATGTCGACCAGACGCTTTGCACCGCGCGCAGCGAACAGGGCCGCCTCATTGACCAGGTTGGCCAGATCCGCACCCGAGAACCCGGGCGTGCCGCGGGCCAGCACGACAGGCTCGACGTCAGGCGCGATCGGGACCTTGCGCATATGCACCTTCAGGATCTGCTCGCGACCCCGGATATCGGGCAGCGGCACCACGACCTGACGGTCGAAGCGACCCGGGCGTAGCAACGCCGGATCGAGCACGTCCGGACGGTTGGTCGCCGCGATGACGATGACACCGGTCTGGCCCTCGAAGCCGTCCATCTCGACCAGCAACTGGTTCAGCGTCTGTTCGCGCTCGTCGTTGCCACCACCCATGCCGGCACCACGCTGGCGGCCGACTGCGTCGATCTCGTCGATGAAGATGATGCACGGCGCGTGCTTCTTGGCCTGTTCGAACATGTCGCGCACGCGGGCCGCGCCGACACCGACGAACATCTCGACGAAATCCGATCCCGAGATGGAGAAGAACGGCACCTTGGCCTCACCGGCGATCGCCTTCGCAAGCAGCGTCTTGCCGGTACCGGGTGAGCCGACCATCAGCACGCCCTTCGGGATGTGCCCGCCGAGCTTCTGGAAGCGTGACGGATCACGCAGGAAGTCGACCAGCTCGGAAACTTCTTCCTTCGCTTCGTCGCAACCGGCAACATCGGCGAACGTGATCGAGTTGGCCGATTCGTCGAGCATGCGGGCCTTGGACTTGCCGAACGAGAACGCCCCCCCACGACCGCCACCCTGCATCTGGCGCATGAAGAAGATCCATACACCGATCAGCAGCAGCATCGGGAACCAGGACACGAAGATGCTCATCAGGAAAGACTGGTCTTCGTCGGGCTTGCTCGCCGTCACCGCAACACCGGCGCGCAACAGGTCGGACACCATCCAGATGTCCTGCACGCCCGGCGTGTACACCGTGACCTGTCGGCCTTCCAGCGTCGTCGCCTTCACGACGCGCCCGTCGAGTACCGCCTTGGCGATCCGCCCGGCGCGTGCCTCGTCCATGAACTGCGAATACTCCATGGTGTTCGGCGCGACCTGGCGCGTATTGAACTGGTTGAAGACCGTCATCAGCACTACGCCGATCACCATCCAGATCGCAAGATTCTTGAACAGATTATTCAACGTCTTTTCCTTGTATGCCCTGCAAGGGCGGCAAAAAGCTGACCCATTCTATTAGCGATCGTTCCCCCTAGCAAACCAATCGCTGCGATCAACGAAATCAATGAGTCCGGACGCTGGAAGGAGAAGAACTTGCGCCCCGCAGCGCTCAGGCTGCTCAGCGTTCGCAATCCGACCTCATCGACCGTGAACGCTTCTCGCTCACCTTCCATAGACAGTAGATGGACGACGACGTTCCGCAGCGCAGACGTTCGCACCGCCTTTGCGAGCCACGCGCTGCCGTCACCCCTTCAGCCTCGCCAGCAGGGCCTCGAACCCCGGATACGAGGACGGCTCGATCGCGAACTTTCGCGCATGACGACTCCACGAAGCGCCACTGACGAGCGCGTCGACGAAGCCGACCGTGTCGTGGATCCAGCTCCCGCCTACGAAGGTGACGCCGCGTGCGAACAACGGGTCGGGAAGACACCCGGCACTGGGCCCGACCAGCGCGACCTGCGTGGCCTGGCGGCAACAGTCGAGGACGCTGTCGAGCGTGTCGTTGAGCAGCACCGTGCTCGTGGACAACACCTTGTTGCAGGCACGCAGTTCGGATGGATCCAGGCTGACCCGAAACCCGGCGTGTTCACCCGCGAGCTCGGGCTTGAGCTCGACCACAGTGAGCTTCGCCCCGGACGCGACCACCCTGGGGACCAATGGCTTGAAGAATCCGACCATGCCGATGCGGTCCGACCCGCAGGGTGCAAGGCCACCGACCGAATCCATGCTCGAACCCGGCTCGAATCCGGCGCGATCGAACAGGCAGCGGGTCAGCGCATTGATCGCCGCGAATCCGACGGTGCGCTGGACCGGACGCGGGCTTCGGCACTGGCCGGCCAGTTCGAGCGCCCCCAGGCCCTTCAGCCCGACGCACCCGTCGTCACGGACCAGACGCGCCAACGTGTCGTCGAGCAGCACATATGACAGGCCGATCGAACCATCCTCCAGCTCGAGCGCACAGAACTCGCCCTCCTTGCCGCCGGCGAGATCCGGATGGGGCAAGTGCAAGGCGACGACCCGCGGCAGCGGGCCCAGCACTTGCGCACGCTCGAGCAGCGCAATCAACTCATCGGCAATCGTCATCGGACGTTCCTTCGGATTCGGGAGGATGGGACGGAACCGGGCCGGGGCCGAGTCCCGACGCGGTCAGGCGCAGAGAGGCCGACGGGTCGGCCCCGGTGCCGCCGTGCAAGGCTGCGGCGATCAAACCGGATCTCGCGGAATATAGGCCCGCCCGCTGATTCGCATCGCGTCGGACACGGCCGACCCGGACACGGTCGCATCGCGGTTCTGCCGGTTGCGCAATGCCCCCGGGAAATAGCTCGCGGTCAGGCTGCTGCTATGTACTGGAGATGCCCCGTCCGACCCGCCGAAACGCCGCCAGTCGCGCACCCAGAAGACATCGTCGGTGATCTCGAGCAGCCCGATGGTCTCCCGGTCACCGATGAGTATGCCCTGAACCCGCAGTCCGGCTTCGTCCCTGGCCCGGTTCACGCGCTCGGCCAGCGACGGCGTCGTACCGAACTCGCCGTCGGATGCGATCAGCAGATCGGCAAGCTGCCAGTTGCTGTCGCCCAGCCGTTCCAGAACGCGCTCCAGCGGTCCGCAGATGTCGGTCCCCCCCTGAAAGCTGCCGGCCAGAAACCGCGCCAGTTTCATCAAGCCGCGCTCATCCATGGCCAGATCCAGCTCGACGATCTCGTCCGGACCGCCGAACGCAAACACATGACAGGCGCGCCGCTGGGCGTGCGCGACCCGGGCGACTTCGAGCACCACCGCCTTCGCCACCCGTTCGGCTCCACCCCGCATCGATGCGCTGGTGTCCACGCACACCAGCATCGGGCCCATCTCGCGCCGTGGAGCCGGACGCGGCCCGGGCAGCCGGGTCGGCGCCTGCTCGTGCCGAAGCGCCTGCATCCGGTCGTCGTCTTCATAGGTCAGCAGCGCGCGCTCGGCATGGCGCGCATGCCACACCAGGCGCAAGCGCGGATGCATGAACATGATGGACTCGCTCGGCAACATCCGCGCGAACCGTTCGGATCGGCACACCCCGCGGGTTTCACCCGGCAGTTCGGGCACATGGACCGTGCGCGCGCGCGGATGCAGGGCCGAGGCCAGCTGGCTCATGGCCTGTTCAGGCTGCCCGTCGCCTGCCGGATCGGCCACGTCGATCGCCCGCCCCAGGCGCCGGATGATCGCGGTCAGTTCGGGCAGCCCTTCGATCAGGGCCCGGATGCGAACCACTGACTCCCAGTCGCTGCTGCGCAACAGTCCGCGCAACATGTCCCAGCGACAGTTCTTCAGCAGATCGCCGGGATCGCCGAAGATCTCGATCAGTGCGTCGATGTCCGCGGATCGTTCGACCCAATCCTGCTCGAAGGCGGCCAGCGCGCGGGCGATCGCATGCGGCTCGTCCTCACCCCGGTCCTCGTAGTCGACGATCAGATCGACGTGAAAGAGAAGGCTCTGCACGACGGCCTCGGCAAGGGGCTCGCAAGCCATGCAGTGCTGTTGCAGTCCCAGGCGCTCGAGCGTTTCGCACAGGGATGTCGCGAGCGGCTCACCCGGCCAGCGTGCCGCCGTCTGCCACGGCACGCGACCGGCCAGCAGCGCCTCGCGCCAGTGCTCGAGCGCAGCCAGGCGGGGTTCGAGCATGCCGCGCGAATGGGTCAGGCTCGCCAGCCACACGCCGCGCGGCAGACGCTCCAGCGGTGCAAGCCGCGTCTCGAGCGACTCGAAGATCAGCGACCGCGGCGCATCGACGGCACGGTTCATCGCGCCGTCGCCTCAAACCGGCGCATGCGAGACCGGCTCCGGAATCGGGCCGCTGTCGACAGGCAGGCGTGGCAAGGCCTCGAAACCGGCACGCGTGGCCTTCATGCGTTCGGCCAGTTCGGCAACCGCCGCAGCGGTCACGCTCAGACAGGTATCGGTCGATGCCGCGAAACCCGCATCCATCCACACACTCGCCGCGAGATACCGGGCCAGTTCCTGCCTTCGGCCGGCGATCTCGTCCGCATAGACCGTGATCCGCTTAAGCACTGCATCGATCTGGGCGGTACGCGCCCCAATATGCATCGGACCGTAACGGCGTCTGCGACCGGCGCTCATTCTGAGCGCCTGACCCCCGCCCTTCGCATCTCCGACCTCCTCCGCCAGGCCGGTCGGCGAGAAGCGCAGCCGCCCGGCGTCGTCGTAGTCGAGGTCGTGCGCTTCCCGCTCGACCGATAGCTGCGCCTCGAAGGCTTCGACGACACGGGTCAAGCGTTCCGGCGCATGGGCCTGGCGCACACCCAGCCTGTGCTGCAGCCATTGCGAGACGTCTGCCTGGTCCTCCGCCCCGGTACCGATGCACCATGGCAGCAACCACAGGTCCCAGATGCTCACCGCCTGTCGTCCTTCGCACGCGCACGCGGTTCGCAGCAGCCGCACGATCTTCACCCAACGACGGTCCGAGACATAGCGTCCCTCCGCGTCCGGCCACTGCCGAAGCTCGGCCAGAAGCCCTGCCACCTCGTCCGGCAGCGCGACCGCGTCGGCACGCACTGCGATCTCGGCGCGATCGTCGGCACCGAGGGCCTCGTCGCAGCGCAGCGGGTCGGTCGGGACGCCAGCGTCGATCAGGCGCCGAAAGCCATCCGCGCTGACGGGCGAGACCGGCAGACGGAGCAGGAAACGGTCGAAGAACGCTTCCGCGACCTCATCCTCCGGGATCACGTTGGTCGCGCCGATCACGCTGATCAGGGGACACCGCATCCGGCCCGCGCCGTTGTCGAACTCGCGCTCGTTGAGCAGCGTCAGCAATGCGTTCAGGATCGCACTGTTCGCCTTGAAGACCTCGTCGATGAACGCGATCGACGCTTCGGGCAGAAAACCGGCCGTGTGTCGTTCATAGCGGTCCTGCTCGAGTGCACTGATCGACAAGGGTCCGAACAACTCCTCGGGCACCGAGAAGCGGGTCAGCAGGCGCTCGAAATAGGCCGCATCGACAAAGGCGAGATGGAGCCGGCGCGCCAGTTCGCTCTTCGCCGTGCCCGGCGGACCGATCAGCAGCGTGTGCTCGCCCGCCAGCGCAGCGAGCAGCGCGAGTCTGACCTCGCGTCTGCGTTCCACCAGGCCCTGTTCGAGCCGGGCGAGAATGCGTGACAGGCGTTCCTGCAAACCGTGCATGCCGGTCCCTTCGATGGGTTCGACGACACTGCATGATAGCCAAACCGCGCGAATCTGCCTTGATCCAGGCGAGGTTTCGACCGCTTCAGTCGCAGGCCTGCAGCAGCGCGGCCCCCAGCGCACCCGAGGATTGCGCACCCGAGATCGCAAGCTTGCGATTGAAAATGAAGAACGGCACGCCGGTCACACCCTGTTGCTGAATCTGCGCGGCCATGCGCTCGACCGTGGCGGCATCCCGATCGCTGTCCAGATAGCCCGTCACCGCATCGCGCCCGTCTCCGATCGCGACCGCGATATCCGCCAGCACGTCGATGTCGCCGATGTCCCGACCCTGCTGAAAATGGGCTTCGAACAATGCACTCGCCAGTGCCGCGACCTGTTCCGGCCGATAACCGAGCGACTGGGCGCGATAGGTCAGGCGATGTGCGCGCAGGGTATTGGGCCGGGTCTGGATGCGATCGAAGGCAAACTCCAAGCCATCCGGGGCCGCCGCTGCTGCGACCCGCGCCAGGACCTCGTCCGCGCCGCGACGTCCGCCGAACTTGGCCTCCAGAAAGGGCCGATACGGCTCACCGGCAGCCGGCGTATCCGGGTTCAGGAAGAACGGCAGCCAGTTTACCCGAAGCACGACATCCGGGCGCGATGCACCGAATGCCGCGATCGCCTTATCCAGCCTGAACTTGCCGAGAAAGCACCAGGGACAGACGAAGTCCGAAACCAGGTCGATGTCGAGGGTCATGTTCTCATTCACTCCAGATGGAAACAGCAGGCGTCGCGGCCGACACGCGGCGATGGAACGGCCGGTTCCGGCCGGTCAGGCACGTCGGTCGAGCCCGAGCAGATAGACCTCCGCGCTGCGATCACGCGAAGCCTTCGGCTTTCGCACCTGCAGACTGCGAAAATGCGTTGCGGCCTCCGCACGGAACTCCATGAAGCCCGGCCCCTGGAAGACCTTGACCAGAAATCCGCCGCCCGGCCGCAGATGCCGAATCGCGAATTCCAGCGCCAGTTCGGCCAGATTGACAGATCGCGCCTGATCGGTCAGCTCGATCCCGGACATGTTGGGCGCCATGTCGGACATCACCACGTCCACTGCCGCGCCGTCCAGGCGGGCCTCGAGCGCTTCCAGCACCACGTCGTCGAGAAAGTCACCCTGAATGAATTCGACGTTGACGATCGGCTCTATCGGCAACAGGTCCAGCGCGAACACCCGCCCCTTCGGTCCGCATCGCTTGACCGCCACCTGGCTCCATGACCCGGGCGCCGCACCGAGGTCGACCACGGTCATGCCGGGCCGAAGCAGGCGGTCGCGATCGTCGATCTCGGTCAGCTTGAAGGCCGCCCGCGAACGCAAGCCCTCGGCCTTCGCACGCTGTACATAAGCGTCGTTGACATGTTCCATCATCCAGGCCTTGCTGGTTCTGGTACGCTTCATCGGAGTAGAATCCGTTTCCCGAAAGATTGAGAAAAATCAATGACTGAGCTTACACCGGCACGACGACGCGCGTTGCGCGCCAGTGCCCATCACCTTAATCCGGTCGTCAGTGTCGCCGACAACGGCCTGACGCCGGCCGTGATCGCCGAGATCGAGCGATCGCTGCAGGCGCATGAACTGATCAAGATAAAGGTTCACGGCGCGGAGCGCGATCAGCGCGAAGAACTGATGGCCGATGTGTGCAGGCAGCACGACGCCCATCCGGTGCAGCACATCGGCACGATTCTGGTGATCTGGCGCCAGCGCCGCGAAGATGACGCGAGCGGCAGCACCGCCCGTCCCGATAAGCTCGCCGGTGACAGGCGTCCGTCGAAAGCGAAATCCGCCCGCGCCTTCTCTGCGACCGCAAGACGCGCCGCGCTGTCGCAGGCAGCGGCCACGAAGAAGCATCAGGCCAGCCGCGGCACTGGCCGTGGCCCCGCGGCGAACAAGCCCGGCTTCTCCCGCGGTCGTGGTTGAGCGCGGGGTACGCCGACATTTCAGCGCGGGCGCGACAATACCGTCGGAGTCGCCTCCACCGCTCGGTGGAGGTTGGCATCCGACCGCCTCCTAGGAGACTGTCGGACTTGAGGCTGATCTACTGCGCCGGTGGGAGAAGCGGTCCATATCTGCCCGATTTTTCGTTGCATAGAACCACTATGCGCCTCAAAATCGACCAGATCTGTCCTCGCTTTCCCACCCGGCTCGTGACGATCGCTCAAGTCCGACAGCCTCCTAGACGTACCGAACGTCCACGATCTCGTACTCGCGGATGCCGCCCGGCGCCCTGACCTCGGCGACATCGCCGGTGTACTTGCCGATCAAGGCCCGCGCAATCGGGGAACTCACCGAAATCTTGCCGGCTTTCACGTCCGCCTCGTCCTCGCCTACGATCTGGTAGGTCACAGTATCCCCGCTGTCCAGATCCTCGAGTTCCACGGTTGCACCAAATACGCATCGACCATCGGCGTCGAGCAGCGTCGGATCGATGATCTGCGCATTCGCAAGCTTGGACTCGAGTTCCTTGATCCGCCCTTCCAGGAAACCCTGCCGTTCCTTGGCCGCATCGTATTCCGCGTTCTCGGACAGATCGCCATGCGAGCGTGCTTCAGCGATCGCCGAGATCACGCTGGGTCGCTCGACCGTCTTGAGGCGATGCAGTTCCTTGCGCAGCGCCTCGGCGCCGGCAACCGTAAGGGGAGTCTTGTTCATGATTCGAGATTCAGTTCAGCATGCAGCGACTGCAGGCTGTAGACTTCGAGGCCTTCGAGGTGGTGCATGCCCATGCACGCCGCGCGCGCGCCCTCGATGGTCGTGTAGACGGTGAGCTTGGCCGCCAGCGCGCTGGTGCGGATGGACCGCGAATCCATGATCGCCTGGCGCTTCTCCTCGACCGTATTGATGACCAGACAGACTTCGCTGTTCTTGATCAGGTCGACCACGTGCGGACGCCCCTCGGTCACCTTGTTCACGACCCTGACCGCGATGCCCGCCGCTTCGATCGCGGAAGCGGTACCGCGCGTGGCGACCAGCGAGAAACCCAGTTCGGTCAATGCACGCGCGACCTCGACCGCGGCGGGTCTGTCGGCAGGCTTCACGCTGATGAAGGCGGTCCCCTTCTGAGGCAGGCGGATACCGGCGGCGAGCTGCGACTTCACGAAGGCTTCGGCAAAACTCCGACCGACGCCCATCACCTCGCCGGTTGATTTCATCTCCGGCCCGAGGATGGTGTCCACACCCGGGAACTTGATGAACGGGAAGACCGCCTCCTTGACCGAGTAGTAGGCAGGCACGATCTCGGCCTGCACCCCCTGGTCGACCAGCTTCTGCCCGGCCATGCAACGCGCCGCGATCTTGGCCAACGGCAGGCTGCAGGCCTTGGACACGAATGGCACGGTGCGCGAAGCGCGCGGATTCACCTCGAGCACGAACACCACCGCGTCGTCGCCCTCGCCCTGGATCGCGAACTGCACGTTCATCAGGCCCACCACGTTCAGCGCACGTGCCATCGCTTCGGTCTGGCGGCGCAGTTCGTCCTGCAGCGCGGCCGACAGCGTGTACGGCGGCAACGAGCAGGCCGAATCGCCGGAGTGCACGCCCGCCTGCTCGATGTGCTCCATGATGCCGCCGATGATGACCTGCTCGCCATCGGACAGCGCGTCGACGTCGACCTCGGTCGCGTCGTTCAGGAAGCGGTCGAGCAGCACCGGCGATTCGTTGGAGACCTTGACCGCCTCGCGCATGTAGCGCTCCAGGTCGCGCTGCTCATGCACGATCTCCATCGCGCGCCCGCCGAGCACATAGCTCGGGCGCACCACCAGCGGGTAACCGATCTCGGCGGCCAGACGCACCGCCTCGTCCGGCGTGCGTGCGGTCCGGTTGGGAGGCTGCCTCAAGCCCAGGTCGTTCAGCAGTTTCTGGAAACGCTCGCGGTCTTCGGCCGCGTCGATCATGTCCGGGCTGGTGCCGATGATCGGCACCCCGTTGGCCTCGAGCGCGCGCGCCCGCTTCAACGGCGTCTGGCCGCCGAACTGCACGATCACGCCGACCGGTTTCTCGATGTGCACGATCTCGAGGATGTCTTCCAGCGTAATGGGCTCGAAGTACAGCCGGTCGGAGGTGTCGTAGTCGGTCGAGACGGTCTCCGGATTGCAATTGACCATGATGGTCTCGTAGCCGTCCTCGCGCAGCGCGAGCGCCGCATGCACGCAGCAGTAGTCGAACTCGATGCCCTGGCCGATGCGGTTCGGGCCGCCGCCGAGCACCATGATCTTCTTTCTGCCGGTCGGCTGCGCCTCGCACTCGTCCTCGTAGGTCGAATACATGTACGCGGTCGAGGTCGCGAACTCCGCCGCACAGGTATCCACGCGCTTGAAAACCGGGCGCACCCCCAGCGCATGGCGATGAAGCCGCACCGCGGTCTCGTCGGCCGACAGCAGCTTGGCCAGACGGCGGTCCGAGAAACCCTTGCGCTTCAGACCACGCAGGTCGTCCACCTTCAGCGCCTTCAGGGAGCGGCCCGACAGGGCCTTCTCGGACAGCACGATGTCCTCGACCTGGGCCAGAAACCAGGGGTCGATCCTGGTCAGACCAAACACCTGCTCCAGCGTGTACCCCTCGCGGAACGCCTGACCGACATACCAGATCCGCTGCGCGCCCGGGTTGATCAGCTCGTGCTCCAGATCCTCCCGGTCGGTCTCGACCTCGTCCAGTCCGTAGGCCCCGACCTCGAGGCCGCGCAGCGCCTTCTGCAGAGACTCCTGGAAGTTGCGGCCCATGGCCATGACTTCGCCGACCGACTTCATCTGCGTGGTCAGACGGTCATTGGCCTGCGGGAATTTCTCGAAGGCGAAGCGCGGGATCTTGGTTACGACATAGTCGATCGACGGCTCGAACGAAGCCGGGGTCGCGCCGCCGGTGATGTCGTTCTTGAGTTCGTCCAGTGTGAAGCCGACCGCGAGCTTGGCCGCGACCTTCGCGATCGGGAAACCGGTCGCCTTGGATGCGAGCGCCGACGAACGACTGACGCGAGGGTTCATCTCGATCACGATCATGCGGCCGTCGTCCGGGTTGATCGCGAACTGCACGTTCGAGCCTCCGGTATCGACGCCGATCTCGCGCAGCACCGCGATCGATGCATTGCGCAGGATCTGGTACTCCTTGTCGGTCAGCGTCTGGGCCGGCGCAACCGTGATCGAGTCGCCGGTGTGCACGCCCATCGGGTCGAGGTTCTCGATCGAGCACACGATGATGCAGTTGTCGGCGCGATCGCGCACGACCTCCATCTCGAACTCCTTCCAGCCGATCAGCGACTCCTCGATCAGCAGTTCGCTGGTCGGGCTGGCCTCGAGGCCGCGCTTGCAGATCTCGTCGAACTCTTCCATGTTGTAGGCGATGCCGCCGCCGGTACCGCCGAGGGTGAAGCTCGGGCGGATGATGACCGGGAAACCGATGCCACCCTGCACCTGCAGGGCTTCTTCCATGCTGTGTGCGATCCCGGAACGGGCCGAGCCCAGGCCGATCCGGGTCATCGCATCCTTGAACTTGAGCCGGTCTTCGGCCTTGTCGATCGCCTCGCGCGAGGCGCCGATCAGTTCGACCCCGAATTTCTCGAGCACGCCGTGACGCCCCAGATCCAGCGCGCAGTTCAGCGCGGTCTGCCCGCCCATCGTCGGCAGCACCGCATCGGGGCGCTCCTTTTCGATGATACGCTCGACCACCTGCCACGTGATCGGCTCGATGTATGTGACGTCGGCGGTCTCCGGGTCGGTCATGATGGTCGCCGGGTTCGAATTGACCAGGATGACCTTGTAGCCCTCTTCACGTAGCGCCTTGCAGGCCTGTGCCCCGGAGTAGTCGAACTCGCAGGCCTGACCAATGATGATCGGACCCGCGCCAATGATCAGAATGCTGTGTATGTCTGTGCGCTTAGGCATTGCCTAACCTCGAAAATACCGGATGAAGCGGCAGCCCGGGGCTGCCGGCAGGAGTCATTTGCCCGCTTCGAGCATGCGCACGAAGCGATCGAACAGGTAGGCGACGTCATGCGGCCCCGGGCTGGCTTCGGGGTGGCCCTGAAAAGAGAAGGCCGGCACATCGGTACGCGCCAGGCCCTGCAGGCTGCCGTCGAACAGGGAGACATGCGTCACACGCAGATTGTCCGGCAGGGCTTCCGCGTCCACCGCAAAGCCGTGGTTCTGGCTGGTGATCATTACCTGGCCCGAATCGAGGTCCTTGACCGGATGATTCGCGCCGTGGTGACCGAACTTCATCTTCATCGTGCGGGCTCCGGACGCGAGCGCAAGCAGCTGGTGACCCAGACAGATGCCGAAGGTCGGAATGCCACGTTCGCAAAAAGCACGGATGGCCGTGATCGCATAGTCGCAGGGCTCGGGATCGCCGGGGCCGTTCGACAGGAAGATTCCATCCGGCGACAGCGCCAGAACCTCGGCGGCCGGCGTCCGCGCCGGCACCACGGTCAGGCGGCAACCGCGGCTGGCCAGCATGCGCAGTATGTTGCGCTTGACCCCGAAGTCGTAGGCCACGACATGGAATCGCTTTCCGGTCGGGCTGGAATAGCCTTCGTCCAGCGTCCACTCCCCCTCCGACCAGTCGAAGGACTCGGTCGCGCTGACTTCCCTGGCCAGATCCATGCCGGCCAGCCCCGGGAAGGCGCGCGCGGCGGCTACTGCGTCAGCCGCATCGAGCGCCTCGCCCGCCTTGGCGGTGACGATGCACCCCGCCTGAGCGCCTTTCTCGCGCAGGATGCGGGTCAGCTTGCGGGTATCGATATCGGCGATCGCGACGACGTTTTCCGCCTTCAGGTAGGCGTCCAGGGTCTGGTTCATGCGGAAATTCGACGCACGAAGCGGCAGGTCGCGAATGACCAGCCCGGCCGCATGGATGCGCCCGGCCTCGACGTCCTCGCGATTGACGCCAGTATTGCCGATGTGCGGATAGGTCAGCGTCACGATCTGGCGCGCGTAGCTGGGATCGGTCAGGATCTCCTGGTAGCCTGACATCGAGGTGTTGAAGACGACCTCACCGACGGTGCTGCCGGCTGCGCCGATTCCCTTGCCATGGAATACCGTTCCATCGGCAAGCGCCAATAATGCGGACTGGACAGCAGTCACGAAAAACTCCTGAGTTCAACCGAATGAAGGGCAATCCGGCCCAGGAGGCCGTCTGGCCTGGGGCCGACCCCATACGTGAAAAAACGGGACGAGCCATTCGGCCAATCCCGCTATCCAATTCGGCCGATTATAGCCTTCGCCGGAGCCCCGCGCAAACGCGCCCACCGAACGGGACACTTGGACTACCGAGCATTATCGAACGGTTTGCCCCCCGGCGCGACACCGGCGTGATGCCGGGGCACGCGATCCGGGTCATCTCGACGTTCAACGCAGGCCGAGTACGTCCTGCATGTCGAACAATCCCGCCGAACGCCCATCCAGAAAGCGTGCCGCGCGCATCGCGCCCATCGCATAGGGCATGCGGCTGCCGGACTTGTGCGTGATCTCGATGCGTTCACCGATACCTGCAAACAAAACGGTATGGTCACCCACCACGTCGCCGCCACGAATCGTCGAAAAACCGATGGTCTCGGCCTTGCGCTCGCCCGTGACACCCTCGCGTCCATAGATCGCGCATGCCTCGAGATTCCGACCGAGTTCCCGCGCGACCACTTCGCCCATCCTGAGTGCGGTGCCCGACGGTGCATCCACCTTGAAGCGATGATGCGCCTCGATGACCTCGACGTCATAGCCTTGGTCGAGAATCCGCGCCGCAACCTCGAGCAGCCTGAACACCGCATTCACGCCGACCGCCATGTTCGGGGCGAAAACCACCGGAACCTGTTGGGCCGCTTCGGCAATCACCGCCTTCTGGTCCGCGGAAAAACCGGTCGTGCCGATCACGATCGACTTGCCGAGTTCGCGCGCCACCGCGACATGGGCGAGCGAACCTTCCGGGCGGGTGAAATCGATGACGCAATCTGCGGCGGCGATCGCGACGCGCGCGTCGTCACCGATGATGACGCCACAGGGCGCCCCGGTCATCTCGCCAGCATCCCGCCCGACGAAGGGGTTATCGGCGCGATCGAAGGCGGAGACGAGCGCAACGCCCTCGTCATTGATCGCGGCTTCGATCAACATCCGACCCATGCGTCCGGATGCACCGGCTATCGCCACGCGAACCTGCTTCATTGAGGCATTCTCCATTGCTGCAATCAAGAGTCCGGATGAGGTCCGGGTCGCACTCAGCGACGCTCGCCCTGCGGCGGCGAGACCTCGATCACGCGACTGCGCTCGGCCACGCGCGCATCGGGCGCGTCGGCGCCCCCAACTCCGGCTTGCACATCGCCGGTGACATGGTCGAGCAGACCGTCGACGAAGAACACGCTGAGGATGCGCCGTTGAGATTCACCGCGTCCCGGCTGGAAAAGGTACACATAGTCCCAACGGTCCTCGCGGAAGACGTCGACGACCAGCGGCGTACCGAGCAAGAAGCGCACCTGATCCCGGGTCATGCCCTTCTTGAGGCCGGAAACCATGTTCTGATCGACGTAATTGCCCTGGCGAATATCGATCCTGTATGGATTGACGCTGCCGGCAAGCTTGTCGAAGGAGCAGCCTGCGAGCACAGCGATGGCGGACAAGGCAACGACGAGGGATTTTGAGCGCATTAGGGGGTCTTGATCGACTGTTTGTTGCGCCTTACGGCGAATCATTCTCAGAAAAGAGCAAAAAATATATCATACGCGGGCTCAGGCCTGTGCCTGATCCCTTTGAGGGGCGCCCGTCGCTCTGCGCAGCTAAGCGCGCGTCGCGTCTTGCAGAGCACGCCGTGCGCCTCCGGGAGAACCGGCGAACCGGCGAGTGCCGACGTTTTCTTGAGAGCCACCCGACTGGGGCGACAATGACCGACAATTCGAGAAATCTGAAAAATATCGGCCTCAAGGCTACCTATCCCCGACTCAAGATACTGGACCTCTTTCAACACTCCGATCAGCGCCATCTCACCGCCGAGGATGTCTATCGAACACTGATGGGCGAGGGAATGGACATCGGATTGGCCACCGTCTATCGCGTCCTGACCCAGTTCGAACAGGCCGGGCTGTTGGAACGGCACTATTTCGAAGCCGGCAAGGCGGTATTCGAACTCAACGAAGGCGGACATCACGATCACCTGGTGTGCCTCGAGTGCGGCGCAGTCGAGGAGTTCTTCGACGCGGAAATCGAGAAGCGCCAGATTCGCATCGCGCAGGAGCGCGGCTTCGAAGTGAAAGAGCACGCACTCTATCTCTACGCCGAATGTCTGAAGGCGGACTGCCCAAACCGAAAATAGCGCTGCATCCGATTCGACCCGCGTCACGCCGACCGGGCGGACGTCACCCACGACGGCTCAATGGCCGGGCATACTGGTCCATCCCGATGTCAATCCCAGCATTTCCGCAGCATGCCTGCGCGTGGTATCGGTGATATTGACGCCCCCCAGCATGCGGGCGATCTCCTCGACCCTTCCGTCGCGATCGAGCGTGGTCACGGTGCTCAGCACCTCGTCGCCATCGCGGGTCTTGGCAATGTTCCACTGCCAGTCGGCACAGGCGGCGACCTGGGGAAGGTGTGTCACGCACAGCACCTGGCGGTGCTGCCCGAGCTTGTGCAGGAGCTTACCGACGATCTCGGCGACCCCCCCGCCGATACCGACATCGACCTCGTCGAAGATGAGCGTCGGTGTGGCCGAATCGCGACTGGTCATCACCTGGATCGCGAGGCCGATACGCGACAGTTCGCCGCCCGACGCGACCCGGGCCAGCGACCGCGGTGACTGGTTCGGATTCGCGGCAACCCTGAACTCGACCTGCTCGAGTCCGTGCGCGCTGCCCTCGGCGAGCGGTTCCAGCGCCACCTCGAAGCGTCCGCCCGACATCGCGAGCGCCTGCATCGCGTCGGACACCTCGCGCGACAAGGCCAGCGCCGCCGGGCGACGCATGTCGGACAAGCTTCCGGCCGATTCGAGATAGACCTTCCGCGCCCGCGCTTCCTGCTCGGCAAGGCGCACCGGATCGGCCCGTTCGACCAGTTCCGCCAGGGTTCGCTCGCAGGTTTCACGCAGATCGACCAGTTCCTGAGGGTTCACCCGATATTTGCGCGCCACATCGGTCACGGCGCCGATGCGTCTATCCACAGCGGCCAGTCGCGCCGGATCGAGGTCGAGTCGGTCACGATAGCGCCGCAGCGCATGCAGCGCTTCGTTCGCCTGGATCGCGGCGCTGGCCAGCAACTCCGCGGCATCGGCGATCGTGTGGTCGATCTCGGCCATCTCCTCGACCCTGCCCGACACCTGACGGAGCTGCGATATCACGGCGAAATCGCCTTCGCCCAGCATCGCCAGCGCCGCCTCGGCGCCGTCGATCAGGCTTGCCGCATGCGCGAGCCGACTCTGCTCGGCGTTGATTGCCGACCATTCGTCGTTGTCGAACGCCAGTTCGTCGAGTTCCTTGAGCTGCCATTCGAGCAGGTCGCGCTCGCGCTCTGAGGCGGCCGAATCACGGTCCGCCTCGCGCCGCAACTGGACCAGTCGTTGCCAGTCGCGATAGTGATCGGCGACCTGCGCCGCAAGGCGCTGCGCGCCGGCATGCGTGTCGAGCAGCGCGCGCTGAGCCTCTGTGCGCAACAGGGCATGATGGGCATGCTGGCCATGAATGTCGGCCAAGCGTTCGCCGGCCTCACGCAATTGTCCGAGACTGACTGGCACACCGTTGATCCAAGCACGCGAGCGCCCGCCCGCCTCGACCACGCGGCGCAGCAGCACCAAGCCTTCCTCGAGCGGAATGTCCTGAGCAGACAACACCCCCACCAGAGGGCTGCCCGCGGCGAGATCAAACTCGGCCGCGATATCGGCCTTGCCCCGTCCGCTGCGCACACTGGCGAAGTCGGCGCGCCCACCGAGCGCCAGACCGAGCGCATCCAGCATGATCGACTTGCCGGCGCCGGTCTCGCCCGTAAGCGCGCCGAAGCCAGGCCGAAACTCGAGTTCCAGCCGGTCGACGATCACGAAATCTCGAATGGTCAGACGTCTGAGCATGGGATGGGTCTGGTCGGAAAGAAGTGCGAAGCTGCGGCGTGACTCAGGGCAGGCGGGGCACCGCGCTCCAGTGCAGCTTTTCGCGCAGCATCGCGAAATAGCTGTAACTGTCGGGGTGGAGCAGGCGCACGTAATGCGGTGCCCGGGTGATACGGACACGGTCGCCAGCGCGCGCATCGAAACGGGTCTGGCCGTCGAAGTGCACCCGTGCATCATGTGGCGGGAGCAGGTCGATGTCTATGCAGCAGGTGTCGGGCAGCGTGATCGGCCGCGCGGTCAGTGCATGCGGACACAGCGGCACGATCGCGATTCCACCGACCTTGGGGTGAAGAATCGGCCCGTTCGAGGACAATGCGTAGGCGGTGGAGCCGGTCGGCGTGGACACGATCATGCCGTCGGAACGTTGCGTGTAGACGAACTCGTCGTCGATACGCAGACCGAATTCGATCATGCGTCCGATGTCGCCCTTGTTGACGACGACGTCGTTGAGCGCGAGCGTCTGGAACACCCTGTTGCCGCCACGCAGCACTTCGGCAGCGAGCATGACGCGACACTCCTCGACGTAAGCGCCATCGAGCATCGCGGACACACCGTCGATCGCGTCGTCGCGCGCGACATCGGTCAGGAATCCGACCCGCCCCTGATTGACGCCCACCAGCGGCACGCCATGTTCGGCGAGTCGCCTGGCGGTATTGAGCATCGTGCCGTCGCCGCCCAGCACGATTGCGAGGTCCGCGCCCTCCCCGATCTCGTCATAGGTTGCCACCCGAAAACCGCCGGCCATACCGATGGAACTCGAGGTACCCTGTTCGATCCATACCGTGTGAGCGCGACCGCGCAGAAAATCGGCGATGCGAAGCACCGCCTCGGCGACATCCGGGCTCTGGAACTTACCGACCAGCGCGATAATCTGGAATTTATGACCCATGGACCCGATTAAACCATAATGATCGCTCGTCATCGACGAAGCGCTTCTCGCACCCTGATTGCCCGCGTTTGTGAATCGGCCCGGCTCCTATAGAATCCGTGATGAAATGACGCCCCTCGACGCACGATCACAGATTCTGCTCAAGACGCTCATCGAGCGATATATCGCCGAAGGTCAGCCTGTCGGCTCGCGCGCACTGTCCCGTCATTCCGGTCTGGAGCTTTCGCCGGCCACGGTGCGCAACGTGATGAGCGACCTCGAGGAAATGGGCTACATCGCAAGCCCGCATACGTCGGCGGGCCGAATGCCGACCGCGCAGGGCTACCGGTTCTTCATCGACTCTCTGCTGACGGTCCAGCCGCTCGAACGATCGCGAATCCGGACCCTGCGCGGCCAGTTGCAGCCGGATCAACCCCAGCGGCTGATCAGCACCGCCTCGCATCTGCTGTCGGATCTCACCCACTTCGCCGGTATCGTGGTCACGCCTCGCCATGACAGTGTGCGCATCCGCCAGATCGAGTTCATCAGCCTGTCCGATACGCGCATCCTTCTGATCATCGTCACGACCACCGGCGATGTCCAGAACCGCATCCTGATGGCGCGTCGCAAGTATTCGCCGTCCGAGCTGACCGAAGCCGCGAACTACCTGACCGCGCATTTCGCCGGCTATGCGCTGGACGAAATGCACACCCGCCTGCAGTCGGAACTGCAGCAGCTGCGCAGTGACATCACCGAGCTGATGACCGCAGCGGTCGAGGCCAGCAACGACGCGCTCCAGGCGCGCGACGACCAGTACGTGCTGTCCGGCGAGACCAACCTGCTCGACGTCGAGGACCTGTCGTCGAACATGACCCGTATCCGGGAACTGTTCAAGCTGTTCGAACGCAAGACCGGTCTGATGCAATTGCTCGAACTGTCGAATCGGGCCCAGGGTGTCCAGATCTACATCGGTGGCGAATCCGGTCTGGCCGAACTGGACGGATGCAGCGTCATCACCGCCGGCTACGAGGTCAACGGCAAGGTCGTGGGCTCGGTCGGCGTCATCGGCCCGACCCGAATGGCTTACGACCAGGTCATCCCGATCGTGGACATCACCGCCCGCTTGCTTTCCAACGCGCTGTCCAGCAAGGACTGACCGAAGCGCTGCAAACCTCTCTCGCAAAAGGATGCCCATGGCCCGATTCCGGCCCGAACCCCAATACACGCATGGCACAGCACCCCGAACCGGGATCCTGCTGGCCAACCTCGGCACCCCCGCGGCACCGACCGCGTCAGCGCTGCGCCCCTATCTGAAGCAATTCCTGTCCGATCCGAGGGTGGTGGAAATTCCGCGTCTGGTGTGGTGGCCGATCCTGAACGGCATCATCCTGAATACCCGGCCACGCAAGTCGGCCGAAAAGTACGCCAGCATCTGGACCGATGACGGATCGCCGCTGAAGGTGCACACCGAGAAGCAGGCCAAGCTGGTCGCCGGCTATCTGCACAAGGACGGCCTGCCCGACCTACGCGTAGAGTGGGCGATGCGCTATGGCGCACCATCCATCCCCGACACCCTCGAGAAGATGAAGCGCGAGGGCTGCACCCGCATCCTAGTCGTGCCGCTCTATCCGCAGTTCGCAGCCAGCACCACCGCGAGCGTGATGGACGAGGTTGCCGACTGCATGCTTCATTGGCGCAACTTGCCCGAGATCCGCTTCGTGCGCAATTTCCACGACGATGCCGGTTATATCGCTGCGCTGGCTCAGAGCGTGCGCGACCACTGGAAGGAGAATGGCGAGGGCGACAAACTGGTGATGAGTTTTCACGGCGTGCCGCGACGATCCCTGGATCTCGGCGACCCCTATCATTGCGAGTGCTACAAGACGGCGCGTCTGGTCGCGGAGAAGCTGCAACTGCCGGCAGAGCGTTGGCAGCTCACCTTCCAGTCCCGCTTCGGCAAGGCGGAATGGCTCAAGCCCTACACCGAGCCCACGCTGGAAGCCTTGGCGCGTCAGGGTCTGAAGCGGGTCGATCTGATCTGCCCGGGCTTCGTGTCGGATTGCCTCGAGACGCTCGAGGAAATCGCACTAGAGTGCAAGGCGGCCTTTCTCGGCGCGGGCGGCGAGACCTTTCACTATATTCCGTGTCTGAACGAGCGTCATGACTGGATCAGCGCCCTGACCGGCATCGCACGCGCTCACCTGGGAAACTGGCTGGACATCCCGAAACCTTCCGCCAGCGAACTCGAGTCGGCACGCCACCGCGCGCGGGAGCTCGGCGCCACATCATGACCGATATGCTTCACGCCGTCTGTCCGCATTGTGATGCGGACTAGGCGGCTGGCGGGCGATCCTGAAGCACGGGCGCGAAGTCGCGCGACAGGGCCGGTGCGATGGACACCGGTCGTCTGCGGGGCTGGATGGAGTGGTCGCTGTGAGCTTCGGCGATCCATCGCAAAGCCGCTAAAGTCCGGGCGAACGCTGCCGTTATCACGCGAGAAGACTGGCAGTCCGTCCGAGCGGTGACTGGCCGCTCTCCCCAGCATGCGCTCGCGTCGCGAGCGCGCTTCCCGCCGCAGAGCCCCGGTCATGATCATCGCTTCGTCCGAAATCCAGATGCAGTCGTCCCACCTCAGTTTCAGTCGGACCGAGGTCTCGGAGCGGCTGGAGATGTGGTTCGGCGAGCGTCCTGGCGGAAACAGGTCTGACGGTCCGCAGGCCTCTCCATCCGCCCGGGTCACGATCTCGCCCGAAGCCTTGGCGGAGAGCGCTACCGGCACCGTGACGGACGAGGTCGATCCGCTCGACACGGATCCGCACCTGAGGTTGATGGCGACGATGATCGCGATGCTCACCGGTCGGCCCGTGCGCCTGCTGCGGCTGGACGATCGGGCCGACCCTACCCTTCCCGCTGATGGCCAGCCGGCGGCGGCACGCGATACCCGTCGCGGCCCCGGGTTCAGTATCGAGTACGAATTGAGCGCGACCCGCATCGAGTTCGAGCAGACGACCTTCCAGGCGAGTGGCGTCGTTCGCACCGACGACGGCCGCGAGATCCGCTTCGACGTCGGTTTCATGATGGCGCGCAGCTACATGGAGTCGGTCAATGTGAGCTTCCGGGCCGGCGAAGCACGCCTGAAGGATCCGCTGGTTCTCGATTTCGGCGGACCGGCAGCCAGCCTCCAGGACACCCGCTTCGCCTTCGATCTCGATGCCGACGGTGAGCTCGACCGGATTCCGCTGCTCGGCGGCGGTCGCGGTTTTCTGGCGTTCGACCGCAACGACGACGGACGCGAACTGTTCGGTCCGACCACAGGCAATGGATTCGCCGAGCTGTCGGCACTCGACTCGGACGGCAACGGCTGGATCGACGAGGCCGATCCGGCCTACACGCAGCTCAGGTTGTGGCGACCATCGGCCGACGGACAGGGCGTGCTTCAGACCTTGAGCGAAGCCGGCGTCGGGGCCCTGTATCTCGGCCGGGTGGCCACCCCGTTCGACCTGCGCAACCCGGCCAACCAAGCACTGGGGGTGATGCGCAGCAGCGGCGTCTATGTCGGGCAGGATGGCCGCGTCGGCACGGTCCGCCAGATCGACCTGAGCGTCTGAGCGACCGCTCCTCAGTCATCCATAAGGCGCAGGTCGATGCCATCGGTCTGGGCATGGTCCGCTTCGATCGCGGCCGCGCCGGCACGCGCGAGCTGGCGGGATACCGCGCCGAGTCGTTTCGCGACCGTGGTCGCGACCCGCTCCCGAAACAGCGCCTGCACCTCCTCGGTCGCGAGCGCCAGCGCCGACGGGCTGACCTCGAGATAAGTCGTCGCCGTCGTGGACACGACTGTGCCCATGTGGCGATGATCGTCCGCATCCAGCCAGGCAAGTTCGCCAAAAAGTTCGCCGTCACCCAGCGTGCAGACCCGCCTGCCCTCGACCGAGATCTCGACCTCGCCGTCGAGAAGCACACCGAAACGCTGGTCGGCATGATTCTCGAGAAAGATCAGCGTTCTCGCCTCCACCTTGCGCCACGACGAGATCCGTAGCACTTCCCACAGTTCGATGTCGTCGAATTCGGTGAAGAAGGCATGCTTGCGCAGGCTGGCGAATCGACTCGTGTCCGGTGGCACGTAGCTATCGTCGACGATCTTGTAGCGAACTGCGGACAGGTCCTTGGCGAACTCCGCCCCGTTCTTGTAGCGCGAGTACAAGTCCTTCTCGAGCGCCTTGCGAATCACCGCATCCATCTGCGCCGGCACGTCGGGGTTCAGCATCGAGATCGATGGTGGGTCGGCATTCAGGATCTTGTAGATCAGCTGCGCCGGATTGGTCGCACGGAAGGGCAGGCGTCCGGCCAGCAGATGGAACAGCACGACCCCGAGCGAATACAGGTCGGTCTTCTGGTTCAGCGGGTAGCTCTTGATCTGCTCGGGGCTCATGTAGGCCGGCGAGCCGACGCCCATGATGAAGGTCGAATCGGTATCGATCTTCTTGTTGATGTTCAGTGCGAGACCGAAGTCCGTGATCTTCACGTTGTCGTCGTCATCGACCAGGATGTTGGCCGGTTTGATGTCGCGATGCACGACGCCCTGCCGATAGGCGTGATCCAGCGCCATGCAGCACTTGAAGACGATGCCTATGGTTCGATGGATAGGCAGCAGCCGCTCGAAGCTGCAATAGCGCTCGAGCGACTGACCGGGGAAGTACTCCATCGCCACATAGGCTTCCTCCGGGTCCAGAACCGCCTCGAAGATCCGGATGATGCCCGGATGATGGAGACGTCTCGCGACCGCCTCCTCCGCCTTCAGCAGTTTCAGCAACCGCCGATTCCACTTTGCTTCGTCCTTGGACTTGTCCTTGAACCGGACATGCTTGATCGCGACCGGATCCCTGTGGTCCGGATGCTCGGCCAGATACACGATCGCAGTGGCACCGCGCCCGACTTCCCGGATGATGCGGTACTTCCCAATTTTTTCCGGGATGTCAGTCATGCTGCGATCGAATGTCTCCGGACGCACGGGATGCCGCTTTTACACGGACGATGCCGAATGTTAGCGCCTAAGTCGATCGGATGACCACAGGCCGCTCGCGCGGACGCCAAAAAAATGCGTATGCGCTCTTGAAAATCGTCAACCTGGCCCCAATATCCACCCAAATTCAGAGATACAAGGAGTTGCAAACCGATGCAGGACAAGGACCAGGCGGCGACGCCGCAAGACGAACTCGAAAACCAGTCCGCCCGCTCCGGCGACGACGGCGCGATCTCCGCCGACCCGACCGTTACGGAAGGTCCGGACGTTTCGCCGAGCCTCGCCGAATCGCTGCGCATCGCCGAGCTCAGGGCGGCAGAGCACCACGACGCATGGCTGCGTGCGAAAGCCGAGACCGAGAATGTGCGCCGCCGCGCGCAGGATGACATCGCCAAGGCTTCGAAATTTGCCGGTGAGAAATTCGCCGGGGCGATGCTGCCAGTGAAGGACAGCCTCGAGGCGGCACTGGCGGTCGACAATCAGACGGTCGAAAAGCTCAAGGAAGGTGTCGAACTCACGCTCAGGCAGCTCGTCGCGGCGTTCGAGAGTCAGGGACTGGCCGAGGAGAATCCGATGAATCAGCGCTTCGATCCGAATCGCCACCAGGCAATCAGCGCGATCGAAGCCGACGCGGAGCCGAACACCGTCATCAACGTACTGCAAAAGGGTTATCTGTTGCATGAACGGGTGATCCGCCCAGCGATGGTCGTCGTATCCAAGGCGCGGTCGGGCTGACCAGCTTCGTGACCGAGGCTTGAACTGAGGCTTTCACACCCCATATTCGGAACAGTAACGGGTCGGCACGGCATGCGGCCCACGACAGACTTCAGCGGAATCGACAAGAGGAATTCATATCATGGCAAAAATCATCGGGATCGACCTGGGCACCACCAATAGCTGCGTGTCCGTGATGGAAGGCGGCAAGCCCAAGGTCATCGAAAACTCCGAGGGCACCCGTACGACACCGTCGGTCGTCGCCTATGCCGAGGACGGCGAGATCCTGGTCGGCGCCCCGGCCAAGCGCCAGGCCGTCACCAACGCCAGGAACACGCTATTCGCGGTCAAGCGCCTGATCGGCCGCCGCTTCGAAGAGAAGGAAGTGCAGAAGGACATCGCGATGATGCCCTTCACCATCGTCAAGGCCGACAATGGCGACGCGTGGGTCGAGGTTCGCGGCAAGAAGATCGCGCCGCCTCAGGTGTCCGCCGAAACCCTGCGCAAGATGAAGAAGACCGCCGAGGACTACCTCGGCGAACCGGTCACCGAGGCAGTCATCACGGTGCCCGCGTATTTCAACGACAGCCAGCGTCAGGCCACCAAGGACGCCGGCCGCATAGCCGGTCTGGAGGTCAAGCGCATCATCAACGAGCCGACCGCGGCCGCGCTCGCCTTCGGCATGGACAAGAAGCCGGGCGACAGCAAGATCGCGGTGTTCGACCTCGGCGGTGGCACCTTCGACATCTCCATCATCGAGATCGCCGACATCGACGGTGAACACCAGTTCGAAGTGCTGGCGACCAATGGCGACACCTTCCTGGGTGGAGAGGATTTCGACCAGCGCATAATCGATTACGTGGTCACCGAGTTCAAGAAGGAACAGGGCGTCGATCTGAAGAACGACGTGCTGGCACTGCAGCGCCTGAAGGAAGCGGCCGAGAAGGCCAAGATCGAGCTGTCCTCCGGCAGCCAGACCGAGATCAACCTGCCCTACATCACCGCCGACGCTTCCGGTCCGAAGCACCTCGCGATCAAGATTACGCGTGCCAAGTTCGAGTCGATGGTCGAGGACCTGATCGAGCGCACCATCGAACCCTGCCGCGTCGCGATCAAGGATGCCGGCATCAAGGTCAGCGAAATCGACGACGTGATCCTGGTCGGCGGCCAGACCCGCATGCCCAAGGTGCAGGACAAGGTCAAGGAGTTCTTCGGCAAGGAGCCGCGCAAGGACGTGAACCCGGATGAAGCGGTCGCGATCGGCGCGTCCATCCAGGGCGGCGTGCTGCAGGGCGAGGTCAAGGACGTACTGCTGCTCGACGTCACGCCGCTGTCGCTGGGCATCGAGACGCTGGGCGGCGTGATGACCAAGCTGATCCAGAAGAACACCACCATCCCGACCAAGGCGAGCCAGGTGTTCTCGACCGCGGACGACAACCAGAGCGCGGTGACCATCCATGTGCTGCAGGGTGAGCGCGAGATGGCGTCCGGCAACAAGAGTCTGGGTCAGTTCAATCTTTCGGACATCCCGCCCGCACCGCGCGGCATGCCGCAGATCGAGGTCACCTTCGACATCGACGCCAACGGCATCCTGCACGTGTCCGCCAAGGACAAGGCCACCGGCAAGGAGAACAAGATCCAGATCAAGGCCAACTCGGGCCTGTCGGATGCGGAAGTCGAGCGCATGGTTCAGGACGCCGCGGCCCACGCCGAGGAGGACAAGAAGCTCCATGAACTGGTCAACGCGCGCAATCAGTGCGACGCCCTGATCCACTCGGTGAAGAAGGCGATGACCGATTACGGCGACAAGGTCGATGCCGGCGAGAAGGAGGCGATCGAGAACGCCCTCAAGGCGGCCGAAGAAGCGCTGAAGAGTAACGACAAGGCCGAGATCGACGCGAAGAGCGAGGCGCTCGCAACCGCGAGCCAGAAGCTGGGCGAGAAGATGTACGCTCAGAGCCAGGCCGAAGCGCAGGCAGGCACGGCAGGCGCCGGCAGTGCGGACACATCGGGCGCGCAGGCCGCCGACGCGGATGTGGTCGACGCCGAGTTCACCGAGGTGAAGGACAACAAGTAACCGGCAGACCGGGGCTTGTCAGAGTCGGGGGTTGCGCCGGATGGCGCACTCCCGACTTTTTGCCGATGGTGATTCGACCGTCCCGATTCGGGATTCTCAGGACTGACAGATGGCGAAACGAGATTATTACGAAGTACTGGGCATCAATCGCGATGCAGGCACAGACGACATCAAGAAGGCCTACCGCAAGCTCGCGATGAAGCATCACCCGGACCGGAATCCGGACAGCAAGGAAGCCGAAGGGAAGTTCAAGGAGCTCAGCGAAGCCTACGAGGCCCTGTCGGACCCGCAAAAGAAGGCCGCCTATGACCGCTACGGTCATGCCGGCGTAGAACAGAGCATGGGCGGCGGCGGTCCCGGTGCGCAGGGATTCGACGGTTTCGCGGACGCCTTCTCGGACATCTTCGGCGACATCTTCGGCGGAGGTGGTCGAGGCGGCCGATCCAACGTTTACCGCGGTGCCGACCTGCGCTACAACCTCGAGATCTCGCTCGAGGAGGCCGCGCGCGGATCGGAGAAGACAATCCGCATTCCGACCGTCGAGGAGTGCGACACGTGTCACGGCAGCGGAGCCAAACCCGGCACCCAGCCGCAAACCTGCTCGACCTGCGGCGGCGCGGGCCAGGTCAGGATCCAGCAGGGTTTCTTCTCGATCCAGCAGACCTGCCCGAAGTGCCACGGAACGGGTCGCATCATTCCCGACCCGTGCAGCAGCTGCGGCGGCGCCGGCCGCGTGAAGAGCCATAAGACGCTGGAAGTAAAGATTCCGGCCGGCATCGACGAGGGCATGCGCCTGCGTCATGCGGGGCATGGCGAACCCGGCGTCAATGGCGGCCCGCCCGGCGACCTCTATGTCGAGATCCGGATTCGCTCGCATGCGGTCTTCAAGCGCGATGGAGATGATCTGCACTGCGAAATGCCGATCAGCTTCACCACCGCCGCGCTCGGCGGCGAGATCGAGATTCCGACGCTGGACGGCATGGCGAGGCTGAAGATCCCGGCCGAGACACAGAGCGGACGGGCATTCCGTCTGCGCGGCAAGGGCATCCGCAATGTTCGCTCCCACACACATGGCGACCTGATGTGCCATGTCGTGGTCGAAACGCCGGTCAAACTGACCGAGCGTCAGAAGGAGCTGCTGCGCGAGTTCGAGGAGGTATCCAGCTCGAACGTCGACCGCCACAATCCCAAGGCCAAGTCCTGGATGGACAAGGTCAAGGACTTCTTCTCGGCCTGAACCCGGGTCCGGTCCGGTGCGCCGAACGTGCGGACCGGACCCCTTAGCCGCTCAGTGCTTCCGGTGCGCCGCCAGCTTCAACCAGGTGTCGACCACGGTGTCCGGATTCAGCGATATCGTCTGAATCCCCTCGTCCATCAGCCATTCGGCGAAATCGGAATGGTCGGATGGCCCCTGCCCGCATATGCCCACATACTTGCCGAGGCGATTGGCAGAGCTGATCGCCATGGACAGCAGCAGCTTGACCGCCGGGTCGCGCTCGTCGAACGCATGCGCGACCAGGCCGGAATCACGGTCCAGACCGAGTGTCAGCTGGGTGAGATCATTGGACCCGATCGAGAAACCGTCGAAATGCTCCAGAAAGGCATCGGCCAGCAGCGCGTTCGAGGGGATCTCGCACATCATGATCAGCTTGAGTTCGTTCTCGCCGCGGCGCAGCCCGTGCTGGCTCAGCAGTTCGACCACGCCCTCCGCCTCTTCGACGTTGCGCACGAACGGGATCATGATCTGCACATTGGTCAGTCCGAGCTCGTTGCGAACCTTGCGCATCGCCGCGCACTCCATCTCGAAGCAGTCGCGGAAGCTGTGCGCGATATAGCGTGACGCGCCGCGGAATCCCAGCATCGGGTTCTCTTCCTCGGGTTCGTAGATCTCGCCGCCGAGCAGCTTGCGATATTCGTTCGACTTGAAATCGGACATGCGCACGATGACCGGTTTCGGGTAGAAGGCCGCACCGATCGTTGCGATGCCCTCGACCAGTTTCTCGATGAAGAACTGCTTCGGCGTCGCATAGCCGCGCGATCGCCGCAGGATCTCCTCGCGCAGGCTGGCCGGTACCTGGCCCAGTTCCAGGATCGCCTTCGGATGGATGCCGATCATGTTGTTGATGACGAACTCCAGGCGTGCCAGACCCACGCCGCCATTCGGAATCTGCGCGAATTCGAACGCGAGCTCGGGATTGCCGACGTTCATCATCACCTTGACCGGAATCTCCGGGAGATTACCCATGTCGGTGGTGATGACCTCGTAGTCCAGCTTGCCGCGATACACGTAGCCGGTGTCACCCTCGGCGCAAGACACCGTTGCCGAATCGCCCTCCTCCAACACCTCGGTCGCATTGCCGCAGCCGACGATCGCCGGGATACCGAGTTCGCGCGCGATGATCGCCGCATGGCAGGTGCGTCCGCCGCGGTTGGTCACGATCGCACTCGCACGCTTCATCACCGGCTCCCAGTTAGGATCGGTCATGTCGGTCACGAGCACGTCGCCGGCGTGCACCCGGTTCATCTCGGACGCATTCGACACCACACGCACCGTGCCGACCCCGATCTTCTGGCCGATCGCGCGACCGTGGGTCAGCGCCTTGCTGTACTGCTTGAGCCGGTACTTCTCCATCACATGTCCGCTGGACTGGCTCTTCACCGTCTCGGGACGGGCCTGCAGGATGTAGAGCTTGCCGTCGACGCCGTCCTTGCCCCACTCGATGTCCATCGGTCGTCCGTAGTGCTGCTCGATGATGACCGCGTAGCGCGCGAGCTCGAGCACATCGGCATCGGTCAGCGAGAACCGGTTGCGATCGGCCTCGTCCACATCGACGGTGCGCACCGACTTGCCCGCTTCACGCTTGTCCGCGAACACCATCTTGATCAGCTTCGAACCGAGATTGCGCCGGATCAAGGCCGGTTTGCCGCGTGCCAGCGTCGGCTTATGCACATAGAACTCGTCCGGGTTCACCGCGCCCTGCACGACCGTTTCGCCCAGACCATAGGACGCGGTGATGAACACGACCTGGTCGAAACCGGATTCGGTATCGATCGTGAACATCACGCCGGACGCACCGGTGTCCGAGCGCACCATTCGCTGCACGCCGGCCGACAGCGCGACCTCGGCATGCGTGAAGCCCTTGTGAACCCGGTACGCAATCGCCCGGTCGTTGTAAAGCGACGCGAACACCTCTTTCATCGCATGCAGGATGTGCTCGTAACCATGGATGTTCAGGAAGGTTTCCTGCTGCCCGGCAAAGGACGCATCGGGCAGATCCTCGGCGGTGGCCGACGAGCGCACCGCGAAGCTCCCTTCGCCTTCGGCCGTCAGCGCGTTGTAGGCGGCATGGATCTCTTCCTCGAGCCGGGACGGGAAAGGCGTGTCGACGATCCATTGGCGGATCTCCGCACCCATGCGGGCCAGTGTCACGACGTCATCCACATCCAGCGTCGCGAGGGCCTTCTCGATGCGGTCGGCCAAGCCCTGGTGCGCGAGAAAATCCCGATACGCGTCCGCAGTCGTAGCAAAGCCGCCGGGCACCCGCACGCTGGACGGCAACTGGCTGATCATCTCGCCGAGCGAGGCATTCTTGCCGCCGACCAGTTCGACGTCGGTCATGCGCAGCTCGGTGAAGGGAATCACGTAACGAGTCATGAATTAGCTTCCGGAAATGTTGGAGACGACGCAAAATGCCATTTTACGGTTTTTGCTGCCCTGCCGCACGAATCGAATTGTCTGGAAACCAGTATTTTCACCGGAAATACGAAAACCCGATCATGCGCACCGCGTTCTTCATCTCCGACGGGACCGGCATCACCGCCGAAACCCTCGGTCACAGCCTGCTCACCCAGTTTCCCGCACTGAAGGCCCACCAGGTCCGCATCCCGTTCGTGGACGACCTCGACAAGGCCATCGACTGCGCCCGGCAGATTCGCGAGGCCTTCGTGCGCGACGGCGAACGGCCGATCGTGTTCAGTACGCTGGTCAACCCCGAGACCGTCGCCGGCCTGCGCCAGGCCGACGCCTTGTTCATCGACCTGTTCGAGCAATTCATCGGCCCGCTCGAGGACGAACTGGACATACGCTCCAACCATGCGGTCGGCCGCTTTCATGGCGTCGCCGAGAGCAGCGACTACAAGGCGCGCATCGAGGCGATCAACTTCGCGATGGCGCATGACGACGGCGTCTCCTCCGATGGCGAACTCGCCGATGCAGACGTAATCCTGGTCGGCGTATCCCGCTCGGGCAAGACACCGACCAGCCTTTATCTCGCCATGCAGTTCGGCGTTAAGGCCGCCAACTACCCGCTGATCCCGGAAGACTTCGAGCGCAACAAGCTGCCCGGCGAGCTGCACAAGCACCGGCGCAAGCTGTTCGGACTGACGATCTCGCCGGAGCGCCTCGCGCAGATCCGCCGGGAGCGCCGTCCCGACAGTCGTTATGCGTCGCTCGGAAACTGCCTTTACGAGATCGACGCCGCCCAGAAGCTGATGCGTCGGGAGAACATTCCGTGGCTGGACTCGACCGCGAAATCGATCGAAGAGATTTCGGCTACCATCATGCAGGCGATCCGGCTCGACAAGCCGGCCTATTGAAGCTTCGTCCGGATGGTTCCGGATACGCATGCAGGGACCCGGGCGACCTCGTTCGCCGCGCCCTCCCCAAAAAGGACGACCATGAAAAGAATCCGTCAGAAACGTCGCAGCGGAGTGAACCGCGAAACCGAACAAATCATCCGCATGGCGGTCGGCCTGAGCGAATCGGGCAGCCGCGCCGAAGACGCATTCTGGGACCGCCAGCTGTCCGCAACGATCGACCTGATGCTGCAGGAACAGGACGAGGAAGGACTCAATGCGGCACTGGACGCACTGCACGGCAGCAACCCGGGAGCATACGAGGAACTGGCCGACTTCATAGAATCGCGCGCCGAGAACGCGTCGGCCCTGTCGACGACACATGACGTGCTTTTGATCGGGGCGCCGGTGCTGGCCTGGTCGCGCTACCAGATTCCGGCGAACAGCATCCCGCCGGCCGTAATGTCCAATCTGCGCGTTCATCTGCAGGCACACATCTTCGCCGATGATGCCCGGATCGCGCTGGCTGATTACCTGTTCAGCCCCGATCAGCTTCCACAGGGCTATTGCGCGACCGCCGACTTCGCACAGGCGCTCGGTCGCGCCGCACTCGACAATCACGACCTGCAGCTCGAAACCCGCGGGATGCCGGAAACCGCGCATTTCCTGTCCGACACCCGCTATCTGCTGGCGGCCGTTGCGGTTCCGAAGGGGCATGCCCTGTTCACCTGGCAGCAAGAGGGGGGCAGCCGGGAACAGGCACTGATCCAGTGGCGCAATCAGGGCGGTGCCTGCCTCGGACCCATCCTGCCAGGCGCCACGATCGAGGTCGTTCTGCCCGAGACCTATTTCGCCGCGAGCCGCCAATCCGATCGGAGCAGCCGTCCCTATGCGGTCCGGGCATCAGTGGCCTTTCTCGGCGTCGAACTCGAAACCCCGGCGGCCAGCCTCCGCGCGGTCATCGCCCCGTTTCACGATCGCGAGCTGGAAGAATACCGGATCGGCTTCTCGGTCAATGGCGGCGACCAGATCGTGCATGGCGTCGTCTGGCCCCTGCTCGGCCCGGAGGACGAACACAGCGACATTCCCGCGCAGATCGAGGCCGTCCTGCGCGACTGCGGCGTCACCGACATCGTGAACCTCGAGCACCGTTTTCCGCTCGAATACTGCGACGATTGCGGCGCACCGATGTATCCAACCGCCGATGGTGCAACCGCGCATGCCGAGATGCCGGAATCGCCCGGCGAGCACGCACCCCGGCATCTGCACTGAGGTCCAGCCTGATGACACGCAAGATCGACAAACCGGACGCGCAGTGGCGCACTGCGCTCACGCCCGAGCAATTTCACGTGACCCGCGAGAAAGGCACCGAGCGGGCCTTCAGCGGGGAGTACTGGAACACCTGGGACCCGGGCGAGTACCGCTGCCGATGCTGTGGTGCGCCGCTGTTTCATTCCGAGCACAAGTTCGACGCGGGCTGCGGTTGGCCCAGTTTCTGGACCGCCGCCGCAGCCGAAAACGTCGAGACCGCAGAGGACCGCAGCCACTTCATGCGACGCATCGAAGTGCTGTGCCAGCAATGCGGTGCGCACCTCGGTCATGTCTTCGAGGACGGTCCCCAGCCCACCGGCCTGCGCTACTGCATCAATTCGGCTTCGATCAAGTTCTTGCCGCAGGACGACGCCTGAGCCCGGCACACGATCACGATGCCAGCAGGAAGTCTCGCACGATACGGGTCTGCGACTCGTCCATGAACATCGGCGCATGCCCGACGCCCGGGATTTCGACGATCTGGGCGCAGGGTCCGGTTTCGGCCATCTTCAACAGCGTCGAATGCTCGAGAAGGTCCGATTCGGCACCCCGGATCGCCAGGGTGGGGCAACGGATGGCCTTGTAGGCATCCCATAGCTCGTAGTCCCCGAGTATGGGCGTGCTGCGGAATACATCGCCGATCCCGGGGTCATAGACCATCACGAATCCGCCTTCGACCGGACGCACCGAGTAACAGGTGAGGTGCTGCCACTGCGCGTCGGTCAAGGGTCCGAACGGCGCACTGACCTCGCGGATCCAGGCCTCGGCCGCGGCCATCGTCGGAAACTTGGGCGCACGACCGACGTACTCCGCGATCCGGCGCAGCGATGTCGCGGTGATCACCGGCCCCAGGTCGTTCAGCACCAGCCTGGACACCGGTGTATGCGGCAAGCCCGCCAGCATCATGCCGATGATCCCGCCCATCGACGTGCCGACCCAATGCACGGTTTCGGCATTGAGTCGCGCGATCAGCGTCACCATGTCCGACACGTAGAGCGCGGGGTTGTAGTCGGCCTTGACTCCGAGCCAGTCGCTCCTGCCGCGTCCGACCACGTCGGGACAGACCACCCGGTATTCGTCCATCAATGCCTGGGCGAGAAAGTCGAAATCACGACCGTTTCGGGTCAAGCCATGCACGCAGATCAGGACCTTGCGGTTTTCCGGATCGCCCCATTCCGTATAGGCCATACGATGCAGTCCGTGCGGCCCGATGCACTGCACCGAGCGTTCGCGCACGCCGGCATGGCGTCGTTGCACAGCGTTTGGCGGTTCAAAGAAACTGCGCACTGCGTCGAGCAAACTCATTCCCGGTCCTCGCAAGTCAAGCCAGTCTGCGCGCGAGTGTAACCCGCTTTTCCGCCGACTCTGCGAACCGGAGGGTCGATGAATCTGGAATTTGCCGGGAGGCGCAACGGTTCAGCGTCCGTGCCAGTAGCGCGGCGCGCGCGTGCGCTGCGACGCGACCTTGAGGCCGCCCTCGCCAACATCCACCGTGATCGCGCCCTGTGCATCGGTGCGCCAGTTGCGCGCACCGGCGACCGCCCAACGCGCCCACACCTCCGGGTGCGGGTGCCGGAAGGGATTCAGATTGCCGACCACGTGAATCGCGTGGCGCGCAGACACCGCTGCCACGAAGGGCGCGGTCGAAGAGCTTCGACTGCCATGATGCGGAACCAGCACGACATCGCTGGCCAACGCCGGCCCCCACCTCGCAACGAGCGCCTGTTCGGCCGGCGACTCGATGTCACCGGCCAGCAGGACCGAGCCTGCAGCAGTCGAGATGCGGATCACGCAGGAGTTGTCGTTCGGCTTGCGAAACGGCGGTGTGTCCCGAGACGGATGCAAGACCTCGAACCGCACACCGTCCCACGCCCAGTCCCTGCCCGCGACACACGACACCGCATCCTCGGCCGCGGCGGCCAGGGCCGCGTGATCCTCAGCCGGTGTCGTCATTAGTCGCGAGACCGGCATGCCGGCCAGCAGGGTCGCCGCGCCGCCGGCATGATCGCCGTCTCCGTGAGAGATCACCAGCTTGTGCAGCCGCGATACGCCCGTCGCCACGAAGTACGGCAACAGCACCCGACCCCCGGCATCGGCCGAACGACCGAAGGATGGACCTGCATCGAAGAGCAGATCGTGCGTCGCGGTCTGCACGTGAACCGCAAGCCCATGTCCTACATCGAGCGCCACCACGCGAAACTGCCCGAGCTCGGGTCGGGGCGGTGACCACCACAGCAGGGGCAGCATCGCCAGCATCGCGACATGGCGGGCTGGTTGCCCCCGCGGCAACAGCAGCCAAGCGACCGCGACCACGGCGCACAGCGTCAGCAGCGGCGGTTGCGCCGCCTGCTGCCACATCGCGTGCGGTGACGCGGCGAGCCAATCCAGCCATCGCATCATCCATTCGGTCACCCAGTGCGCGATGTGCAGCACGGCCGGGGCCGGCACGACGATCGCGAGCAGGCTCAGCGGCGCAATCACGAAGCTGACCATCGGAATCGCCAGCGCATTCGCGAACGGGGCCACCAGCGAGAAGGCGTTGAACAGGACCAGCAGCGCGGGAACCGTCGCAAACGTGATCGCAAGCTGGATCCTGACCGCCGTCGCCCACGCCGAAGGCCGTCCCAGCCGTCCGCTCATGACGAAGATGATGACCCCCACCGCACCGAAGGACAGCCAGAAGCCGGCCGACAGAACCGCCCACGGGTCAAGCACCAGCACCCCGAGCAGCGCCAGTGCGAGCACCCGACCCGGACGCGCTTCACGGCCCGACAGGATCGCGAACCCAGCCACCGCCAGCATGATCAGCGCGCGCAGGGTCGGCAATCCGAGCCCGGCGAGCAGCGCATAGACCGTCGCGAACAGCAGACCGGCCAGTATGGCAGCCTTCTGGGTCGGCATCGCCAGCGCAAGCCGGGGCACCCGTCGCCAGACCGCACCCACCAGCCCTCCGGCCAGCACGGCCACCAGCGATACGTGCAGACCCGAAATGCTGACCAGATGCGCGACTGCGGTCCGGCGAAAGACCTCCCAGTGAGCGGCTGGGATCGCACGCTGGTCGCCGATCGCCAATGCGATCGGAATGCCGGCATGCTCTTCGTCAGCCAGCGTATCGGCGAAGCGGCCGCGAATCGCGTCTCGCGCGCGGTGCACGAGGTTCATCGGCGCCAACACGAATGCCGCCAGGCGCCGATTTTCGCCGTGCTCCCGGACATAGCCGGTGGCCCGGATGTTGCGTTCCAGCAACCATGCCTCGTAGTCGAACCCATGGGGATTGACGAGTCCATGCGGACGCTTCAGGCGCACCGTCAACCGCCAGCGCTCACCCGGCCGAAGATTCGGCAACACCGGTGCGTCCGCACGCCTGGGCAGGTACCAGGACAGCTGGATGCGTCGCGGTACCGGTGCCGTCGCGGCATCCACCAACAGCTCGAACCGGACCGACCGCTCCAGATATCGAGGCAAGCCGCTGATCACGCCGGTGACCTCGAGGTCGCGCGACTCCCACTGCATCGGCAACGCGTCTGCCAGCCGCCATTGCGCGCGCCATGCCGACCACGCAAATCCGGATACAACGGCGATCAGCACGATTGCGATGCGATAGCCAGCGCCGACTCGGGCATCGCGCGTTGTGCCGGCGATCGACCCGATGGCCAGAAGGGTCACCAGGAGTAGAATCGTTCCCCCGAGCAACAGGGGCCTGCCCGGTAGCGCTGGAAGCATCTGCATCGCAGCGACGCCGCAGGCGAATCCGATTATTGGCATCGACATGATATCTGCATAATGCCTAATGCATAATGCGGTGACAAGCGAACCGATCGGGTAACCCTCCGCTCAGATGAACTACGTTCTCGATTCAGGATCACTTCGTGCATGCGTAACAGACTGCGACGCTTTCTCCCGGACCATGAAGCCGTGCACTCCAATCGCTGGCTACGTCCGTTCGCGAATACGCTGCTCCATCCGCGCCTGTGGCACCTGAACCGGCATTCGGTCGCCGGCGGGATCGCGACCGGCCTGTTCTGCGGTCTGATCCCTGGACCCTTTCAGATGCTCAGTACCGCGATCGCGTGCGTCGTGTTTCGCGTCAATCTGCCGCTGGCGCTGATCACCACGCTGTATTCCAACCCCTTGACCATCGTTCCGCTGTATCTGGCAGCCTATGCGATGGGCGCGCTCGTGCTGGGCGAGAGCCCGACCAGCTTCGTGCCCCCGCCGGACCTGGAAGGGGTCGGGCTTTTCGAGTGGGCGCACTTGCTGCTGCCCTGGGTGCTGGATCTCGGCAAACCGCTTGCGGTCGGACTGGTGCTGCTCGCCGGGGCACTGGCGCTCACGGGCTACTTCAGCGTGCGCGCCGCATGGCGGGTCTGGTTGATCCGCGCCTGGCGCGCCCGGGCCGTCAAACGCGCCAACCGGCCGTGACGCCGGATCGGGCAGTCGATCGCCTGCAAGGCCGACATGGGGGCGCACCTGCGCGTTGCCCTGCCCCGGGCTCGCCTGATGCTCCGGAGCGTCGCGCCGCCGGGCCCGGTCCGGCTGACAAGTGACTCAGGAAAGCAGCATGCCATCCTCGATTCGCACGGTGCGCATCACGCGCCGTCCGATGGTCTCGTCATGGGTAACGATGACGAAGCTGGTGTGGAGCCGCTCGTTCAGGCTCAGCATCAGGTCGAACACGCCGTCGGCGGTGCGGCGGTCCAGATTGCCGGTCGGCTCGTCGGCCAGCACGCAGGCCGGTTCGGTCACCAGCGCCCGCGCGATCGCGGCCCGCTGACGTTCCCCGCCCGACATCTCTCCGGGCGCGTGGTCGAGCCTGTGAGCCAGGCCCACTTCGGCCAGCATCGCCGACGCCCGCTCATCGGCCTGCGCCTTGTCCATACGGCGGATGTACAGCGGCATCGCAACGTTCTCGAGCGCGCTGAATTCCGGCAGCAGGTGGTGGAACTGATAGACGAAACCCAGCGCCACGTTGCGCAGTCGCCCGCGCTCCGCGTCCGACATGCGCGAGAAGTCCCTGCCCTGCAGCGCGACCGTACCCGACGTCGGCACGTCCAGCCCACCCAGCAGATGCAGCAGGGTGCTCTTGCCCGACCCCGACGCGCCGACGATCGCGAGCCGTTCGCCGCGCTCGACGACGAGCGTCACATCCTTGAGCACGGTCAGTGCGTCCGGCCCCTCGCGAAAGATCTTGGTCAGTGCGCGGCACGCGAGCACCGGCGTTTCGACGACGTCATTCATAGCGCAGGGCCTCGGCGGGATTCACGCGGGACGCGCGCCAGCTCGGATACAGCGTCGCCAGCAGCGTGAGCACGAAGGACAGTGACGTAATCGTGATCACGTCGCTCGCCAGCACCTGCGACGGCAACTCGCTGATGTAATAGACCTCCTTGTTCCACAACGTCGCGCCGGTGAGCGCCTCGATCGCCGGAATCACGACATCCAGGTTGCTCGCGAGCAGCAGGCCGCCGACCACCCCGGCCACCAGGCCCACCATGCCGATTATCGCGCCCTGAAGCACGAATACCGTCATGATCGAGCTCGGACTCGCACCCAGGGTGCGCAAAATCGCGATGTCGGCGTATTTCTCCTGCACCGCCATGACCAGCGTGGACACGATGTTGAACGCCGCCACCGCGACGATCAGGAACAGGATGATGGTCATCATCGTCTTCTCGAGCTGCACCGCCCGGAAGAAATTGGCGTGACTGCGGGTCCAGTCGGTGACCAGCGCCGGCACGTCGATCATGCCCGCCAGCTCGCGCGCGACGCGCGGCGCTGCGAACAGGTCCTCGAGCTTGAGCCGAACGCCGGTCACCAGGTCGCCCATGCGGTACAGGACCTGAGCGTCCCGCATGTGGATCAGCGCCAGACCGGAGTCGTACTCGAACATGCCCGCCTCGAAGATGCCGACCACTTCGAACTGCTTCACGCGCGGGATCACCGCAGCCGGCGTCACCAGACCCTGCGGCGCGATCAGCGTGACCTTGTCGCCCATGCCCACCCGCAGCGCGAACGCGAGATCGCGCCCCAGCACGATGCCGAATCCACCCTGGCGCAACGCGTCCAGCGAACCGGCCTTCATGTAGGCGGCAAAATCGGCGACCTGCTCCTCCTCGGCGGGCAGCACTCCGCGCACGATCGTGCCGCGCACATTCTGATCGAAGGAGAGCATGCCCTGCTCCTGCACATACGGTGCGCTCGCCACCACATTGCGGTGCTGGGCCGCCTGCCCCGCTACCCGCTGCCAGGCATCGAGCTCGCCTTCGTAACCCGACACCTGGATGTGCGAGGCCACGCCCAGGATGCGGGTGCGCAACTCCTCCTGAAAACCGTTCATCACCGACAACACCACGATCAGCGCAGCCACGCCGAGCGCCGTTCCGAGCATGGAGACGAGCGAGATGAAGGAGATGAATCGGTTGCGCCCCTGCGCACGCTTGCGCGAGCGGGTGTAGCGCAGACCGACCAGGAATTCGTAGCGCATCGGCTGGCGTGATGACGAAAAGCCGACATTCTGCCGCAAGCGTGCCGACAACGCGATCCCGCTGGCTGCGCTCGCGTTCGTCGACCGGCAGGCCGCGGCCGCTCGCCCGGGCGGCGTCAGCGGGTCCATGCCCCTCCGGGATCGGCTGGTCCGGACCCGCCCCTGCTGTTAGACTCGACACGCCCGACGAACCGTCGCACCCATGCTGCACCCATTTCCACGACGCCCCTCCCGATGAATCTCCAGCTTGTCCTGCCCGGCCTGATCTGGCCGAGCCCGAATGCGGTCGGCCTGACGAGCGGCCTGCAGCTTCCCGCCCTCGAGCGACTGATCGGTCTCGCGCACGTCAGGGCCGGCCCGCAGACGACCCTGTTCCATTGCCTGCAGCGGATCTTCAGGCTCGATAAAGACTGCCCGGTCGCCGCGCTGCGACGCCTGGGAGAGACCGACGGTGCCGATCGTGTCGAGGATGGTGCCATCTGGCTGTGCGCCGACCCGGTTCATCTGCACTTCGCGCGCGAGCACATGCTGCTGTCCGACGCATCGGGACTAGGCATCACCGAGCCGGAAGCGACCGAGCTGAGCGCGACGATCAACGCATTCCTGGCCGAATCCGAACCCGCGCTCGGCCGCATCGAGGCGGCCACGTCGCAGCGGTGGTACCTGCATCTGGCCGAACCGACCGCAACGCGCTTTCATGCGCTGGATGACGTGGTCGGACGACCGATATCGCATTTCATGCCCGAAGGCGACGACGCCCGCTCCTGGCGACGCGTCGCGAACGAGATTCAGGTGCTGCTACATGCGCATCCGGTCAATCAGGCGCGCGAAGCCGACGGCCGCCCTGCGATCAACAGCGTCTGGTTCTGGGGCGCAGGGCAGCTTCCGGTCGACCGATCGGCACGCATCACGGCGCCCGCGCCGCTGGTCTGCGCAGACGACCCGATCGTCCTCGGACTGGCTCGGGCCGCCGGCGTGCAGACACGGGCATGCGCGGAGCTGCCGTCACAGGATGCGTTGGTGGTACTTGACCGTCTGCATCGGGCCGCGCTCCAGCTCGACCTGGATCGATGGCGCGACATCCTGGCGGAACTCGAGCGAGATTGGTTCGGCCCCCTGCTTGCGATGCTGAAATCCGGACGCTTGCGTGAGCTGCAACTCGTGTTGCCGGGCGACCGATTGAGCCTGGACATCGCCGTGACCCGCAGCGACACGTGGAAGTTCTGGCGACGCCCCCGCACGCTCGACTCCTTCACGCAGGCACCGGCATGACCCGAATCCTGACCCGCCCGACCCCGCCTCGCGCGGTGCAGGCCCTGATCGACAGCGGCGTGCATCCGCTGCTCGCGCGCATCTACGCCGCACGCGGCATTCGGCGCCGCGACGAACTCGACTATGCGCTGAAGACGCTGCTGCCGCCGGACGCGCTGCGCGGCACGCGCGAGGCCGCCACGCTGCTGGCCGATGCGATCGGGGCCGGCGCGCGCATGGTGATCGTCGCCGACTACGACTGCGACGGCGCCACCGCCTGCGCGGTCGGCATCCGCGCGCTGCGCGCCTTCGGTGCGGACGTCGGCTATCTGGTACCGAACCGCTTCGAGTACGGCTACGGGCTGACCCCGGCCATCGTGGAGCTGGCCGCGCGCATGGAGCCGGACCTGCTGATAACCGTCGACAACGGCATCGCCAGCGTGGAGGGGGTCGCGGCCGCGCGCAGCCATGGCATGGCCACGCTGATCACCGACCATCACTTGCCCGGCGACACACTGCCCGAAGCGGACGTGATCGTGAACCCGAATCAGCCGGGCTGCGACTTCCCGAGCAAGGCACTGGCAGGTGTGGGCGTGATGTTCTACACGATGCTGGCGCTGCGCGCCGAACTGCGCGAACGCGGCATGTTCTCGGAACGGCCGGAACCCAGGCTCGGGGATCTGCTCGATCTGGTCGCGCTCGGCACGGTCGCCGACGTGGTCAAGCTCGACCACAACAACCGCATCCTGGTGTCGCAGGGGCTCGCGCGCATTCGCGCCGGACGCATGCAGGCCGGCGTGCGCGCCCTGTTCGCCGCCGCCGCGCGCGAAGCCGCCCGCGCCAGTACCTTCGATCTCGGCTTCGGACTCGGCCCGCGTCTGAACGCAGCCGGTCGGCTGTCGGACATGAGCCTCGGCATCGAATGCCTGATCACCGACGACCCGGGGCGTGCGCTGAACATCGCTCAAGAACTCGACAAGCTCAATCGCGAGCGGCGTGGCATCGAACAGGAGATGCAGCAGGATGCCTTGGAGCGCCTGGCCGGCTTCGATCCGGGCAACACCGCCAGCGTGAGCCTGTTCGAACCAGACTGGCATCAGGGCGTGATCGGCATCGTGGCGGGTCGCATCAAGGAGAAGCTCCACCGGCCCGTGGTCGCGTTCGCACGCGGCCAGGACGGGGAGTTGAAGGGCTCGGGTCGCTCCATCGCCAGTCTCCACCTTCGCGATGCGCTGGACCTGGTCAGCAAGCAACAACCCGATCTGATTCTGCGCTTCGGCGGGCACGCGATGGCCGCCGGCCTGAGCATCCGCGAGGAAGACTACCCGCGCTTTCAGTCCGCCTTCGAGGACGTGGTCCGCGCGCTGGTCGATCCGGCCGAGCTGACCCGCAGCATCGAGACCGACGGCACGCTGGAGGGCGGCTGGATGAGCCTGGACTCGGCCCGTCTGATCGAACAGGACATCTGGGGCCAGGGTTTCCCTGCGCCGGTCTTCGACGATCGCTTCCGCGTGGAGCGCCAGCGCCTGCTGAAGGACCGCCACCTGAAGCTGCAGCTTTCGAAGAACGGCGTGCGCTACAACGCCATCCAGTTCAACTTCGCCGAAGGCGCACCGACCGAGATTCATGCTGCGTACAGGCTGGCACCGAACGAGTTCAACGGCGTCACCAGCCTGCAGCTGATGCTGGAGCATTTCGAACCGGCCTGATCCGGGGCCGGCTCAAACTGCGCCCCGACGTAAACGCAGCGTGTATACTTTCGGGTTTTCCGAACTTTGCCGGAGCAGTTCCATGGAAGCCGAACGCCTCAACAGCCTGTCCGAAAAACTCGACGACCTGCGCGCCCGCGCTCGTGAACTGCGGAGGTATCTTTGACTACGCTGAAAAGGCCAGCAAACTTCAGGAATTGAACCTCGCGCTGGAGGATCCGGCGATCTGGAACGACGCCGAGCGCGCGCAGGAGATCGGCAAGGAGAAGCGTCAGCTCGAGAATGTCGTGGACGCACTCGATGACATCGAGCAATTATCCAACGACCTCAAGGACTTGTTCGATCTGGCCGAGGCCGAAGCCGACGAGGACACGCTTGTCGCGGTCGAGACCGACGTGACGGTGCTCGAAGAGAAGGTGCATCAACTCGAATTCCGGCGCATGTTCTCGCACCCGATGGATCCGAGCCACTGCTTCATCGAGATCCAGGCTGGCGCCGGCGGCACCGAGGCCCAGGACTGGGCAGGCATGCTCGAGCGCATGTATCTGCGCTATTGCGAGCGCAAGGGCTTCGACGTCGAGATCATGGAAGAATCCGAGGGCGACGTCGCCGGCATCAAGGGCGCGACGATCAAGGTCAATGGCGACTATGCCTACGGCTTTCTGCGCACCGAGACCGGCATCCATCGCCTGGTGCGCAAGAGCCCGTTCGACTCCAACGCACGCCGCCACACCAGCTTCTGCTCGGTGTTCGTGTATCCGGAAGTGGACGATTCGATCGAGATCGAGATCAACCCGGCTGATCTGCGCGTCGACACCTATCGCGCGTCCGGCGCCGGCGGCCAGCACATCAACAAGACCGATTCCGCGGTGCGGATCACGCATGAGCCCAGCGGCATCGTCGTGCAGTGCCAGAACGACCGCTCGCAGCACAAGAACCGTGCCGAAGCCATGTCCATGCTGAAGGCCCGGCTGTACGAGATGGAACTGCGCAAGCGCCAGAGCGAGCAGCAGGTCCTGGAAGACAGCAAGAGCGACATCGGCTGGGGCCACCAGATCCGCTCCTACGTGCTCGACCAGTCCCGCATCAAGGACCTGCGCACCAACCACGAGGTGGGTAACACGCAGGCGGTGCTGGACGGCGACCTGGACGATTTCATCGCGGCGAGTTTGAAACAGGGAGTTTGAACGCTGACATGTACGTACTATACTTTTTAACGTACATAAGCTGTTCACCGGATTCGCCATGGAACACATCACGCTGACTGCGCTCAGGCAGAACATATTCCAGATCGCCGACCGCGTGCTCGCCACCGGCGAGCCGGTCTTGATCGAGCGTGATGGCCAACGACTGGTGCTCGCACCGGAACCGATGCCCGCCCGCCTGGACCGTCTGCCGAAACGAACGGCGATCGCTGGCGATCCGGAAGAACTTGTCGATGTGTCGCCCTGGGACGAACGCGAATGGCGCAAAAACCAGTCGCTCCGCTGATCCACCTCGATACCCATGTCGTGTGCTGGCTCTACGCGGGCGACGTCGAACGGCTCAGCGTAGATGCCCATTCGGCGATAGAAGGCGGACGGCTGGGGATTTCACCGATGGTGGAACTCGAGCTGGAATACCTGCGCGAAATCGGGCGTCTGCTCGTTGACCCGGCGATCGTGGTCGGCTCGCTCGCGAACGAACTCGGACTCGCGGTCAGTCAGACCTCGTTCCCGGCCGTGGTCGCCAGGGCGCGCGAGATCGACTGGACCCGCGACCCCTTCGATCGCCTGATCGCCGCCCAGGCGCAGGCCGACGGCGCCCGGCTCGTCACCAAAGACAAGCACGTCCGCGAGTGCTTTGCCGCGGCATTGTGGTAATCCCGGGCAATCCAGGACGCCTTAACGAATCTTGAACCCAGCGCCAAACGACTTCGCGGAGTTTCTCGCCCCGGGCGTCGCCGCCGACGACGTGCTCGAGCTGGCACCGTTGGTGGCGGCGCGGCCGATACTCGACGCGTTCATCACTCTGTTTCGTGGCTCCGAGGCCGAGGTATTACTACGCCTGCTGGTGCTGCGCGAGATCGGCCGCGAGTCGGAGAGTCCGCGCTTCACGCCCGAGGCGCTGCGCGCGCGTTTCACCTATGTCGAGCCGGTCAAGCTCGAGACGGTGCTGAAGCGCCTGCGCGACAACACGCTGCTCACTTTCGCCGAGGACGGCCACTATCACCTGTCGGACATGGGACGCAACGCGGTCGCGGCGATCTCGATGCTGCTGCGCTTCAGCGAGGAAGAGGACGCCGAACTCGGCTTCCTGACCGCCCAGCTCGCCGGCCTGCAGGCGGTCGGCAGCATCACGTCGGACGCGCTCGGCCACCTGCTGTCCAAGCTCAACGACCTGACCTGGCATTTCGAGCAGGCGATCGCGTCGGGTTCGGAGTTCAACATCGTCGCGTCGCGCCGCCGCCTGTCGGCCAACGAACGCTGGCTCGCACGCGGCACCGACATCATGAACCAGTTGCTGTCCGACCCGGATGTCGATTTCGACATCGCACGCATCGCGCAGCGCATCGGCCTCGCGCAATCCCGCCTGGCGCGGGTGGACGCGAGCTTCCAGCGCGCGCTGAACAAGATCGAGGCGCAGCGTGTCACGCTCGGCGCCTCCGGCATTTCGTCGTCCGATGTGGCGGCCTGGCTGCGTGGGTTCGATATCGACCAGCTCGCGGACATGGCCGTTGACGCCGTCGCCGCGGTGCCCGACCTTCCGCTGCTCGCCGGCGGCCATGAACTGCTCGACCGCGCCGAGGTGGTGCTCAGCGAGGAGTTCCGCGCCCGCGAGGCCGACCAGGCCCTGCCACCTCCGAGCGATGCGGATGTCGATACCCGTGCCGAACATGAGGACCTCGCGCTGCTCGAACACTTCACCCGCCGCATCGAAGCCCTGCCCGAACCGGCGCCGCTCGCGAGGGTCGTCGCCGGCGGCGGCTTCGCACCGGCCTCCTATCGCCTGTCCATGCTCGCGCTGCTTGCCGACGGCGGCGAAGGGCCCGCCGAAGGGCCGGTCGGCGCCTTCATGCGCCTGCCAGTCGAGGTGCGGTTCGGCGACGAGCTCATGCCAGTCGGCGACGACGACATCGCGCTGATCAGCCACGGCGAAGTCGCTCCGCACGCATCCGGTCCGACTGCCACGGAGAATCCCCGATGATCGAACACGACGTCAAGGCACTCACCGCACGCCTGATCGCACAACGCTGGCTGCCTCGCAGCGACCGTCTGGTGCGCCGCGCTTTGGTCGACGAGGCCTTCCGCATCGACCTCGACCACCGCCTCGCCGCGGTCGGCCTGCAACTGCAGGACAACCCCTATGCCGGCCATGTCGCGGTAGCGCTGGCACCCAACATGATGGAGCCAGTCTTCGGCGCCCGCCGCGAATACGCCGCGAGCAACGTCGGCCTCAACCGCGACGAAATCGCACTGCTGGTCGTGATCTGGTCGCTGATCGTGCTGCCCAAACGCGAGCGGCAGGTCACCCGCCGCGAGGTTGCAGACGACGGTCAGACCGACCTGTTCGGTGGCGACAAGCCGGTCGCGCACGACGCCACGGTGTCCGCCGGCCTGTCCGAAGCCTCGCTGATCGCCGACTTTGGCCCCAAGCTGGGCGGGCGCAGCCGGGTCAAGGCCTTCATGCTCGGCAAGCTCGCGCGCCTCGGCTTCATCGAGCGGCGCAACGGCATGATCCTCGAGGGCCCGCTGCTGGACGTCGCGCTCGACTACCGCGTCATGGCCGACCGCATCATCCACGGCACGCTGGCCGACGTACTCGCGGGCGCCGGCCATCCGGTGCCCGAGGCCAACGCCTTCGAGCAGGCCGACCGCCTGCCGGACCACGATCCCGACGAAGAAGAAGCCTGATGTTCCACATCAAACGACTCGAACTGGTCCACTGGGACTACTGGCGCCGCTTCTCGCTGCCGCTGGACGCGCAGATCATCACCATCGTCGGCCCGAACGGATCGGGCAAGACCACGCTGCTGGACGCGCTGCGCACGCTGTTCGCGCTGCGATGCTCCGGCAAGCGCGACTTCCGCCGCTACGTGCGCCGTGCCGATCGCAGCTTCGCGTGGATTCGCGCAGTGGTCGCCAACCAGCCGGGCAACACCGGGCGGCGCCCTTTCTTTCCGTGCCTGGCCGACGAGGTCACGCTGGCCTGCCGCATACGCCGTGCCGGCGGCGAATGGACCCGCGACTACACCATCATCGACGGCGATCTCGAGATCGAGGCGCTGGAGCGGTCCGAGGACTGGATCGGCCTACGCGACTACCAGAACCGGCTCGCGTGGGGCGGCCTGACACCGGCCATCGCCAAGGTGCTGGCGCTCGAGCAGGGCGATACCGACAAGCTGTGCGAATATTCTCCGCGCGCGCTGCTGGAGCTGGTGTTCGACGTGTTCGGCGACAAGGAAGTGCTCGACAACTACCAGGCCGCCCGGGAGGAACAGCGCAATACCGAGCGCGAACTCGACGATCTCGGCCTGGATCTCGACCGCCTGCGTGCCCAGGCCGAGGCCCGACGCCTGGAAGCCGACAACTATCTGCAGTGGAAGCAGATCGCCGACGAGGCGCGGGCGCTGGAAGCCGAGATAGTGCCGCGGCTCGAAGCCGCCGAGCTGACCCGCGACATCGACGACGAGCGCGCACGGCTGGCCGCCGAGCGAGGCGAGCGCGCCGCTCGCCTCAACGCACGCCGCGACGCGTCGAGCCGTCTCGAGACCGTCGAAGCCGAGAAGGCCGCCGCCGAGGCCAAGCGTACCGCCCTCGCCGCCTTCGCAACCGACACCGAAGCCCGTCATCTCGCCGCCCACGATCGGTTGCGCGACCTCGAGAAGCTGCTGCAAGAGCGCGACCTGCTGCGCGCCCAGCTGGCTGCCGAACACGGCGCCGACGCGGTCGCCCTCGAGACCGAGCACGAGGCGGCCGAGGCCGAACTCACCCGTCTGCGTGCCGCCGAGCGCGATTGCGTGGCTCACCTCGAAGACAAGACCCAGAGTCTGCGCAACGCGAAGGCCTGCAGCGGCCCACCGAGCGCCCCGGAGGTCGCCCGCTTCCGCACACTGCTTGCCGACGAAGGCATCGCCCACTGCGGCCTCGCCGACATCGTCGAGGTCACCGACCCGCTGTGGCAGACCGCAGTCGAGGCGGTGCTCAGACCCTACCGCCACATCGTGTTACTGGAGCGCGAAGGGGACCGTCATGCCGCGTGGGCACTGGGCGAACGCGAACGCTTCCGCCACTTCGTCGTACCCGAGCGAGAGGAAGCCGCCCCCGTTCGCCCGCAAAGCCTCGCCGAAGTCGTGCGTTTCTCCGCCCCTGTTCCGCGCTGGCTCGCGGACCTGCTCAATCGCATCCGACGGGTCGACAGCGTCGAATTCGCGCGCAAGCTGGATCGCGACGTCGAATGGATCACGCGCGACGCCTACCATCGCGAGCGCCGCGGGGCGCGCCACCTCGGCCGGCCCACCGAGTTCCACTTCGGCGAACTTGCCCGCCAGGCCCGCATCGCACAGCTCGAGGAAGACATCGGCACGCTCGACGCCGAACTGCTCAGGCTGCGACCCACGGTCGCGCAGGCGGCCGAACGCCTGACCGCGCTGCGCCAGCGCCTGCTCGGCCTGCAATCGGCACAATTGCTCGCCGCCAAGGCTGCACAATACGCCGAAGCCGAGACCAGGCTACCCGAAGCGCGCAGGATGCTGGCCGACGCGACCGCCGAACGTCACAGCGCCCGCGCGGCCTCCGACGCGCTCGCTGGCAGGCTTTCCGGCATCGCGATCGAGATCGACCGCCGCAGGCGCGAACTCGGCGCCATCAACACCCGCCTGGCCGAACTCGAACGCGAGACCGGTCCGCGCCGCCACGCCCAGGCCCAGCGCATCCTGCGCCTGCGCGCGCTGCGCCGCGGCATGCCAACGCAGTGGCGCGACCCGGCGGACATCGCATTGCTCGCCGAGCGCTATGAGTCCGCCGCCGGTGCGCGCCGCGAGCGCGACCGCCTGCGCACACGACTCGCAGAGGGCGACTGGATCACGGACGCATCGGTGCTGACCCTGTCCGAACGCCTGAAGGCGGATGTCGCCAAACGCGAGCAGGACTACGGCGACCGCCAGGGCTATTGCGCAACCGCCCGGCGCCTCACCGAGGACGCACGCAACGCGTACATCGCCAAGCTGCGTGCCACCGTGCGCCAGTACGGCAAGAACCTGAAGGCGCTCGGTGATCTGGCCGGCGTCGGCGTGGACTGCCCGCCGCCCGCCCTCGGCCATGATGATGTGTCGCTCGCCCAGGCCGGACTTGAAGTGCGCTTCGACTTCGACCGCAAGGGCGCGGTCGGCCTAAACGACGGCGAGGCCTCCGGCGGCCAGCAGGTCATGAAATCGCTGATCCTGCTCATCGCACTGCTGATGGACGAAGCCCGTCCCGGAGGGTTCGTGTTCATCGACGAACCGTTCGCCCACCTCGACGTCGCCAACATCGACCGTGTCGGCACCTTCCTGCGCGCCACCCGCGCCCAGTACCTGATCACCACCCCGGTCACCCACAACGCCAACGTCTTCGCGCCGGCCCAGCTCACGCTGGTCACGCGCAAGAAGAAACCCGGCGACGACTGGGCGCCGACCATCGGCGTGCTGGCGCGCGCGGTCTGAGCCAGGCAGATCGTCCGAATGAGCGCACCAACGCCTGAGTGGTAGCCGCCGGACGCGGACGGAATCTCCATCGCCTGGCCCACCGACCCCGCGCGCTCCAGTCTTCGCGGCAAGCATGTTGGCACAGGGGAACAGGAAAGCCTGTTCTGGGCCGAAGCCTGAGCCCCGGGTCGGCCCGTTCGAACGAACTCAGGCGCCGTGCGGCAGGCCCATCCGCTCCATCAGGTAGCACAGGCAGTCCTGACGGATCACGGTCTCGTCCAGTGTCAGCATGGAGGGCATCACGCTGCGCTTCAGGCGCACGCAGCCGTGCTCGAACGTGAGGTAGGCATCGCTGACGTCGCGACCGCCATCGTCCATCGCGAGCAGTCGAGGCGGCTGGCCGGCAGGAAAGAAACCGAGGATGGTGCCGGCCGGCATTTCGCGGAAGTTCATGCGTTCGAGGTCCGGCAACAGGTCGAGCATCAGGTCGTTGCGCCCGAACCCGAAACTGATGTCGTCCGGCACGCGCACCTGTACCACGGTGTGGAACAGGTGAAGGTCACTGTCCCGGACCTCATGGCGGGGAATGTCCGTCAGGTGCAGGCACGCGTCGAGGAACTCGGCCGAGTGCTCGATGCCGTGCTCGTCGCCGGGTTTGCCGCATTCGAGCGTCACCGCCGGACACAAGCGCGCCATCGCCGCGCTCTGGGTGCCGCACGGCGTCTCGAAGAACACCGCGGTACGTCCGAACAGCGCCGCGAGCTGCAGGCACGCGGTATCGAGCACATTCACGCACGCGTAATGCGGATTCAGGCCGGTGTTGTTGTGCACATCGATGCTGGCGAACAAGGCCCGGCCCTTCATCTCGTCGAACACCGCCTGCATCAGATCCGTCTCGGCACAGGATGCGATGGTCGTGCCCGGCCACACCCGGTTGTAGTCCGGTTGCCCGGCCAGGCGCCGCATGCCGACGCGCGCGGCATCGATGTTGCCCACGAACAGGCTCAGCTGGCGCGGCAGAGGTTGGTCCCGATACCTGCGCAACAGCCGCTGTGCGGCGAGCAGCCCGGTGGTTTCGTTGCCGTGCAACATGACGCTGACGAACAGCGTGTCCGGCCGGCGCCCTCGCAGATGGATCAGGGTCGGAGCAGGCAGAATCCGATGCAGGTCCTGGGCAGAGACATCGAGAAACGCGGCAGGCAATGCGTCGAGCTGATGCAGTCGGGGCAAGTCATCACTCCCATAGATGGACCGGTATGTCGTGGCGCTGATAGTCGAGCATCGCGGCGGTGAGCGCAGCGAACGCGCCCGGGTACCGTGCGATGAAACGACGCTGCCACACGGCTCCATTCTGCCCGCTCTCGAGCCGACGTTCCAACACGCCCAGATAACGGTCGGCATCGCCGCGATTCACGCCCAAGGCTTCGAGCCCTGTCACAGCGTGGGGTAACAAGGTCTTCAGCAACAGTCGCCCGAGCGACTGTCTTTGTCCGTCCAGCCAGTCGACGCGCGCAGCAAGGCCGAGACGCGCCGCCTCGTAGAAGTTGCTGCGGCTTCGGGCAAACTCCAGCGATTCCACTGGTTGGTCCATGTAATGACGGACCAGCCCGAGGAAGAGCGCCGTGTTCGCGACCATGTCCGCCAGCGTCGGCCCCGCCGGAAGCGTGCGGTGCTCGAGCCGGATGTGCACGCCGCCTCCATCGTCGAAACCGACGATCGGTCGGTTCCAGCGCCAGATCGTGCCATTGTGCAGCCGCAGATGGGCGAGGCGGCCGTGCGCATCGTCCAGGATCGGCAGCAGCACCGGAAAATGGATCAGGTTCTCCTCGAAGCATTCGAGGATGCTGCGACGGGCGTAGCCCGACCCGAACGAGACCCGGCGCAGCGGGCCACGGCACGCGCCCGCGATACCGCCCAGGCCGACCGCCTGTTCGAACAGCGGTATCCGGGTCTCGTCCCACAACTCGTGTCCAAACAGGAACGGCGCGTTCGCGCACGCGGCCACCATCGGCGCCGACACCAGGATGGCCGCATTGTAGGCGCGTCTGATCAGGTGGGCCGGCAGGCGTAGATGAATCTGCAGCGACGTGGCGGCCGCCTCGGGCATCACGCTGTCCAGATCCTGGATCAGGTGCTCGCGCCCCTTGATGTCGAGCCTGAACGGCGCACCCCGATGCGCACGCATGACCTGCCGGTTCAGCGCCAGGTATCGGTTCAGCGGCGAGATGTTCGCAAGCGACAGCGCCGCGCGGTCCAGCGTGGGCAGGATGCCGAACAGTCCGATGCGCAAGCCCAGCGAAGCGGCCACCCGCTGCGCATGCGCCCACTGCTTATCGAGGGCAGCATGCAGGCTGGACAGCACATCGTCACGGATTGGCAGCGGCTCGAAGTTGAACTCGACGTTATGCTGCGCCAGTTCGGCCGACGCGAGCGGGGAGTCCATCGCGACCAGGAAAGCCTGATTGCGCATGGCCGGCGCGAGACTGTCGGAGTCGACCAGACAGGTTTCGAGCTCCAGACCGAGCAGCGCGGTGTCATCGGTCGTCCCACGCGCGGTGAAGTCGGCGACCAGCGACGTCGTCTCGTCGGCCAGCCGCCGGGCGAACTCGTCGAAGTCGCGGGCGGTGAATACGACATGGTCGATCTCCTGGCCCATCGCGTCCTCCCGGCAGCTGACATGCGCTCGATTCTAGCAGCGAGTGCCGGTCGCTGCGCTGCAGCGCGAACGGCAAATTGTCGCAAGCGGCCGCCGGTGCAGTCGCTACAATGCGTACCTTGCCGTATTCACCACCACAGGTCCGCCCCCGCCAGCGGCACTCGCGTGACAAAGGACGATTGAATGAGCGGTTTCGGACACTTCGACCGCAACGCGGACGATATCGAGCACGAGATCTTCAAACGCGGTATCGCGCTGGGTATCGACTGGAGCGATCACGCCAGGATGCATGCGTTGGCACGCCGGGCGCTCAGTTGCACGCCGTCCTGCATGATGGGCATGTTGCGCAGCCCGATCCGCAGCGAAAAACTGACCGGCGAGTTCTTCATGCTGTCCGGGCTCATGCTGGACAACATGCGCCAGAGCGCCGAGATCGGCGTGCATACGCACGGGGGTCCTGCGTGGAAGGCCTTTGGCCACGCGCTTTACGAGGAATATGAAGCCGGCGTGCGGCCGACCGAGAAGGAAACGCCCTGATCGACGCATTCGAGAGATTGTCGCCCCGCGCATCTCAGGAGCACGGACAGGTCTCGGCGATGTATCGGGACAAGGTCTCGACGGCCGGTTCCTGCATTTGCTGCGGGTGAGTCCTCGGCCCAGCGCACGAAGTCGTTCATGACATCGCTGCCGCTCGGAGCGGGATCCGGTGCGCAGGTAAAGCGCGACTGTTCCGGCACTGCGGCGTAGTAGTAATGCACCGCACCCGCCAGAAAACCATGGCAGGATGCCAGCGCGGTCGGGGCGTCGGGAGCGGCGCTCGACTCACAGACGGCAACCAGGTCTCCCGTTTCCCGAATCTGATATTTCACATCCGCATGGGAAACTGTGGGGGCCAGCATCACAATGGCTGCGGCAGCTAACAATGAGCGCATGAGCAATCCTCCAGTGCTTGGGGTCGCCTGGCCGGTCCGCGTCAATGACGTGCTTAAGACCCTGGCCGGACACGAATGCTCATGAACCTTGTGATCACTTGAAACTTTCCCGCTCCGGCCCCATCATAGGTACATGGTTGTAATTCCGGCAACCCGGAGGCGTTCTGGACAGGGGTTCGATTCCCCTCACCTCCACCTAAGCGTATCGGGATGCGCTTAGGTGGGGGTGTCCCGGTTTCGACAGGGCGATTGAAGGTGAGCAGGCAACCCGAGAGGCGACGGACGTAATCCGCGCAAAACCACAAACGCCAACGATGAGCGTTTCGCACTGGCCGCTTAAGGCCTATGCCGAGGCTGCTTGAGCCTTGTTACCAAAGAAAAGCCGGCGGGGACTTCGGTCCCCGTCGTCATTTCCGGTTCCGCTTTCCGAACGAGGGCGCACACTGACATGCAGATCTGGGTCGACGCCGATGCCTGTCCGGGCGTGATCAAGGACATCCTGTTTCGCGCGGCCGAGCGCGGCGAGATCATCACAACGCTGCTGGCGAACCACTTCGTGCGCGTGCCGCCGTCACGCTTCATCCGTTCGATACAGGTGCTGCAGGGCTTCGATGTCGCCGACAACGAGATCGTCAGGAGGCTGGCCCCCGGGGATCTCGTGATCACGGCCGACATTCCGCTCGCGGCCGAGGTCATCGCCAAGGGTGGGCATGCGCTGAACCCGCGCGGGGAAACCTACTCCAGCGAGAACATCCGCTCGCTGCTCAGCATGCGCGATTTCATGGACACGCTTCGATCGACCGGCATCGACACTGGAGGCCCGCCCGCGCTGAGCCAGGGCGAACGCAAGGCCTTCGCGGCGGCGCTCGATCGGTTCCTGAGAAGGAGACCGACATGAAGTTCATCTTTCAGGTGCGCATGAAACCCGGCTACACCGTCGAGCAGTATGCCGAGGCGTGGGTCGAGGCCAGCGAGATCATCCAGCACACGCCCGGCGCACTCGGCACCTATCTGCATCGCAAGATCGGCGAGCCCGAAACGCTGCTCGCGATCGCGCACTGGCAGTCCAAGGCGCATCGGGACGCCAAGGACGACGACAGCCACGAGACCGTGCGTCGCATCCTTGCGCGGCATGCCGAAAAATGCGAGATCAGCGTGATCGGCGAATTCGACGAGCCCGACTGGTCGGTGATTCCATCCCGGTCTACTTCCCCATGAGTCGGGAGGCGTCCATGGAGGCGCTGTTCCGCGCGTGAGCCAAGGCAGTTTCAGAAAACGCCGCTACTCCGGCAGAGCGTTCAGTTCGTAGCTGGTGCTGCGCCCGCCCGCACCCAATTTCCGCAGCATGCCCCGCGCAAGCAGGCCGTTGATGTCGCGCAGGGCCGTGTCCGGCGAGCACTTGGCGATGGCCGCCCACTTGCTGGTGGTGAGCTTGCCTTCGAAGCCGTCGAGCAGCTTGTTCAGCAACTTCACCTGTCGCTCGTTGAGTGGGGTGGTCGCCCAGCGCTGCCAGAACCGCGCCTTGGTCAATACGGCATCGAGGGTGTGCTGTGCCTGATCGACGGCGCGATGGAGGGTATCGAAGAACCAGGTAAGCCACTCGGTAACATCCATCGACCGGTTCTGCGTCCGCTCCAGGATGTCGTAGTAGGCCTTGCGGTCGCGCTGGATCTGCGCCGACAAGCTGAAGAAGCGTTGAGGGCTGCCATCGACGCGGGCCAGCAGCAGATCGCCGATGGCCCGAGCGATACGGCCATTGCCATCGTCGAACGGGTGCAGAGTGACGAACCACAGATGGCCGAGCCCCGCTTTGATCAGTGGCGGCTCGTTTGATGCACCATTGAGCCAGTCAAGGAAGCTGCTGGTTTCCGCCTCCAGACGCTCAGCCGGCGGTGCCTCGAAATGTACCCGCTGGCGGCCGATCGGACCGGACACCACCCGCATCGGTCCGCTGGCATCGTCGCGCCAGCTTCCGACCTTGATTTTGGAGAGCCCGGAGTAGCCGGTGGGAAACAGTGCGGCATGCCAGCCGAACAGACGCTCCCGTGTTACCGGTGCCTGGCAGTTGGCCGTGGCATCCAGCACCATCTCGACCACGCCCTCGACGTGCCGATCGACCGGCTCAAGCGCGCCGATGTCCACGCCCAGCCTGAGCGCGATGCTCGAACGCACCGATTCGACCTCGAGCTGCTCGCCCTCGATCTCGCTGGTCTTGACAACGTCTTCGGTGAGCGCGGCCAGGCTGGCCTGATCTCGCAGCACCATGGCCACGTCAGCCAGCCGGCCCATTAAAAACCCGTGGGCGCGACTGACCTCAGCCATAGGCGTAACCAGTGCCGCCAGGTCGAAGTGCCAGTTCGGCCAGTCGTTGAACTGCCAGATGTACTTGTAATCGCCGCTTTTCATGCGGAGATTATGGGATGAATTCTTCGAATGCGTAAGTTATTCGCCGCACATCCTGCGGCGTTAGAGACTGCGATTCGCCGCATAACGCCCTGCCGCACCCAGGAATGGGTGTAAGTGACACTGGTTCGCAGCAGCCCGCAGCGCTTCGATTTCGTACTTTCAATAGTCGATTGATGCGCGGTACCATCCCATCGGCAAGACGTATCGGGATGAATTCAGGTTGAGGGGGCATTCCGGTCCCGCTTGCCGGACGCTTAATCCTCCCGACGCGTTCGCAGAGATGGTCTATGAACAAGCGACTAAGCGCAAGGCGCGCGGACATCACCACGCTGAACGTGGATGCGATCGTAAATGCGGCCAAGTCGTCGCTGCTGGGCGGCGGCGGCGTGGACGGGGCGATCCACCGTGCAGCCGGCCCGGCGTTGCTGGCCGAATGCCGAACGCTGGGCGGCTGTCGGACCGGAGATGCGAAGCTGACCGGCGGCCACGGCTTGCCGGCGAGATTCGTGATCCACACGGTAGGACCGGTGTGGCATGGCGGGGACAGGGGCGAAGCAGCGGCGCTGGCTTCATGCTATCGCCGCAGCCTCGAACTGGCGGCCGAGGCCGGCGCACGTACGATCGCGTTTCCGGGCATCAGCACCGGCGTCTATGGCTACCCTTTCGAAGCGGCGGTTCGCATCGCGATTGGGACGGTACGCGAAGCCCTCCGCCGGCTCCCGCAGATCGAGCAGGTCGTGTTCTGTTGCTTCTCGGACACCGATCTCGACACCTGCCGCCGCCTGCTCGCGGAGGAAGAGTGATCGACAATGCCTGGAGGCCCGGGTCGGCACAGGCCATGAGACTGCAGCTCGTCGACTGCACGCATGATGCGCATGCGCAGCAGATCCTGTTCATGCTGAATCACGCGATCGCACATTCGACCGCGATCTACGACTACTACCCTCGCCCGCTGTCGGCCATGCAGGCGTGGTTCGAGGCCAAGGCCTCCCATGGCCATCCGGTCATCGGCGCGGTATCACCCCAGGGCAAGCTGCTCGGCTTCGCGAGCTGGAGCGCCTTTCGGCCCTTCGCCGCCTTCAAGTACAGCGTGGAACATTCGGTCTATGTGCACCCGGAACATGCCGGCAAGGGCATCGGCAGCCTGTTGCTGCAGACCCTGGTCGAGCGCGCGCTCAAACACGACCTGCATGCACTGATCGGCGCGATCGACGCGGACAACGCAGCAAGCATCCGAATGCACGAACGGCTGGGATTCACGCATGCGGGCACGATCCGGCAGGCCGGTTACAAGTTCGGGCGCTGGCTGGATCTGGCCTGGTATCAGCGCATTCTGGATACGCCCGCACACCCGCAGGACGGCTGAGGCGGGTAGGATATGAATTCGATCGGGGTTTGACGGGTGGATGATGAGCAAGCAGCACAGGAAGCACAAACTGGCGACAGATGCAAAACAGGCCCACGCCGAACGCATTCGGCGTCGTGACCGCCGCTTGCTGATCCGCGGCGGACTCGCGCTCGCGGTCGCGGTGCCGCTGGCCGCGGTCGGCGTCATAGCCTACGAACGACGCGCCAGCGCACGCCAGGATCTGTCCGTGATCGGCAACGGCAAGCCTACGGTCGTGCAGGTATTCGACTATGGTTGCGCCGAATGCCGGCAACTGCGCGACAACGTGGCACCGCTGCAGCGCGAGTTCGCCGAGCGGGTGCAGTTTCGCCTGGCGGTGCGTTCGCAGGCGGACGGCGGACTTCTGGCGTCGCGATACAACGCCGAACACACGACGCTGCTGATGTTCGGTCCAGACGGACAACTGCGAAACACGCTGACCGGCGTGCAGGACACCGCGACCATTCGCACCGCGATCTCGTCGTCTTTCCCGGGGCTCAGGGCGTCGAACTGAACCGGGTCACGTTTCGCGTAGACCGGTCGCCTCTGCCCTCACCCGAATCGAACTCGGCGCGATAAATGAAGTCACAGGCCTGTCCCCTGGAGGAGTTGCCATGTACCGCGCCCTGATTCTGAGTGCCGCCCTGTTGGTCGCACTGCCCCAAGCCACCGTCGCTGCAGACGACACCACCGCGCAGTTGTTCGACCATGAACTGCGTCGCCTACATTCGAGTGAAGTCGTGAATCTGCGCGAGCAGTTCGCCGGCCATCCGCTGCTGGTGGTCAACACCGCCAGCCACTGCGGTTTCACCGGACAGTTCGAGGGCCTGGAAGCACTGCACCAGCAGTACCGAATTGCGGGACTGAAGGTCGTCGGTTTCCCGTCCAACGATTTCCGCCAGGAAGCCGCAGACGAAAGCGAAACCGCCGAGGTCTGCTTCGTCAATTACGGCGTGACCTTCGACATGTTCACGCCGATCAGCGTGCGTGGAGCGGACGCACATCCGATCTTCCGCGAGATTGCCCGACAGTCCGAAGCCCCGCGCTGGAACTTCCACAAGTACGTGGTTGACCGGGATGGACGGGTCGTGGCCGCGTTTCCGAGCCGAATCGCACCCGATGCCGCCGAACTGCGCGAAGCGATCGAACGCGTGCTTTAGCTGCAAGGCGCGTCGCGGATGCCGGTGAAAATGCGGTGTCGGCGCAGTCCTGATCCGCCCGTTCCCTTCGAACTACTCCCTCCTTCGGCACATCCTCGGCCTCCGAGTCTGACCGGAACTTCGGCCCAGATGTGTCCGGCGTTTCGTCGCCGAGACCACGAACCGGTCATTGCGCATGCAGTTTAGAATGGGAAAAATGGTTCAAGCTGAACTGAACCATCGACCGCTTGCGGCCGAACCATGTTCTCCGCGTTCAATTTCTCCCATCGCCAGGAACAGCCGATGACCATCAAATCCCGTGCAGCGGTCGCTTTCGCGGCCAATCAACCACTTCAGATCGTCGAGGTCGACGTCGAACCCCCCAGGGCCGGCGAGGTGCTGGTGCGCATCGTCGCCAGCGGTGTCTGCCATACCGACGCGTTCACATTGTCCGGCGAGGATCCGGAAGGCATCTTCCCCGCCATTCTCGGCCATGAGGGCGGCGGCATCGTCGAGGCCGTCGGCGAGGGCGTGACCTCGCTGGAAGTCGGCGACCATGTGATCCCGCTTTATACCGCCGAATGCCGCGAATGCAAGTTCTGCAAGTCGGGCAAGACCAACCTGTGCCAGGCGGTGCGCGCGACCCAGGGCAAGGGTCTGATGCCCGACGGCACCAGCCGCTTCTCCTACCAGGGGCAGCCGATCTTCCACTACATGGGCACCTCGACCTTCTCCGAATACACCGTCGTGCCCGAGATCTCCCTGGCGAAGATCGCCAAGGACGCGCCGCTGGAGAAGGTCTGTCTGCTCGGCTGCGGCGTCACCACCGGTATCGGCGCGGTGCTCAACACCGCCAAAGTCGAGCCCGGCGCGACCGTCGCGGTCTTCGGGCTGGGGGGCATCGGCCTGGCTGCGATCATCGGCGCCACGATGGCCAAGGCTTCGCGCATCATCGCGATCGACATCAATCCGTCCAAATTCGACATCGCCAAAGGCCTGGGGGCGACCGACTGCGTCAACCCGAACGACTACGACAAGCCGATCCAGGACGTGATCGTCGAACTGACCGACGGCGGCGTAGACTACTCGTTCGAGTGCGTCGGCAACGTCAAACTCATGCGCGCCGCCCTGGAATGCTGCCACAAGGGCTGGGGCGAATCGACCATCATCGGCGTGGCCGGCGCCGGCCAGGAGATCAGCACGCGCCCGTTCCAGCTGGTGACCGGCCGGGTGTGGCGCGGCAGCGCCTTCGGTGGCGTCAAGGGCCGGACCGAGTTGCCGAGCTATGTGCAGAAGGCGCAGCGGGGCGAGATTCCGCTCGACACCTTCATCACACACACGATGCCGCTCGAAGACATCAACCGGGCCTTCGACCTGATGCACGAAGGCAAGAGCATCCGCACCGTCATTCACTTCTGATGCACCCCGGCGAACCGGATCCAGGAGAACCGCCCATGTCCCTCGAGACCCTGTCCAGCCAGAAGAGCTTCGGCGGCTGGCACAAACGCCTCCGCCACCGTTCGGAGACGCTGGACTGCGACATGGTGTTCGCCGTGTATATTCCACCGCAGGCGGAGTCAGGCAGGAAACTGCCGGTCGTGTATTGGCTGTCGGGTCTGACCTGCACCGACGAGAACTTCATGCAGAAGGCCGGCGCGCACCGCATGGCGGCCGAGTTGGGGCTGATCATCGTCGCGCCCGACACCAGTCCGCGCGGCCCGGACGTCCCGGGCGACCCGGACGGCGCCTGGGATTTCGGCCACGGCGCCGGCTTCTACCTCAACGCCACCCAGGCGCCGTGGTCGCGCCACTACCGCATGCACGACTACGTGGTCGACGAGTTGCCGGCGCTGATCGAAGCCCATTTCCCCGCGTCCGGCGCACGCGGCATCAGCGGTCATTCGATGGGCGGCCATGGCGCACTGGTGTGCGCGCTGCGCAATCCCGGCCGTTATCGTTCGGTGTCGGCTTTCGCGCCGATAACCCATCCGATGGACTGCCCGTGGGGCGAGAAGGCTTTTTCGCGTTACCTGGGCGAGGACCGGGCACAGTGGCGCGCGTGGGACAGTTGCTCGCTGCTTGCCGACGCGCCGGAGCGACTGCCGCTGCTGGTCGATCAGGGCGGGGCCGATGGCTTCCTGGCCGAGCAACTCAAGCCCGAAGCGCTTCAGGCCGCTGCCAGCGCCGCAAACCACACGCTGACACTGCGTGTGCAAACAGGTTACGACCACAGTTATTACTTCATCGCCAGTTTCATCGACGACCACTTGCGTCATCATGCGCAGGCGCTCACGCGCCTGCCGGACGACCGCTGAACGTCGCGTCGGGGCGCCCGCGACAGTGTGGCGCCCCACATTCAGGCCTTCAAGCCGACGCGAACGGCGATTTCCCGACAATATTCGCGTTCCGGTCCATGCAATCAGGCAACCCGGCGCGCGTATTCGGTAGCATAGCGACTTGCCGAAGCCTGACCGCTTCCCGCTTGCCCTTCCCTCTTCCCTTCTCGCGGAAGATGCGCGTTCCGACCGGATGCGCCGTGTTGACCGCCTAGACGATGACGCCCCATGGACAGTTTCCAGCAACTCGACCTCGCCCCAGCGATTCTCGAAGCCCTCGCCGATGTCGGTTACGAGACCCCCTCGCCGATCCAGGCCGCCTGCATCCCGCATCTGCTGGACGGGCATGACATTATCGGCGAGGCCCAGACCGGCACCGGCAAGACCGCCGCGTTTGCGCTGCCGTTGCTCAGCCGGCTCGATCTCAGCGTCAAGAACCCGCAGGTGCTGGTGCTGACACCCACCCGCGAACTCGCGATCCAGGTCGCCGAGGCCTTTCTGCGCTACGCGAAGTACCTGCCCGGTTTCAATGTGCTGCCGGTCTACGGCGGGCAGAGCATGGTGGTGCAGCTGCGCCAGCTCAAGCGCGGCGCCCATGTGGTCGTCGGCACGCCCGGACGGATCATGGACCATCTCGAGCGCAAGAGCCTCGAGCTGGGCAGCCTGCAGGCGATGGTGCTGGACGAGGCCGACGAGATGTTGCGCATGGGCTTCATCGACGACGTCGAATGGATCCTGGAACACACGCCCGCCACCCGGCAGACCGCGCTGTTCTCGGCGACCATGCCCGATCCGATCCGGCGCGTCGCGCATCGCTATCTGCGAGATCCTCACGAAATCAAGATCAAGAGCAGCACCTCGACGGTTGCCACCACGCACCAGCGTTTCTGCCAGGTCAATGTCGCGCACAAGCTCGACGCGCTGACCCGCATCCTCGAGATCGAGGCGGATTTCGACGCGGCGATCGTGTTCGTGCGCACCAAGACCGCCACGGTGGAACTGGCCGACAAGCTCGAGGCGCGCGGTTACGCCGTCGCGGCGCTCAATGGCGACATGACCCAGCAACTGCGCGAGCGCGTGGTCGAGCAGCTCAAGCGCGGCGCGCTGGACATCGTGGTCGCCACCGATGTCGCGGCCCGCGGTCTGGATGTGGCCCGCATCACGCATGTGATCAACTACGATGTCCCGTACGACACCGAAGCCTATGTTCACCGCATCGGCCGCACCGGCCGCGCCGGTCGTGCCGGAACCGCGATCCTGTTCGTGACGCCGCGCGAGATGCGCATGCTCAAGGTCATCGAGCGCGCCACCCGACAGAAGATCGAAGCCCTGCCCTTGCCGTCCCGGCAGGCGGTCGCCGACCGCAGGGTGGCCCTGTTCCGCGAACAGGTCGAGTCGGTGCTCGCGTCCGAGGATCTCGATTTCTTCGCCGACGTGGTCGCCAGCCTGGAGGCCGACAGCCAGGCAGAACTGCACGAGATCGCGGCCGCGCTCGCGTTTCTCGCGCAGCGCGAACGGCCGCTGCAGGTGGCCTCGGCAGGGCCGGACATCGCCGATCTTCAGTCTCCGCGGGCGGAGCGCCCCCAGCGCGGCGATCGATTCGAGCGCGCCGCGCGACCGGAACGCACCGATCACCCCGAGCGTCCGGGTCGTCCCGAGCGACAGGATCGCGGGGAACGCCCGCCGCGCGAAAACCGCCCGCAGATCCTCGAGCGACGCCGCGACTACGCCGAAGGCAAGCTGGCGCGCTACCGCATCGAGGTCGGCCGCAATCAGGAGGTGTCCCCCAAGGACATCGTCGGCGCGATTGCCAACGAAGCCGGCATCGATAGTCGCTACATCGGTCAGATCAACCTGTACGAGGACTACTCCACCGTGGAACTGCCGGCCGACCTGCCGAACGAGATCCTGGCGGTACTGCGCAAGGTGCGCGTGCGCCAGTGCAAGCTCGAGATCCGCCTGCTCGATACCGATGAGGCCCGACAGGACGCGGCACGTCGGCCGGGCGGCAAACCGCCGTCACGCAAACCAGCCGAAGCCAGGGCCCGACAGCCCTACGCAGGTGACGAACGGGCCGGCAGCACCTTTTCGCGCGCGAAACCGAAACCCGATCGCAAGCGCTGATGGCCACGGCGTATCGATGAAAACGGACCCAGGCCCGACCAGACCAGGAATCGTGAGACGCGCGGCCTGGCGGGTACGGTAGAATGCGCGGCCAATCCGTGTTCGACGCAATCGGACCTGCCGGGGTGGTGAAACTGGTAAACACAGTGGACTTAAAATCCACCGGCGAAAGCCTTACGGGTTCGATTCCCGTCCTCGGCACCATTCATTATCCAAGACTTGCGGGGCATCATTCGGCGGTCGGTCCGGGTGGATGGGTTTTCCGGCATCAGCCTCGAATGGGCGCCTCGGCTCATTGATTCAGGATGCGGCGCCCATACGTGCCACGCAGGCACTCAGCGCGCTCGAATCGGTAACCGGGGCTGCCAGGCGGCAACGCCCGGTCTCCACCAGACGCCCGTTTTCCAGCGTGATCGCAACGACGCTGGTGCGTCGCAGATCCGGTACCAGGAGCTGCATCCGGCCACCGATGGTCGCGGGGCGCGACAGATCCAGCTCGGGCGATCCATACACGTGGTTGGAGAAACCGGACAGCGAGGCGAGCTCGGTCAAACGTTCCCCGACACGACGATAGACCCTGAGCACGCCACCGATGTGCGGCGTGGTGACCGCAGCCACCTCGGCCACGCCGTCGCCGTTCAGATCGGCGACACCCACCGGGTTGAGCCAGCGATTCGGAGTACCGATCGGCGCAGACTGCGCGACGATCCGAAGCGCGCCATCGTCGAGCCCGATCAGAGCCAGGCGCGCGCCCGTGCCGCGCGCACTCACGATCACCAGCAACTCGGTCGGTCCATCAGTCGTGAACCCGACCAGACGCGGCACGAGGTCCTCGAAGACCTCGTCCGCCGGCAGTTCCAACGCCAGCTCACGCCCGGCATCGGTCGTCGCAACCACGCGTGCGTACTCATGCGGCCGGCCCAGCGCAAAATGCCCGTAACGCTGCACCGGCTCGACGTAGCGCGCTTCGACGATCCGCTCAGCCCATGCCGGCGCAACCAGCGCCGCGACAAGCGCAGCGAACACTACGATGAATCGCATGATTCCGATCTCCCAAACATGCAGCATATCCTGATGATCGAACGGCGACCCCTCACCTGCCCGGCAATCGGACCCGAACCGACGCGCCTCCGTAGCCCGCCTTCTGGTCGCGCCCCTGAACCACGACGTGGGTCACGTCGCGCGGAATCGTCACCGAGTAGAGGTCACGCGTGAAAGGCTGTTCGTACTGGTGATCGTGCCAGAGCGTGCGCTCGCCGAGCACCTCACCCGATTCGGCCACGACACGAAAGCCGTCCGCGTAACGTGCCGGCGTATCGTATGACGAAGAAACCGTGACGTCGAAGTCGAACGTGTCCGCACCCGAGGCGCGCACCTGCACGGACACGATGTCCGGAAACATCGGATCTTCATTGCCATGGACGAGACTCGTGCCGGCGAACCACAGGACGAAAGGTGCGAACACCAGGGTTCGCCTCAGAATACGATCAAAACGAGACATCCTGCCCTCCCCTGACTCGGCCACGGTTGAAATAACCACCTTACGACCCAACTGGCTACAGACAGTTCAACCCGCCTCCACAGTCGATTAGGCGGTTCCCCGACCAGGCTGTAGACTCTTCGGCATGAGCGGTAACAGCTCGATGTTTTAGCGCCGGCACCCGCCGTGACTTGGCTGCGCGCAACCGCGAGCAAAACCGCCTTCGAGGCGGTCCAATACCGTATTGATATCCACATCCGAAAGGGTTCGACGTGATCGTTCTGAATCTCAGCTGCGACGAGGAACACCTCTTCGAGGGCTGGTTCGCTTCGGCGAGCGCCTTCGAGGATCAGTGCGCGCAACGGCAGGTGGAATGTCCGGTATGCGGTTCGACCGACATCGCGCGGCGTCCGACCGCACCCTATGTAAAGACCGGTGTCGCCACCGGCGCGGACGACCGAACGAAGGCGCCGTCCGGTGCCAAACCGCAAATTTCTGCCGACGCGGTCGCCACCGCGATTTCGATGTTGCGCATCGCGGCGAAGAAGTCCGAGGACGTCGGCGAGCGCTTTGCCGAGGAGGCGCGCCGGATCCATTACGGGGAAACCGATGCGCGCAGCATCAAGGGCAAGGCATCGCCGGACGACGTCGGCGAAATGCTCGAAGAAGGCATTCTGGTGCTGCCGGTTCCGCCGGACGAGAGCGATCTGCACTGACCCCGGTTCAACGCAAGACCGGTCGGCCGTTCAGCAACGCGCGTGGATCAGCGGCACCCACATCTCGTCTGCACTCAAACCGCCATGCACGCCCAGCATGCAGTGCTGGTGTTCGTCCGGGCGCGGATCCCACACCGTCCAGCCGGGTTGCATCAACAGTGCGTGCGTGCCGACCCGCTCGCGCAGGCGTGGATGACGCTCACCCGGTCCGAACACATCATGCTCGACCAATGCGTCGGAGCGCACCACGACAGTTGACGCCGACAGCACCTCGGCGACGAATCGCTCGAACTCGGTCTGCGCCCCGGGCCGGACCTCGCAGAAGGCCGCCCGCCGTTCGCCCCATAGCGGTTCGGCCAGCATCGCCAGCACGTCGGGCCATGCGTCGAGCCGCACGAATTTTTCCTCCGGTGAGTCGATGAAGCCATGGTCCGCACACACCACGACATCGGCCCCGGTGCCGGCGAGCCGATCCACAACCTGTCCGAACGCGTCGTCGACACGCCGAAACTCGGCGATCGCTTGCGCGGAACTCGCGCCAAAATCGTGGCTCAGCGCATCGAACTCGGGGTAGTACGCATGGACAAAACCGCCACCGGAGCGTTCGAGCCAGTTTGCAGCGGATACGACCGCGTCGGCGAAGCCGGCGAGATCGTGATACGCGATCAGGCCCGCGCCCCGGCCGTGCCGGCGCGAGAACGGCGAATGCGCGATCTCTGCCGGCGACACCAGCATGGACTGGCGCTTTCTCCGCTCGAACAGCGTGTGATACGGAAACAGACGGCGCGTCGGGAACATCCCACCCAGCGCCTCGCCGGTACGAGCGCACAATGGCAACGGCGCGACGACGCCACCGAAGCGTCGATCGAAGATGTACCAACCAGTCAGGCCGTGTGCGGCCGGCGCGAGGCCGGTCAGCGTCGTCGTGACCGCACTCGCGGTGGTAGAGGGAAAGACCGACGTGATCCGCCCGCGGCGATGCGCGAGCAGCCGGCTGCCGGCACCATGACGGGACAGAAAGGCATCGCCGAGCCCGTCGATCAGCATGAACACGAGCACCGGTGACGAAGATGGCGCGTTCGGCAGGGTCTCTTCGGCCACCCACGGTGCCCAGGCTCCGCCGTCCAGAAAGCCGGCGATCGACCGGATCAGACCCAACAGGCCGCCGTTGCCGTAGTCGGGCAGCACCGCGTCGCGCGGCAACATGGATGGCGGGAGTGCGGTACCGGGCATCCGCATCAGTTCCGGACGACAAAAAGGGAAGGTGACGGACACCTTCCCTTTTTGCTGCAACTGGAGCGGGAAACGAGTCTCGAACTCGCGACCTCAACCTTGGCAAGGTTGCGCTCTACCAACTGAGCTATTCCCGCATATCCGTGGGCAGACAAGCTACGCAACGCAATTCGGCTTGACGGGACCGACTGGTCCATGCACACCGTCACTGCCCTCACCGGACCACCGGCCTCCGGAATCGCCACCTGTACGCCCCTCACGACGGGTGCGAAAGATACCGCACCCCGACGCGGGTGACAAGCCCATCGTCAGCCCGACCTACCGACCGACCGACCAGCCATTCATACAACTGCCCTCGGTTATGCCACCGCAAAGTCGGGCGCTTCTGCTATCTTCGGTGCGATGCACCCTATCATCTCCATTTCCGGCCTGGGCAAGTCTTATGCGTCCGGTTTCGTGGCGCTCCGCGACATCGACCTCGACATCCGCCGTGGCGAGATCTTCGCGCTGCTGGGCCCCAACGGCGCCGGCAAGACCACGCTGATCAGCATCGTCTGCGGCCTGGTCCGGCCCAGCGAAGGTCGGGTGAGCGTCGACGGCCACGACATCATCACCGACTTTCGCGCCGCACGCGCGCTGATCGGCTTGGTCCCGCAGGAACTGACCACCGATTCCTTCGAATCCGTATGGGGGACCGTTTCCTTCAGCCGAGGCCTGTTCGGCAAGCCCGCCGACCCCGCGCATATCGAAAAGGTGCTGAAGTCCCTGTCGCTGTGGGACAAGCGCAACAACCGCATCATGACGCTGTCCGGCGGCATGAAGCGCCGCGTGCTGATCGCCAAGGCCCTGTCGCACGAACCACGCATCCTGTTCCTCGACGAGCCGACCGCCGGCGTCGACGTCGAACTGCGCCAGGACATGTGGGAACTCGTGCGGGGCCTGCGCGAGACCGGGGTGACCATCATACTGACCACACATTACATCGATGAAGCCGAAGAGATGGCCGACCGGATCGGCGTGATCAGCAAGGGTCGCCTCATCCTGGTAGAGGACAAGGTCGAACTGATGCGCAAGCTCGGCAAGAAGCAACTCGCGCTGCACCTGGACGCGCGCCTGGAACACATCCCCGTCGCGCTCGCCCATTACGGGCTCGCCTTGTCCGAGGACGGCTGGGAGCTGATCTACACATACGATGCGAAGAACGAGCGCGCCGGCATCATCGCGCTGCTGCGCGACCTCGGTGAGGCGGGCATCGAGTTCAGGGATCTGCGCACGTCGCAGAGCTCGCTCGAGGACATCTTCGTCAGCCTGGTGAAGGAAGGACAATGAATTTTCATGCGATCCGCGCGATCTACGCGTTCGAGATGGCACGCACGCGCCGCACGCTGCTGCAGAGCATCGTATCGCCGGTGATCTCGACCTCGCTGTACTTCGTCGTGTTCGGCGCCGCGATCGGTTCGCGGATTCCCGAGATCGGCGGCGTCAGCTACGGCGCGTTCATCGTGCCAGGCCTGATCATGCTGTCGCTGCTCACGCAAAGCACGTCGAACGCGTCCTTCGCGATCTTCTTCCCACGCTTCGCCGGAACGATCTACGAACTGCTGTCGGCACCGGTCTCGTATGTCGAGATCGTGGTCAGCTACGTCGGCGCGGCCGCGACCAAGTCCATCATCGTCGGGCTGATCATCCTGGCCACCGCGACCCTGTTCGTGCCACTGCAGATCGCGCATCCGCTGTGGATGCTGCTGTTCCTGGTGCTCACCGCAATCACCTTCAGCCTGATCGGTTTCATCATCGGCATCTGGGCCGACAACTTCGAGAAGCTGCAACTGGTGCCGCTGCTGATCGTGACTCCGCTGGCCTTCCTGGGCGGAAGTTTCTATTCCATTGACATGCTGCCGCCGGTGTGGCAGACGGTCACGATGTTCAACCCGGTCGTGTATCTGATCAGCGGCTTCCGCTGGAGCTTCTTCGGCATCGCCGACGTCAGCGTCGCGCTGAGCCTGGGCATGACGCTGCTCTTCCTCGTCGTCGCACTGGCGATCGTTGCGTGGATTTTCAGGACCGGCTACCGGTTGAAGGCATAACGCCCAGGCGGTCGAAGAGGCAACCCATGAAGATCGTCATTGCCCCGGATTCCTACAAGGAGAGTCTGTCCGCACTCGAGGTCGCACACGCGATCGAAACCGGATTCCGGCAGGTCTTTCCGCACGCCGAGTATGTGCTTATGCCGGTGGCCGACGGGGGTGAAGGCACCGTCGACGCGATGGTCGCAGCTACCGGCGGTCGCCGTATCGAGGTCGCCGTGACCGGACCGCTGGGCGAGCAGGTCACCGGCTTCTACGGGCTCACCGGTGACGGCACGACCGCGGTGATCGAGATGGCCGCCGCCAGCGGGCTCGCCCTCGTCCCGTCGGCCCAACGCGATCCGCTGCGGGCGAGCTCGCGCGGCACCGGAGAGCTGATTCTCGCCGCACTGGATGCCGGCGCGCGCCGCTTCATCCTCGGCATCGGCGGCAGCGCCACAAACGACGGCGGCGCCGGCATGGCCCAGGCGTTGGGCGCTCGACTGCTCGACGGCGACGGCGCCGAACTCGTTGCAGGCGGGGGCGCGCTGGAACGCCTCGCCCGCATCGATCTCGGCACGCTGGACCCGCGTCTGGCCCACTGCACGATCGATGTCGCCTGCGATGTCGACAACCCGTTGACCGGGCCTCGCGGTGCGTCGGCGGTGTTCGGCCCGCAGAAGGGTGCCAACCCCGACATGGTCGAGCGGCTCGACACGGCACTCGCGCATTTCGCAAGAATCGTCGAGCGCGATACCGGCGTCGCGGTTGCCGAAGTGCCCGGCAGCGGTGCGGCCGGCGGCATGGGGGCCGCGATGCTGGCCTTCCTCGGTGCGCGGCTGCGGCCCGGCATCGACATCGTGACCGAGGCGGTCGGGCTCGATCATGCCGTAGGTGACGCCGACCTCGTCATCACCGGCGAGGGGCGCATCGACAGCCAGTCCATCCACGGCAAGACCCCGATCGGCGTCGCGCGGGTCGCGAAGCGCCACAGCGTGCCGGTCATCGGCATCGCCGGCAGCCTCGGCGCCGATGCCGCGGTCGTACACGCGCATGGGATCGACGCGGTGTTCAGCGTGCTGAACCGGCCCTGTACGCTCACGAAGGCCTTGCACGATGCCCGCGCCAACGTCGAGATCGCCGCACGCAACATCGCCGCGACACTCGCGCTTGGCCGCAGCATGGCGTGATGCTCGCCCAACCAACGAACAGGACGAAGAAATGGCAGACCATCAGCTGCAACCCAAGGATGAACCACTCAAGCACGACATCCGGGAACTCGGGCGGATACTCGGCGACACCGTCCGCGAGCAGGAGGGCGAAGCCGTTTTCGAGCAGATAGAACGTGTTCGCCAACTGGCGATCCGCTTTCACCGCGACCAGGATCCGGCCGCGCGCAACATGCTGGAAACGATGCTCAACGCCCTGTCACGCGAGGACACGCTGCACGTGGTCCGCGCCTTCAGCTACTTTTCGCACCTGGCCAATCTGGCCGAGGATCAGCATCACATCCGGCGCTCGCGGGCCCACCTGATCGCCGGTTCGGCGCCGCGCGAAGGGAGCCTCGCCCACGCCCTCGGGCGCGCCTTCGAGTCCGGGCTGGATTCAGCCGGCTTGCATGATTTCTTCTGCACCGCGCTGATCAGTCCTGTGCTCACCGCCCATCCGACCGAGGTTCAGCGCAAGAGCATCCTGAACTGCCAGACCAAGATTTCACGCCTGCTCGACGAGCGGGACCGCGTCATGCTGACCCCGGAAGAACGGGCCACCAGCGAGGAGTCGCTGCGCCGCGGGGTGTTGACGCTGTGGCAGACGCGCATGCTCCGTCCGGTCAAGCTGTCGGTCGCGGACGAGGTTGCCAACGGCCTGAGCCATTTCGACACCACCTTTCTGGCCGAGGTGCCGCGCCTCTATGGTGTGCTCGAGGACGCACTCGCGGCGCGTAGCGGCGATGGTGTTCCGCCGGAGTTGCCCGCCTTCCTGCAGGTGGGTAGCTGGATCGGTGGAGACCGCGACGGCAATCCCTTCGTGACCGCCGATGTCCTCGAGCGCACGATGTCCATGCAGAGCGAGCGTGCGCTCGGCCATTACCTCGACGAAGTCCATGCGCTGGGGGCCGAACTGTCGCTCGCGTCACTACTGGTGCGCGGCTCGGACGAGCTGCTGGCGCTGGCCGACGCATCGCCCGACGCGTCCCCGCATCGCAGCGACGAACCCTATAGGCGAGCGATTTCGGGCATCTATGCGCGACTCGCGGCAAGCTATGCGCAACTCACCGGCTTGGCCCCGACACGCCATCCGGTGGCGGCAGCGGCGCCCTATGACGCACCCGAGGCGTTTCGCGCGGATCTCGACGTTGTCCATCGTTCGCTGAGCGCACACGGCTCGACCGCGATCGCCCGCGGAAGACTGCACCGCCTGCGCCGGGCCGTGGGCGTGTTCGGCTTTCACCTGGCGCCCCTCGACCTGCGTCAGAACTCGGATGTCCACGAACGTGTCGTAGCCGACCTGCTCGAACTCGCACGCCCGGGCAGCAATTACCTGTCGCTCGACGAGGACGCGCGCATCGCGCTGCTGGCAGACGAGCTGGGCTCGCCCCGGCCCCTGCGCTCGCCCTGGCACCGCTACTCCGACGACACCTCCATCGAGCTGGCGATCTTTGACGCGGCGCGCGAAGCGCAGCGGCGCTATGGCGCGGCCGCGGTGCCGAACTACATCATCTCCAAGACCGACGGCGTGTCCGACCTGCTCGAGGTCGCGCTGCTGCTGAAGGAATCGGGCCTGCTCGACCCCTGCAGCGGCCGGCTCGCGATGAACATCATTCCATTGTTCGAGACCATCGGCGACCTGCAGGCAAGCGGTCCGGTCATGGACCGGGTGCTGGCGCTTCCGGTCTATCGCCACCTGCTCGCGTCGCGCGGCATGGAGCAGGAGGTCATGCTCGGTTACTCCGACTCCAACAAGGACGGCGGCTTCCTGACCTCGGGCTGGGAGCTCTACAAGGCCGAGATCGCGCTGATCGACGTGTTTCGGCGAAACGGCGTGCGCCTGCGCCTGTTCCACGGTCGCGGTGGATCGGTCGGGCGTGGTGGCGGACCGAGCTACCAGGCCATTCTCGCCCAGCCCGGCGGTGCAGTGCAGGGGCAGATCCGGCTGACCGAACAGGGCGAGGTCATCGCCGCCAAATATGGCAACCCCGAGGTGGGACGGCGCAACCTGGAGGTCCTGGTCGCGGCGACGCTAGAAGCAAGCTTGCTGGCCGAGTCCGACCCAGCGCCCGATCCAGCCTACCTCGCCGCGATGGACGAACTGTCGGCGACCGCGTTCGCCGCCTATCGCGACCTGGTCTATGGTACCGAGGGCTTCGAGCAGTATTTCCGTGAATCCACCGTCATCGACGAGATCGCGCACCTGAACATCGGTAGCCGGCCCGCCTCGCGCAAGAAGAGCACCGCCATCGAGGACCTGCGCGCGATTCCATGGGTGTTCAGCTGGGCGCAATGCCGGCTGATGCTGCCAGGCTGGTACGGCTTCGGATCGGCGCTGACCGCCTATGTCGCCAGACACGGCGAGACCGGCCTCGCGCGCCTGCAGGCCATGCATCGCGAATGGCCGTTCTTCGCCACGCTGCTGTCCAACATGGACATGGTGCTGGCCAAGAGCGACATCGCGATCGCCAGCCGTTACGCCGGCCTGGTGCGCGACCCCGAGCTGTGCACATCGATCTTCGGCCGCATCCGCGCCGAGCATGCGGCCACGATCGACGGCCTGTTGCGGATCACCGGCCAGGAGGCACTGCTCGACGCCAACCCGCTGCTCAAGCGCTCGATCCTGAACCGCTTTCCGTACATCGATCCGCTCAACCATGTACAGATCGAGCTGCTGCGCCGCCACCGCGACGGCAGCGACGACGAGCGCATCAAACGCGGCATCCACATGTCGATCAACGGGATTGCGGCCGGGCTGCGCAACAGCGGTTGAGTGGTGGATCGCGTGGCTTCAGGGCATCGTTCGGTCCACGAAGCAGCGGGGCACCCGTCCCCTCTGCTTTGATCTTGGTCACGTCCGCGCCGAATTCCGCAAGCGTCTTGCCGGCGAAGGGACCTGCGATGATTTGCCCCTGCTCGATGACCTTGATGCCATTCAATGCTTTCATGTGTGCCGTCCTCCATTGCGTGGGCCAACTGTAGGCCGCAACACGGCGGAACGGAAATTGCTCAGCGGTGACGGGACCTTCGCGTTTGGCGAAGTTGGGAAGAGTTCGCGTTTGTACGGCCAGGCTTGTCGAGCAGGCTGACGCCTGGTGTGATAAGGTAATACCCACAAGCTCACCTGGGGAAAAGTCTGATGCCATCCACTGCCGCCCGCCCGATGTCGGTCAAACTCGATCCCGATACGCGCGCCCGAATGGAACACATTGCGGAAGTGCGCCGCCGGACGACGCACTGGATCATGCGCGAGGCGATTCGAGAGTACGTCGAGCGTGAGGAGAAGCGCGAGAGTTTCCATCAGGATGCGCTCAGGGCCTGGGAGGAATACCAGGAGACCGGCCTGCACGCGACTGCCGATGAGGTGGAAGCGTGGCTTGACAGTTGGGGGACTGATACCGAACTGCCCGCGCCTGAATGCCACAAGTGAGATACGCACCCGGCGCGATACGCGACCTTCGACGGTTACGCGATTTCTTGCGATCCAAGAATCCTGCTGCGGCCCAGCGAGCGGCCGAAACGATCCTGAAAGTAGTCCGGATTCTCGGTCGACAACCACAGCTTGGCCGCCCCGTTGTGGATCTGCCGCCCGAGTATCGCGAGTGGGTCATCGAATTTGGCGATAGCGGTTACGTCGCCCGATACCGCACCAAGGACGACGTTGTGACGATTCTTGCGATCCGTCACCAAAAAGAAGCCGGGTCACAAGAATAGCCGAGCGGCGAACGCCGCGATCGACCCCACAACTTCGGCAGTCGGCTCAGGAGTTGCCGTTTTATGCGCTGTCGCGCGAGAACACCCTGCATGCGGTCCAGCGGTCCGCGCCTGCAGCTACTCTTAGTTGTGTCCTATGGGCGATGTGGCAGCACGTGCTAACTGGAAGTGTCAAACTCGGGCCGGGCGGCGATGAAGGAGAAGCCACATGAACACCGCAGTCAAGAACACGCCAGCCAAGAGCAAGAAGTCGTTGACCGAGTACTACAGTGCCCAGCAGGTGCGCACCGACCGCTGGACCGCACTGCGCATGGCCTGCGAGCAACTCACCCAGGCGCTTTCGAAGCGCCGGCACGGCGAGACCGTGCGCAAGGCCCGTGACGCGATCGAAGCGCTGCGGCCAGTCGATCACCCGCTCGCACTGGATCAAGGACATGGGTGATTTCTACGGCATGAACATCTTCCTGGCCGAATCCTCGGCCACCTCAAGCGGAATTGACAGCCTGCTCGAGCCCATCGGCCCGATCAACCGGGCGCAGGAGAAGGCGGCGCGGGCATTCGGATCCAAACAGACCTTTTTCGCCACCAACGGTACCTCCACCTGCAACAAGATCGTGGTTCAGGCGATCGCGCGACCGGGTGACATCGTGCTCGTCGAGCAGGCCTTTCACGAAGCCTGCATGACCCATACATCGACCTCTCCCAACTATCAGACCATCGCGTCGCTCGATGTCGGGCGACGCCAGGTCGAGGTGTTGGTCAGGATCGCGACCGAGCTCGACGAACGTCTCGAGGATGCGAGCGCAATGAAGCGGAAAATACACCAGCGCCGGGTCAAGTCCCTGCGTGAGGACTTACCGCCGCTGCCCGACTCAAGTGCCTTCCATAATGCGTTACGGCCGGATCCGGAGGGCGCCACGCCCGAGGGAGA